>JBAWZD010000011.1:0-1187 GCA_037143195.1 bacterium | reverse complement strand
GAGGAGACCTTGCTTGCCGGGAATCCATTTGATGTCGTACATGATATCGCTGGACTCGAAGAAGCTGTGTATCGATTTTTTGAAGAAAAATAACACGTGCAAAAAACAGATTAGTGCGATAAAATTAGTATATGGAAGAATCTGTCGATATTCGTCGTGCGTATGGAGAATCACTGTATGCTGAATACACTGCAAAAATAGATGAAGCTCTCAAAAATGTACTTGCGACAATTGAGGGTTTTCGTCGTGACAATGAACTCGCAAAACAATCCGATTCCGCTGTGCAAATTCACATTGATACAAAACGTATTTTTATTCCGCCAGCAAAAAATGACAAAGGGTATTTTATGGGCCTCAGCGAAACTCTGACGCGAATGATAAAGGCGTTTGAGGGTTCGGTTGAGTTGCATGTTGGTTGGCAGAAAAATCAGACCATTCGAGAAAAGTCTGGTGTTGAATTATATGTGATTCACGAAAATCTCGTATTCGTTGGGGCAGCAGCTCGTATATTGTATGATTCGTTGAGTCAGGCCTCACGAGCATTTTATGAATTTAATGGCTACAACGACGAAGCACACGTAAAGGCTAATATTGCTTTTGAAGAGGATGCGCTTAATATCTGTATTGCAACAACTCGCGCTATCATCGAGCATGCAGTTCGTCTTGATATTGATACGATGTCAGATTTAGAAAAAATTCGTACCGATGACACACTCGTGCTCGTGTAATACTGTGTATATACTATGCATCATATTTATCACACTGACGCGTTTATCCTTGGGAGTTATCAGACAGGAGAAGACTCGAAAATCATTGTTTTGTACGCGACCGGTCTTGGACTTGTTCGTGCAAAAGCTCAAGGCGTACGCAAGCTCTCTTCGAAACTTCGGTTTACATTGCAGAATTTTTCTCATGCAAAAGTAGATTTGGTTCGTGGAAAAGAAATATGGCGGATTACGACGGCTGTGCCGGTGGATTCGAATACTGATATTTTGTGTTTCCCTGAACGTGAACAGGTAATTGCGCGAATATCTTCGCTTGTGACACGGCTTGTCGCAGGAGAGGAACATAACGATGAATTATTTTTTCTGTTGTCGAGTGTGTGTCAAACGCTTCGTTCGACAGTAGTGCGTGATGGTGCGTACTGTGCAAAAATCGAATTATATTATGTGACTCGTATCTTGATG
>JBAWZD010000010.1:0-1258 GCA_037143195.1 bacterium | reverse complement strand
GGGTCGTCAACACTTTTTCGGACAGTTTGCTAAGCCACAAGTTTTAGATCTTTATTATTACGTTGTTTGAGCCACTGCATTGGGCTGAGATATCCAAGTCTTTTTTGCACTCTTTTGCGGTTGTAGAATACCTCGATATACTCAAACAATACATCCTTAGCTTCGGCTATCGTTTTAAAGTGCGTCCAATGTACCTGCTCTTTTTTCATGTTTGCGAAAAAGCTTTCACTCCAGGCGTTGTCACCGGGCATACCGACTCGGGAAAAACTCTGTTTTAAGCCGGATTTTTGCAACAAAGACATTACTGCTTCCGACGTGTATTGGCTTCCGCGATCGCTGTGAAATATTGTACCTTCGGCTAGCTTCCAACGCTTACGTGCCTGTTTGAGTGTGTCTGTAACCAATTCACTGCGCATATTATCAGCCATACGTTGGGCTAAAACGATATTACTCACCACGTCTCGAATTTGACATATATAACCGAACCCTTCATCCGTGCGTATATAGCTAATGTCGCTAGAAATAACTTGAAACGGCTCTATTATTTTCATACCCTTAACCAAATTTTCATACCCTTCTCCGCGCGCCTTCCTGCTGTCAGTAAGGCTTCGCTGCCGTCGTCGTCGGTGTATTGATACCAGCCCCATTTCTTCCATTAACGCCTTTACGCGATCAAATGAAGCTTTGTATCCGTTTTCCCTCAGCAAACCACAAATCCTATCTGCTCCATACGTTCTGCGGCTGTCTTCGAACAATTCCAAAATTTTATCCCGATACACTCGTTCGACTTGTGCCTTATGTTCGTGTCCTTTTAGATAAGCGTGGTATCCAGACAACGATACTTGAAGCATTTTGGCCCACTTTGCCACCGAGTATTCGGAATGTTCCATAATAAAGGCATATTTAATCTTCGCCTTTACTTTTGGTTCTTGGCAAAGTAGGCCGCCGCTTTTTTTAACATGTCACGCTCAATTCGCAGCTCAGCTAGCTCAAGCCTGAGCGATCTGTTTTCTTCTTCCATGGTGGCATATTGCGTTTTATCGCCTTGCGGAGTGTATCTTTTCCTCCAACGATACAACACGCTCTCGGCAACTCCCAAGTCATCAGCAATCGCTTTTATTGTTTTGTTGCTCGCGCAACTGAGTCTCACTGCATTTTTTTTGAATTCCTCGTCGTATTTTTGCCGGTTGCTTGACATAATATTTCTTTCCTTTCGGTTTTACTCTATCTTATCAAACTATTCGAAATTGTAGCAGAG
>JBAWZD010000009.1:0-1325 GCA_037143195.1 bacterium | reverse complement strand
GGGTTGCCAACTGCTGCAAAAAATCTAAGAAAATCTTGACAATTCTATGTATTTTGCATAAAATTTCATCCTATGAAAGCAAGCATTGGAGTGGCAGCTAAACAATTGGGGGTGTCTCAAGACACGCTTCGTCGATGGGAACGGGCAGGGAAGATTGTTGTTGAACGAACAGCTCGAGGGCATCGTCGATTCGATTTATCTAAACTTCTAGGCAAAACGTCTCTAAACATCAACTCAAAGAAGCTCACTCTGGCCTACGCAAGAGTCTCCAGCCACGACCAAAAGAACGATTTGGAGAGACAAGCTCAGGTATTACAAAGTTTCTGCAGCGCAAACGGATGGACCTATGAAATGATCCAAGATCTCGGCTCCGGCTTGAACTTCCAAAAGCGGGGCCTTAAGAAGTTGATTCAAAATATTTGTTCTGGGAAAATGGATCGTCTTGTTTTAACGCACAAGGATCGTCTCTTACGGTTTGGATCTGAGTTGGTGTTTTCTCTCTGTGAACAATTTGGTATTGAAGTTGTGATTATGAACCGATCGGAAGAAAGCTCTTTTGAAGATGATCTCGTGCCAGATGTTTTGGAGATCATCACAGTGTTTTCAGCACGCCTTTACGGAGCTCGATCTAGAAAGAACCAAAAACTTCTACAAGCTTTAAAACAAGCTGCAGAAAATGTCTGAAACTATCCGTACCTATCAAACTCGGGTTCCAGCTAACCCCGATGTCCCCTTTGCCGACTACGCTTGTTTGATGTCTCAAGTAGAACGGAACCTTTTCGCCGATTTGGCAAGAGGAAAAACCCCAAAAGACCTTAAAAGCTCCTATCTTGTTCGATTTGGCATCACCGCTCGGCAATTCAATGCTGTTCGAGTAGAGCTTGAGGGAAAAGTCGATTCTATTTCCAAACGTCACATTCAGCTCATTGAACTCAAAAAACAACAAATCAAGTCTCTGGAAGAAAAAATTCCTAAGATCAAAAGCAAAGCGACAAGACATCAGAAGAACAGACGATTAGAAATGCTTCGAAAAAGACTCCAAGAACTCGAAGTTGCTAAAGAACAAAAAAAAATCTCCCTCTGCTTCGGCTCTAAAAAACTCTTTGCCGCGCAATTTCATCTCGAAAAAAACGGCTATGCAACACATGAAGAATGGAAGCGCGATTGGCAGGAAGCCCGCAGTAGCGAGATCTTTATCCTAGGATCTAAAGACGAGTCGAACGGCAATCAAACCTGTACGCCAAGTCTAGCTGAAGATGGAAGCATTACGCTGCGAGTTCGGATGCCTGACGCCCTCATCTCACAGCATGGCAAATATATTCTTA
>JBAWZD010000008.1:0-1645 GCA_037143195.1 bacterium | reverse complement strand
CCTTGAATGAAAAATTAAACGCTATTTTCTCTTTACTTTTGGTTTTGCAAACAAGCATTTAGTTTTGCAAATTGAAAAGCAAGAAGAGATAATGCAAGAGGTGCTGTCCGGCAAGAAAGGAGTGTTATGGGAAAGCACCTCACCTTGACCGACAGGGCTGTCATCGAGCGATGTATTGCACAAGACTTTTCTTTTGCAGCTATTGCGAGGAAACTATGTCGATCTGCCTCCACTATTGCCAGAGAGATTCGAAAACACAGATGCTTTGTCGAGCGAACTCAGAATTTCTCTCATGACTGCATCTTCTTCCGAAGCTGTCTTAGGAGAAACCTCTGTGATTCGGAAAGTCATTACACCTGCTTCAGTCGTTGTAAGTTCTGTACGGAATACGATTGTAGAAATCTATGCAAACAATACGAATCCGTGCATTGTGAAAACCTTTCAAGGCCGCCCTATGTATGTACGACATGCAAATCGGAGAAGAGTTGTCAGCGCAATCACGCCTACTATACGGCCCATCGCGCACATGCCAGATACCTGGATGATTTGAGCAGTGCCAGAAGCGGGTTGCGGACATCTGTGGAGAAGCTTTTGGAAATTAATAATCTGATTGCTCCTCTTCTTCAAAAGGGACAGTCGCTCAACCATATCTTTGCTACCCATGCTGGCAAAATCGGTCTGTCTGAACGGACGATCTACAATTACATTGACTGCAATGCGTTTGAAGTGAAGAATCTTGATCTTCCAAAGAAGGTAATGTACCGTCAGCGACGCCAGCAGAAAGTCTTGATGAAGTTCGAGTACCAGTACCGCCGGGGCCGAACAATTGAAGATTTCAAAAGCTATATCGAACTTCATCCGAAGACAACAATCGTTGAAATGGATACGGTCAAAGGTGCTCGAGGTAGCAAGCAAACGCTTCTAACCATGATTTTTCGTGAGAACAACTTCATGTTGATTTTTCTCATGAAAGACGGAACACAACAAAGCGTCGAGGACATCTTTAACTGGCTGACCTTGCACTTAGGCCTAGAGACCTTCCGACAGCTTTTTTCCGTCATCTTAACCGACAACGGAGTTGAATTCAAAGGAGCTCATAGACTGGAATTCTGCGAGAACGAAGCCAGGCGAACAAGACTCTTCTACTGTGATCCACAGGCATCCTGGCAAAAGGCTCAGGTAGAGAAAAACCACGTCCTTATCCGCAGAATCTTGCCTAAGGGTACGTCGTTTCGCAAGCTTTCCAACGAAGATATCCATACGGTGTCCTGTCATGTGAACAGCATTGCCAGAGAAATGTTCGACAATCTTACACCTTTTGATCTAATGACTGCCGAGAAATACAAAAAACTGCTGACAACTCTTGCACTCTCACCAATTCCACCCGATGAAGTGTGCCTGAAGCCAGCATTACTAAAGCGTAAATAAACCCGTTTGTAGGCCGGACAGCGCTACGTTCGTTCCGCTTAGCGGGCATTGCATTTTCTTCTGCAAGAAAATCCGTCCCGTTTATTTGCTATGCCCAGTTTTGTGTTCTTTCAGCAGTTTTTCTATCAGTATAGACCTTTTTTCTGCCTCTGTGATGCCAAATTACGATCGATCTTATGTGTTCCCTATATCTTCTTGCTTTTTCTTTTTCATTCAA
>JBAWZD010000007.1:0-1858 GCA_037143195.1 bacterium | reverse complement strand
CATCAAAACAAGAATTTGTCAATTTTTGTCCTTTACCTATGCCTAATTCGACTCAAAAACGACATATTCTATCATTCCACCAAGATCATGCACTCTTTTCCGAGTTTGAACGCCGATATTTACAATTCCGCAACGACTACATCTTTCCGTTTTATACGAAATGTTTTCGGCGAGCTAATGTTCAAGTCGTTCTCCTTGATGTGCTTCAAATATTGAATTGGGGGATGGGATCATACAATGATCATCGTCGCTGTATTGAGGGAGTGTTAGGGCGTTTTAAGTATGGCAGCATTCGGAAGTTCATTCGGCCATTGCGCCCCTTATCAAAGCATCTCCCGACATTTTTATCGTTGGAAAAAATAGAAAAAACAATTTTTGTCGCCACAAAAGCAGATCATGCGATTCCAGGTTATCATGAAAATCTGACACAGTTGGTTGCTGATCTCGTTGACAAGGTTCAACAGGCTATTCTTGGCCCTAATGCCAATGCCAAAATCATCAAAACATATATTTCTTCTATCCGGAGTACCGAATCTTTTTCAGATGAAAACAAAGAAGATATTCGACTTCGTGGGATTGTGTTAGGACATCAGGATAAAGGTCTTGCTGATTGGCGTGCCCGTCCAGTGCCACCAAAGTTTCCTTCTGAAGATGCATGGAAACCTGACGACTATCGTTCATATAGTTTTCTGCCAATTAAGTTTCCGTCAAAAGAAGGGACTCCTGTTCCGCATATCAATCTCGACCAGTTACTTGGACATATTTTGCAAGACTACTTATAGATGAGAATATCATGAAACACGATACGATTCCTGAATTCATCCCTGTACAAGTAAAGCTACACAAGGAAACCCCTATTCCTGAAGACGTTTCACAAGAATATATTCCGGTGGATGATAAGCGCATACAAACAACAATACCTGTCGAACTTCCAAAAACAGAGACTTCTACGGAAGATACACCAATTGTCAATCCTCAGTATTTTCTTCCCGCTGCTGACAATCAACGTTTGTCTTTGCTCTTTTGGAGCGTAAGTATTTCTCTTGTGGGCATTATCATGCTGATACTCCTCAAAAATTCACTTGAAGCCTATCAGTCCATGACACATTTTGGAATAGGGGTCGGGTGGTTCTACCTTATCTGCATAATCACCTTGGCGAGTAGTGTTGGGATTGTTATTTTTAGAATGTTTCAAGATTATATCCGTGTGGATGACGGTTCTGAGCTTGCAAGGATTGGGGCAACATTAAATTCAGATTCCGACCGCAATACTGTTCTTGAGTATGCCAATAGTATTATAAAGAAATATGAAGAACACCAGTTGGAGGCTGTTCGTGAGGGTGTGCAAGCCTTTCTGTCTCGAATGCAGGTTACTATTGATAAATGCGATCTCCTTGAAGAAATTCGAAAAGGGATTTTCGTGCATATCGACCAGGAAGCTGAAAGGTTGATCAGTAAAACGGCGCAACAGACGCTCTGGGGAACAGCAATTAGTCCTGTTGCTGTTGTTGATATGGCAATCGTCGCATGGCGTACAATAGTGATGGTACGAGATATTGCGAACCTCTATGGGTATCGTCCTGGGCTTTTAGGATCATTACGGTTATTCTCTCGGATTCTTTCAACAGTGGCATTTGCAGGATTTTCTGATCTTGTGGTGGATGCAGGTTCGAATTTGCTCGGACATACGTTATTAAGTCGTCTATCTGTCACATTCGCAAACGCGCTTGCAGTCGGAATGCTCACGGTTCGGGTGGGAATTGCCGCGTGTATCAATTGTCGTCCATTACCTTTTCAGAAAGGGGAACTGAATAATCAAGCGAACCTTCTTTTTAAGGGAATCAAAGATATGTTATCC
>JBAWZD010000006.1:0-1935 GCA_037143195.1 bacterium | reverse complement strand
GTACAAAAAAGCTAGTGTTCATGCGGGTTGCAGGGGTTTTGCAGGGTCGACTAATGAGTCTCTACTTTATTGCCGTGATTAATAAATTCCTAGCCTTTTGCAGTGTCAGAAATTTGATTGTGCTCAGATAACTTTCGGTAATCGATAGTTATTTCTTCCATTCAGACAAATCAGCATTAGTCGCAAGCAATGTAGGCGCTTTGTGCCCATTCATTGCTTGTTTGCATGGCTTGGCTGTTACTTCCCATTCATTCTGAATGCTGACTTCTTTATCATCGACAATAACGATGATGTCGTTTGAAATCATGTCCATTGCACAAAACCCGTCTACTAGAGTCTTGGTCTTTGTGTCTTTTTCGTATCTGTATATCCAACTGAATAACTTATCTCTGAATGAGTCGGTCTTTCTAACATAAGCCATTTGTTCATCAGTCTTTGCTTGATTACTCCAATCATCAAAACTAAATAGATCAATGACATATTTGACTGTGGGTTGTTGTAAGTCAATCGATCCGTTATAGATCGCTTTGCGATACAGCCCTTTTCCGTATGTCGTTCCGTAGAACTTGTTTTCGTATAGTCTCACCGCGATTTCAATTTCATTGTCTGTGCTCAGCATATATTTCCTTTCATTGATTTATGCTGAGTTGCGGAGGTTGCTTGTGTGTCTGTCGCTTCAGTTGCTGCTGTTGCGTCAGTCGCATTCGGAGTTCTTTTCAAAAAAAGCGTCGCTGTCGCATGTCGCATGTCTCGTGTTTCATGTCACAAGTCGCGCTTATCGCTTCTGTCACTTGTTTTTGTCCATAGTTACTCATTTGTTTCAAATCAGTAACGAGTGACATGTCACGAGCGACATGCAACATGAAACAAGCAACTTCTTTCTTTAACTCCTTTTGCGACTCACTAGCAACTTCATCGCAACTCGCAAGTATTTATCACCTCGAAACAAAAACCTACAAATAAACGCTCTAAAACAACGGTTTTTGACAGACCAATTCGCCCATTCGCCGCTTTTTCGCTTTTTGTCTCAATTCAGACACTTGTCGATCCGTTCCATTCGTAACAAATTTCTGAAAGTGCTTATTTTTTGATAAATAGAGAATCAACAAGAATATACAAAGTCGTTGATTGTGAGGTAAGCCATTGATTTCCAAAGCGATATTATTTTTTGTCAAGAGGCTTGTCCAACCAAATCAAAGGTAATACTATAAAAGTATAGTAATTCATTAATTCGTAAGGAAAGTCATGTCTCAAGCCAAAGTTCTCAATGAAAAGGAAATGCGTAAGGTTTTGCTTTATGTCGCCAACCACAAACACGCATCGCGCAATAAAGCCATGCTGCTGTGCACTCACTTGAGTGGGATGCGCGTGGGTGAGGTCGCTGCGCTGAAGATTTCTGATGTGCTCAACACAGATGGGAGCATCAAGGACGAGGTGCGTCTGTCGGTCGATCAGACGAAGGGGTCGTCACCGCGCACTGTGCTGCTGCCCCAGCGTCTCCAAGAAGAGATTCACCACTATCTGTCTGTGCGCTTTCGTCTGAAGAGTTTGGCTGCGATTTATTACACCGATACAGATCGCGCGCTGTTCAATACGCAAAAGGAACCGATTCGCGGCTTCACTTCGTCAACGCTGTCGCAATACTTTCACTATCTCTACAAGAACGCGGGGGTTGAGGGAGCAAGTTCTCACAGTGGCAGAAGGGGTTTCATCACTTCGCTGGCGAACAAGGGAGTGTCGGTGCGTGTGTTGATGGCGCTTGCTGCCCACAAGAACTTGTCTACCACTCAGCGCTACATCGAGTTGAATCCGTCAATGATGCGCTCTGCTGTCGAGATGATGAATTGAAAAAGCCCCCGACCAGCCACAGAGCCGCGCCACGCGCGCCTCTGTGCGAAGACCGAACAATCGTGCCACGCACGAATGTTCCTTACT
>JBAWZD010000005.1:0-35993 GCA_037143195.1 bacterium | reverse complement strand
CCCAAGGGTTTGGCTGTTCGCCAATTAAAATGGTACGCGAGCTGGGTTCAGACCGTTCAGAGCATAACGAAAGTTGTGACTTGAACAGTCTGAACCCATCGAGACGCGACACATAGAACAAAAAGTATGTTAAGCACTGTTTATAAGATTATTGTTCCCAGACAATAATTGAAATCTGAAATTTAACCATGCACACTGTGGTGTGCATCACGGCGGCTCATGATTCGTAAGAATCTGAGAGAAGCTTACTGATATCGGTAAAATCTCTTTGAGACAATACCGAGGGAAGAGAATTTATTCTCGCCCGTAGAGACTACACGTAAGATATCCAAGCAATTGGATAAAGCTATAGTCCGATCCCTCAAGCAATTGAGGTTCATGCACTCACGAAAGTGAGAATTGATGTAAAACGTAGATGCGTGAGACAGGTTGGTCTCCTATCTACTGCGGGCGCTCGAATTTTGAGGAGATCTGTTCTTAGTACGAGAGGACCGGAATGGACTGACCTCTGGTGTATCTGCTGTCACGCCCGTGGCATTGCAGAGTAGCTACGTCGGGCATGGATAACCGCTGAAAGCATCTAAGCGGGAAGCCATCTCCAAGATTAGAATTCGCTAAGGGTCGTAAGAGATGATTACGTTGATAGGCATTAGGTGTACGCACAGCAATGTGTTGAGCCGAGATGTACTAATTGCCCGATTTCCTATTAGGAACTGTGAGAATCACGACAGGATTAATTTCCTGAACACGTGAAGCTATCGCTTCACGAATATATACAAAAATAATAAATGAACGAAGATAGAACAATCGAATGTTTTGTCTTGGTGATTTGTCGCAGTGGTCACACCTCTTCCCATTCCGAACAGAGAAGTTAAGCACTGTAGAGCCGATGATACTCCTTGTGGGGAAAGTAGGCAGTCGCCAGGACATAGTATTTGATTTTCTATTAAAAAACGCACACACGGTGCGTTTTTTTGCTTTTCAAAAGTGCCCACTGTATACTTTTAGTATGGAATTTTTCGGGGGATCTAAGAAGATTTTAAAAATTGCGGCAGTGGCTGCTTTGTCCCTTGGGTCGCCAAACGGGCATGCTCAAGAAAACAACAAAACCGATACAAATAAAAATGAGAGCGCCGAACGGATACCTGACCATCCTCGAGTTTATTCAGGAAGTGCGTTTGATGAACTCGAAAAAATAGCTGCACGGCATATTAAGGAAGCAAAGGAGTCTCTGCGTTCATCGCAAGATTATTTAAAAATATTGGAAAATAAAAATGACTTCTTTGCATTTTACGACGGTGATTCCACTAAAGTTGAAAAAGAATGGGAAAGCGCGAGGAGGCTTACTGATATCGAAAACGTACGACGGGAGATATTAAGGAAGGAGGCACAAATTAAGAAAGCGGAGACAACTTTCACTGTTCAAAATTTGGGACATATTATTGGAACGCGTCGGCAAAAACTCTACGAGAATGTTAAAGCAGCCGATTATCTTGATAAACTTAAGCGCGAAGGGCTTTCCGATAGTGCTGCGAAAGCGGTACAAACTGCACGACTCGATCGTCTTAAAAAATCCATATATTGGTTTGATGTTAATCTGGCTGAGAGAAAAGGAGATCCTTTAGCGGTTACACATATTGAGCGTGACAACACGGGCAAACTCAACGCGCAGATCCTTTTTGATCATCCAGAAGAGCTCGTAAACGATGAGACTATGAGTATCGAAGAACTCGAACATCTTCTGACTCTTGGTAATTTTGAAATGACTGATTCAGCTATTCATGCGTACAAGAACGCTTATATCGGAACAGAAAATTTTAAAAAATTGTATGAATCGGATGATTACTTTAAAAAATACACAGATGGAAAATTAGATCCGTACTCTGATGTTGAAGTGTACTTGTCTGAGCCAACAGAAATGGACGCGCGCAAGAAAATACTAGAATCCGAAATGGAGCGACTTGGAATCAAAAAGATTTCCGATCCGATGGATTCTTCGCACTATGACATGCTCATGCGCATTCTCAAAGAAGATGATTCTCGTTTTCAACACGATAGAATTTTGAGTAATGGGTGTCGAGAAATCTTGAAGATAACAACCGAAGACGGATTGATACATGTTATGAACGAGGTTGCACTGAACGAGGCTAAACCAGACGAGGGTTCGGAGTCTTTTAAAAAAGGTGTAGCTAGCGTATAGTGTTAGGATATGACATGGGCTATGCGTCGTCGAATTTTTATACTCTTCATTATATTCATCGTTTTCGGAGGACTGACCTTCTGGCATTATTCGGCGCAAATATTTGTAACGCCAAGTTGTACTGATGGTGTCCGAAATGGTGATGAGACGGGAATCGATTGTGGTGGCACGATGTGTACCACTATGTGTGCGACTGAAGTTCGTACACCGACTATTCTGTGGTTTCGCTCGTTTCCGGTAACAGACACTGTCTACAACGCCGCAGCATTGATTGAGAACAAGAACAACGGAGCGACTCGCTCTCTTCCGTACGAATTTCGTTTGTATGACAAAGACAATATTCTGCTCGCACGCAGAGACGGTGTTGCGGTTGTGCCACCACTCGGACGATACGTAATCGTTGAGACAGGGATTAGTGTTGGAGCAACAAAGGTTGGTGCAACGGAATTTTCATTTTCGAACACGCCGTCAGTCTGGGAGCGAATTCCCGAGACTGTTTCAAAGTTGCGAATTGGTTCAAGTAGTATTTCGCTTGATACGTCTGGTATTGTTCCACGATTGTCTGCGACACTGACCAATTTTTCACCGACAATTGCACTCACGAATACAGTCGTCGCAGCAGTGCTGTACGACGATCAAAACAATACCGTGAACGTTTCAAAGACGGTCGTCCCAGAGTTCGCACCGAATTCAAATACTTCAGTGACGTTTACGTGGCCACAGGCATTTCCTCGACCGGTCGCTCGATATGATATTGTTCCAATCATTGATGTTTTTCACACGCACTAATTCTCGGTTATGTTTTTGATTGAAACCAACAATGAGAGAGGGCGGGGAAACCGAACGAGTTTTTTTGAGCGTATCGATTGGACGCTCCTGTTGTTCGCGCTTCCGATTTCGATTGCGGGGCTTGTGACGATGCAGTCATACGGACAGGGAAGTATTTTTTTCGATCGCCAAATGGCGTGGCTTGCGATTGCGGTGGCGCTCTTTTTCCTTTTTGCTTTGCTTGATAGCAGTGTGCTCAAGAAGACGAACGTGCTTGTCTCGCTCTTTCTCTTTTTTATGGGTTTGCTCGTGCTTGTGCTTGTGATCGGACACACGGCAAACGGCGCGAAGAGTTGGTTCTCGCTCGGCGGATTTTCGGTGCAACCATCTGACTTCGTCAAAGTTATTTTGATCCTTATTCTTGCGAAATATTTTTCTCGGCGACACGTGGCGATTGGGCAGGTGAGACACCTCGTGATCTCAAGTGTGTATGCGTTCATTCCATTTATGCTCATTTTGCTTGAGCCTGACTTTGGAGTGTCGCTCATTATCGGACTGATTTGGTTTGGAATGGCGCTTGTTGCCGGAATCAAGAAACGTCACTTGCTGTTGTTGTTTGGTCTTGGTGTGATTGCATTTTTGATGCTGTGGTCCTTTGTGTTCAAGCCATATCAAAAGGCTCGTATCACGACCTTCGTCAGTCCACTCTCCGACATTCATGGACGAGGCTACAACGCGCACCAAGCGGTGATTGCGGTCGGCTCAGGAGGTTTCTTTGGCAAAGGGGTGGGGTATGGGACACAGAGTCGTTTGCGATTTTTGCCAGAATATCAGACCGACTTTATCTTTGCGGCGTTTGCCGAAGAATGGGGATTTGTTGGGGCACTTTTGCTTTTGATTCTCTACGGACTTTTGCTTGCTCGCATCTTATCGTTTGCACTCCACGGCGAAACCAATTTTGAAAGTCTCTTTGCTTCCGGAATCATGATTCTGTTTATTTCGCATATTCTCATCAATATGGGAATGAATATCGGCATCATGCCGGTGACAGGAATTACGCTTCCGTTCATAAGCTACGGTGGTTCGCATTTGATGGTGGAATTCGGCTCGCTCGGCATTCTCTCCTCCATGTCCCGCCGTACCCGCCACGCTCACCCTGAAGATCTCTCCAAAGAGTTTGAAGGGCTTTAATTCAAGCCTCTCCTTGCGTTCTATTGACAAATCATCGTATTACTATTAGAGTAATTGTGATATTTTTAATTTTATTTAACAACGAAAAACGGCTAAACATGCAAAAGGATGGATTAAATCCAGTAAAAGAAAAATTTTATGAGATATTACGATTAGCGCTCGTAGGAATTGAAATCTCAGAAGAAACCTTCAAAAAAATTGAGCAAAGCACGACGTGTGTGAAGGAGCTGACCGCAGTCATTCAAATGGTGGTAAATCGGTACGGACCAGAAGCTTTTCAGCTTGGTGTCTTATTCAGCCAAAAAACGAGTGATGGTTTGAATCAGTATTGTATCGATACAATATTAAAAAAATCAAATGGTGAAGAGCGGAATTTCTATTTTGAAAATACTTTTCTGTGTGACAAGTACGCAAAAATGAAGATTGATGTTTCTCCTGATTGCAATCATCCAAGAAAAGTAGAGGAGTATGTTCTAACAGAGAATATGAATGATATGCAGCTGGAAAAAAATGTCGAATTTCCAACGTTGACTATTCTTGACTATTTATTTTACTACATAATTCTGGTAGCTATGCCAGAATTAGGAAAGAAATACTTAGGTTACGAACTAAAGAAAGACGGGACTATCTACTTGATTCAGGTCACCGATGAGTCAAATATGACGATGAAAGTAAGCCATCGTGTAAAAGACAATGCATGGTACTCTGATGCATACCATGTAAATGGAATGTCTTACCCGAAGAACAGTGTAGTTATTTATTTTGTTGAGTCAAAGTAATTATCATATTGTTGCCGAATTATGAATACCACTTGATTTTTGATCTAGTGGTATTTTTGGTTGTTGCGTGGACTTTAGCGCCATTTTGTACTATAATCGCGCATACATATGCAAATCATCGATGGCCGAAAGGTTCGCGACGAGATATTAGAAACCCTCAAAGGTCGTGTTGCCGCACTCCCGTTTCAACCATTATTTTGTGATGTTTTGGTAGGGGACAATGACGTTGCTGCTCAGTACGTGCGCATGAAGGAACGTACCGCCGAAAGCCTTGGACTCAAGGTTGTTCATGGCATGTTCCCAGGAGATATCACAACGGAGAATCTTATCAAAGAGCTTCGTCGTCTTGGTGCGCTGCAGAATATGGCAGGACTCATTGTGCAGCTTCCGCTTCCTCCGCACATTGATTCACGCAAGGTGCTCGATGCGATTCCAGCCGCCGTTGACGTTGATGCGACAAGCACAGCTTCAAGTGATCTTTTTTACGCAAATAAACCAAACTATCTTTTCCCAACTGCTGCTGCGTCGGTCACGCTCCTTGATTCACTCAACCTTGATTTGAAAGGCAAGAAAATTGTCGTCGTTGGTCGCGGAATGCTCGTTGGTCGCCCTGTCGCGCATTTGCTCACCAGTCGTGGGCTCGATGTCACATCGGTAGATCGCGATACACCAAACCCAGAAGAAATTTTCAAAAGTGCCGATGTCATCATCACCGGAGTAGGGAAGGCTAAACTCATCAATGGAAAGAACGTCAAAGAAGGTGTTGTGATCGTTGACGCTGGTACGTCTGAATCAAATGGCTCAATCGTTGGAGATGTTGATCGTGAGACGGTTGAACCGCTCGCCGCTGCGCTCTCACCAGTACCTGGTGGTGTTGGTCCAGTGACTGTATCGATGCTGATGCAGAACGTTGTTATATCCGCTGAGCGACAAGCTGGTGGATATGAGAAGTAGATGAACATACTTTCAACAAGCCCCATTCGATTTATAAACGCCGTCACTCCGCTTGAGGGACAGTTCATCATTTTTTGTGCGACATGGCTGGGAATTCTCACGCTCGTGTGGGTGATTGTGTTTTTGCTGTTTCGTCCGCTTCGGGAACATTCGATTTTTGCACCACTCGAAAATCTTGCGAAGCGTTGGAACAATCTCATGCTCGTGTTTGTCTCAATTCTCACTTCGTATACGTTTTCTGTTGTGCTCAAAAATTATTTCAAGATTGGACGACCAGATATTTTGAATATCAATCTGCGTCCGCTCATGCAACTTTCTGATTATGGCTTTCCTTCGGGGCATGCTTCTTTTTATTCGGCGCTTGCGGTGAGTGTGTTCTTTATTGACCGCCGCGCCGGCATGTTCGCGGGCTTGCTCGCACTCGTCGTCGGCGCGGCGCGTGTCCTCGCCGGAGTTCACACCCCACTCGACATTCTCGGAGGCTTCATTCTCGGTACGCTCACAGCAGTTGTGATTGATTTTATCGCTGAAAAATTGGCACTTCGCCCTTAGGGGTAGGGTTGCTTTTTCGCCCATATATCGTTAGAATGCGCCTACTATTATGTGGAAAAAACGAATTTGGGCGCTTATTGTCGTTATTATTGGTCTCGCACTCGGTCTCTATGTTTATAAGTCAGAACCAGTCAATGGGCATGCTCCAGCAAAGCCTGCTATTTTGACAGGATTCTTTAATCGTCATCCAAACCCATTCAAGCTCGGTCTTGATCTTTCGGGTGGAACACACCTTGTTTACGAGGCTGATGTTTCAAAAATCCCAAGTGGTCAGGTTTCAAGTTCAATGGAAGTGCTCCGCAATGTCGTTGAAGCTCGCGTAAACTCAAAAGCAGTTTCAGGTGTGCTCGGCGTGCTCGAACCACTCATTCAGATCAAAGAGGGAGGTATTGGAGCTTCTGGTAGTGAACAACTCATCGTTGACCTTCCAGGTGTGACAGATGTTACTCAGGCTGAAGATACGATTGGTCAGACACCAACACTTGATTTCCGTATCAAGAGCGACAAAGAAGCTGCACCAATCAACGCAACTGTTGGTCCTGACGGCAAAGTAGTTCTTCCTGAAGTCGATCCATACGCAAACTATGTTTCAACTGGTTTGACTGGTCGCTACCTCAAGACTGCGGCAGTTCAGTTTGATCAGAACACTGGATCACCATACGTCGCACTTACGTTCGATGCTGATGGAGCGCAACTTTTTGATGCTGTTACAAAAGCAAACCTCGGAAAGACTGTCGCTATTTTCCTCGACAACAAAGTTATTTCTGCACCAACAGTTCAGAGTGAAATCACTGGTGGACAAGCTATCATCACGGGAAGTTTCAGTCCACAACAAGCAAAGGCGCTTGCTGACTCACTCAGTTATGGAGCACTTCCTGTGCCAATCCATTTGCTCTCAAGTGAGCTCATCGGTCCATCACTCGGCGCAGCGGCAATGCATGACGGTGTGAAGGCGGGAATCATTGGATTCCTCGTAATCGCACTCTTCCTCATCCTCTGGTACCGTTTGCCAGGAGTTGTGGCTGTCGTTGCACTTGGACTCTACGTCATCATGACACTCGCAATCTTCAAACTCCTCCACGTCACACTTTCATCTGCTGCAATCGCTGGATTTATTATTTCCATCGGTGTGGCCGTTGATGCAAACGTGCTCATCTTCGAACGTATCAAAGAAGAGCTCCATGGTGGACGCACAACGAGTGATGCTATCACTGCAGGATTTGATCGTGCATGGCTCTCAATTCGTGATTCAAACATTTCCACAATGATCACGGCAGTCATTCTCTTCTCAATCTTCGGCGGAACATTCGTTCGTGGATTTGCGATTACACTCCTCCTCGGTGTGCTTGTCTCAATGCTCTCAGCAATCCTCATTACTCGTCTCTTCCTTCGTTCAGTAGCGACCAAAGATGGAACACGCGTAACGAATTTCCTTTTCGGTTCAGGCTTGTCGTCGGCAAAGTCTAAGGCAGTTCACCACACAAAGTAATTTATGTTTATCATCAAAAACAAATTCGTCTTTCTTACTATTTCCGCACTCATCGTGCTCGGATCAATCGTTGCGATTCTCGTGTACGGTCTCCGTCTTGGCATTGATTTCAAAGGAGGAACACTTCTTGAAGTCAATTACACGAGCGGTCGCCCAGAAACGTCACTCATCGCTCCTGTACTTGCTTCACACAAAATCAGTGACGCAATCGTACAGAACGTAGGGGAGAGTGGTCTCTCGATCAAGAGTAGTCCGCTCGCAGATACAGAGCGTGTTGTACTCGTGAATGATTTGTCACTCGGTGGCAAATATCCTTTGACTCAGACAACATTCAATTCGATTGGACCCTCTGTCGGACATGAATTGACCCAAAAGGCTATCGTTGCCATCATCATCGTTGTGATTGCAATCGTGCTCTATATCGCATTTGCATTCCGTGGTGTGTCAGAACCTGTATCGTCATGGAAATATGGTTTCATCGCTATTGCCACACTCGTGCATGACGTTGCGATCCCATCTGGAGTCTTTGCTTTGCTCGGACATTTCCACGGTGCGGAAGTAGATACGCTCTTCGTGGTCGCGCTTCTCACGGTGCTCGGTATCTCGGTGTCAGACACTATCGTTGTGTTTGACCGAATCCGCGAGAACCTCAAGAATCGCATCGCGCCAACATTCAGTGAGACAGTTGGAAAGAGTTTGAATCAGACATTCGTTCGTTCAATCAACACATCACTCACTGTCATTCTCGTGCTCCTCTCGCTCTACCTCTTTGGTCCAGCGACGACCAAGAATTTCTCTCTCGTGCTCATCGTCGGTATGTTCTTTGGAACGTACTCATCGATCTTCGTCGCAAGTCCGCTCCTCGTTATCGTAGAACAGGCTCAATCGAAAAAGGCAGTAAAGCACAAAAAGAAGTAAGCCACGAAAGTAGGTAGGGTGCGCGTAAACAAAAAGCTCTCAGAAAGGACCGGCGTAAAATCCTGAAGGATTTTCGCCTCGCGCTCGCGCCGTCGCGCTCCGCGGGCCTTTCCGAGAGCTTTTTGTTTTTGCGCACCCCCGCTTGACTTCCGTGGTATAATATCTACATGAGTACTTCAATCATTATATTAATCGTTCTCGCCGTTATCGTGCTTTGGGTCATTGCCGCATTTAATGGACTTGTCACCTTACGCAATCGTACGAAGGAAGCTTGGGCTGATATCGAGGTGCAGTTGAAGCGTCGCTATGACCTCATCCCAAACCTCGTAAACACAGTCAAAGGCTACGCTACGCACGAATCACAAGCCTTTGAGAAGGTGAGTCAGGCTCGCTCGACTGCGATGCAAGCAGGATCGCCGGCTGAAAAAGGCGCAGCTGAAAACGCACTCAGTGGCACGCTCAAATCACTCTTTGCCATCAGTGAGGCGTACCCAGAATTGAAAGCAAATACAAACTTCCTTGAATTACAGCGCGAACTGTCTGATACCGAAAACAAAATCCAAGCATCGCGTCGTTTCTACAATGGTCAGGTGCGTGACCTCAACACGAAAGTGGAACATTTCCCAAACAATCTGATTGCTGGAATGTTTCATTTTGCCAAGATGGATTTCTTTGATCTCGGCGACAACGATGCGGCGCAGAATCCAGTAGAAGTAAAATTTTAATCAGCATGATTTGAGAACCCTTCGATGAAACATCCTTCCCGAAAAATAATCATACTCATCCTAGGCATTAGTGCTCTCATCGGCTTGTGTGTGTACGGATATGTTCATTTTTTTGTCGGGGGTTCGGCCTCAAATATGAGTAGCACGAGTGGCGTTTCGGGGGATGTCGCGGATCTCGTTTCGCTCTCGATTACACCAGGGGCGACCATCACTGACGTTGCGACAATCACGGGGGAAATAAAAGGAGTATATTTTTTTGAAGGCAAGGCTCAGGGAGTGCTCCTTGATGAAAACAAAAAAATCCTCAATTCGTTTTCACTTGATGCGACGAGCAATTGGCTCACGGCAGATGCAGTGTCGTTTACTGCGACAGTCGACACGACAAGCGCGCTCGCGGGCCCTGGATATATTCGTTTGAAAAATGACAACCCTTCAGGTGATCCTGAGAAAGATAAATATATCGACGTTCCTATTGTTATCCAATAAAATACTATGGCATCTCTCTATACTGAAGCATCAAAAAACGTGACAAAAACATGGCTCATCATGGCCGGCGTGTTCCTGCTTGTGATTGCGCTCGGGTGGTTTTTCTCACTCTACTTTCAGAATCCAAATATTCTGGTATTCTTCGCGCTCTTTGCGGTAATCTTGCAGATCGTTTCGTATTGGTATTCGGACACTGTTGTGATCAAACTTTCTGGAGCGAAGCTTGCGACACGAGAGCAGTATTTTGATTTGTATACAGTCGTTGAAAATCTTTCAATTACAGCAGGACTTCCGATGCCAAAAGTTTACGTCGTCGAAGATCCTGCACCAAACGCATTCGCGACAGGTCGTGACAAAAATCACGCCGTTGTCTGTGCGACGTCAGGATTGCTCGCTATCCTTGATCGTTCAGAACTCGAAGGTGTCATTGCGCACGAACTCTCACACATCGGCAATCGCGACATGCTCGTCTCGACTGTCGTCGTGGTGCTCGTTGGATTTATTTCTATTATCTCCGACGTATTTATGCGTAGTTTGTGGTGGGGAGGAATGAATCGCCGAAGTGATGATCGAGAGGGGAATGCAGGCAGTATTCTCATGATCGTCGGGATTGTGTTTGCTATCCTCGCGCCGATCATTGGTACACTCATGCAGCTCGCTATCTCACGCAAGCGTGAATTCTTGGCTGATGCGAGTGGAGCACTCCTTACTCGCTACCCAGAAGGACTTGCGAACGCACTTACCAAGATTGGCAATTACGCGGAGCCACTTCGCCATCAATCAAGCGCGATTGCGCACTTGTATATCGCAGACCCTACCGGTGGCAAAAAGACGCCATGGATTTCGAAGCTGTTTATGACACACCCACCGATAGCGGAGCGCATTCGGGCGTTGCTCGGAACGAAATAATAGGGTAGGCTAGAAGTACCTATGCAAAATACACTCAGCGCAAAATCTGTGTTCAAAGAAGCCTACGCCATCATGAAGCCACGACTCTGGCTTGTCCTCGGTCAGTTTTGTGTTGTCCTCTTCATTTCTGCCGTGCTCGATTTTCTTGTAAAGAATAATCTCTTTTTGTCTGTCGTGGTCTCGACCATATTCGCATTTGTGACGACAAGTATGGCTCTTGGCTATGCGGAAAAGAAACATTTTTCATTCAGTTCATTTGAAAAGAAAATTACACTCAAAAAAGTAGGATTCTTTATTGCCACATTCGTGATAGTAAAAATAATTATCTACATCGGATTTTTCTTGTTGCTCGTGCCGGGTGTCATCGCCGCTTTGCAATTGTTCCCTGCAAAATACCTTGCCATTGAAACAGCACACACCCCAATTCAAATTTTGAAAAAGAGTCGTGCAATGACGAAAGGGAAGCGTTGGCAGATCCTTGAATGTGTATTCCTCGCGGCCGCTATCAACATTGCCGGAGTATTGTGTTTGATCGTTGGATTGTTCTTTACGGTTCCACTCACCGTGATCGCGTTTGCACTCATGTACAAAAAGCTCGCAAGTATGCCTGAAGTAAAGACCGAAGAAGCATCATCCGAAAAGGAGGCAGAGACCGTCGTCGTAGAGGCAGAAGTCGTCGCTGCATAGCGACTGCTCGCGGCGAATTCGACCGACTAGGGTTCCCTTATTTGTGATTACTGCATTTTATTATATAATTTGCCAGTGTGTTGCGCCTACGTTAAGTTATTATTAATACGTAATTAAATTTTAAAATGCCTAAAGAAAATTTCGAAAATATGACAGCAGAAGAGCTGGCAAACAAAACGAGAAATGCAATGAAAGACGAAGTAGGTGGACTGAAAACCGACGGGAGTAAAAGTCTCCTTGGTGCTAATGTGAGCATGGATGCTCACAATCCTTTTCAGTTTGATCTTCGAGTAGGCAAAGACCCCCATGGTCGTGAAGCACAAAAAATTGAAAGAAATATCAAGATTTGCAAAAATAAAATCGAGCAACTTAAGGCACAATTAGCAATTACAAACGATTTTAATAGTGTATCTGTTAGTGACGTCGATTTAAAAAAGGAAAGCCCTGTTGGGATGATGAATTTGAAGGCGGAGCTAAAGACACAAGAAGATTTTTTAGTAAAACTTGAAGAAAGGAAAGCAGAATTAGAAGCATTTGTAAAAAAAGTGCAAGAATATGTAGCAGATAGTTCGGAGCTTGTAGGTGAGGCTTCGGTTGAATACGTAAAGAAACTTAACCTTGAAATTCTTGAAGCTGCTGAAAAGGGAGACATTCAAAAAGCAGAAGATTTGAAAGCGGAACTCAAAAAACAAGCGGAAGAATTCTCTAGTGAGCGAGCAGACTACGTAAACAATAAAACTAATACTAAAAAATTCAAGGAATTTATGCGTAATGTTTTTGGAATTATCTAATTAAAAAAGTAGCTAACGAAAAGCGCCCACGAGGCGCTTTTCGTTTTTCTGGGTAAGTTGTCGTCGCTGCATAGCGACTGCTCGCGGTGTACGAACGTGCGCCAATATGGTAGATTGATTGCGCATCTTTGGAGAGGTGCGTGAGCGGTTTAAACGGCAACCCTGGAAAGGTTGTGTGTCCGAAAGGGCACCGGGAGTTCGAATCTCCCCCTCTCCGCCATGAGTATTTAGTATCGGTAGACCCGAGTACCTTAATTCTCGGATATAAGCTAAAATGGTTATATGGAAAAAATCTTGAGACAAAATTGGTTTAAAATATGTATCTTTGGTCTAGGTATTTTGATAATTGTTATTTTGTATTTAGTATTAAACCCATCTCGACAAAACACTGTTTCTGAAACAACTAGTACTTCTAGTGTAGATTTGGAAGCAAAATGTTCATCTCAAGCAGAAAAAGTTTTTGCGAATGATTGGAGTAATCCTAGTGGTGGTATAAGTAATTACACTTATAAAAATCATTATGATAACAAAACGGGTAAATGCTATATTGTCGTTAGTGGTGTTGGAGCTGGCGGAGAAAATTATCGATTGAGCGACGCCTATGAACACGGTACATACATAGCTCTCTGTAGTTCTTATACTGTGGATTCTAAAATGGATTCTTGCGATTACCCTAACTCCAGAAGTGAAAAATTTGATGTAAATAAGTTTAATAATTTCATTAAGCCATACATGGAAAACTAATATGACTAAATTTTTTGAAGAAAAACCAAACGAAGAAGATGTTACTAGCTATGAAAATAGGCTTAATTATTTTTTGCAATATTTATCAGCAAAAGTAAAAATCACTCTTCGCGAGAGTCCCTTGCGAATGGAAAGTTATATAGACAACCAACATACTGATACAACTTATTCTTGGATTGATAGTGTGGTAGTCACTACGCCAGAAATCACTATCGAAACCTATATTTTTTCTCAATTACTCGGCCACGATGGTAAAATTTTTGATGAAAAGTATGCGTGGACTGATGCTCTTGAAATACAAGAAAATATTTATAAAAAATTGAACAGAATACCAAAATCTCCAGTTGAATCAAATGATGTTTATTGGAAACTGTGGGAGTTGAATAAAAGTGATAGCGACCCGAGTGTATCAAAATAAGTCATCAAGATTTTCTAAGAAACCCTTACGGTGCTTGAAATCGAAAGTTTGAATCCCGAGTGGCCCGCGCGTAGAAAAAAGAGCCAACGGCATATACTTTCAAATAAATTGGCTGACAGTGCTAATTTTTGAAATATGGATATTTAGGCTAGAATTCAATAATGAAAAAATATAAGCTTCTGTGCCTCAGCGTTGGCATACTTCTTGTGATAGGGTCGGGAATCTGGGCTTATCGCACGTACGTACATTCGCATACTGCGGCACTTGTGACCGAAACTCTCAAAGGACACTTATTGAATGAAAATTATCAACCGTCCGATAGTTTTCCTTTTGATGATATGTCTCCATTGTGGTGGGTCTACTCCGGACATCTAGCAGTCTGGATCGCTCCGTTTAGCTCTTTTGAATTTGTCATCCCAAACCCAGAGAATATTCCGGAACCTGACGGTCTCGGCAATCTGCAAGTGCTCACGACCTCTCCTGAGTCACTGAAAGCTATAATGGATGTGACAGCCTATTTTCGTCGAAACGGATTCTTGTTTGAAAAAAGTCAGTCAAATACGCTTGAGACCAAGATCGCTCCTAATGCGATCTATTCGGCCGCATGGTATGCGCCGATAACAGGAGTGCGTTGCCGCTTTGATATTCGAGAGCCTGTTCACGGGATAATGGGTGAAACACCTATTCCGAATTTTACTGGAATAGTAGTTTGTGGTGACTCAAGTGCTTATAAATCAAGTTATAAAGAACAAGCGCCGTTCATTGATGCTGTGGCAGATCGAGTTCCATATGATTTTCCAGACGGAAGAAAATATTTTTCTGTTCTTTATCCGGCTTCGCCGAGTCCGTATTGTGGCGATGGACAAAAGATGAAAATGGTAGCAGTTATGGATGTGTTTACTCAAAATAGTACTGGAGGAGGAGTAGTAGAGAAAAAAGGTGATTCATGGGTTCCTGCTTTCGGGGACATATGTGCAAATCAATCCTCCTCAGAATATGTTCAAATTGCCACACCTGTCACAGAAAAAATAATTGAAGAAGAAATTTCTCAAATTGGAGGAGTCGCAGATCATGAAATTAATGAAATCAAGTTCGTTGCTGATAATGCAGGTTTGGTTTCGGATTCTGATGGACGTCCAGTAGAGTTTTTCAAAAACATATTTCCAAAAGATATTGAAAAATCTTTTATCGTGAGCATCGATTATTCTATTAAACTCAACAATAACGTTAGCCAACAAATTCAGACTACATGGCTTGCTGGGAACGGAGAGGAGGGTGCAGACGGATGGATACATAATAAACTTGTATATATTCGTATCGATAAAACATCCGGAGGATATGCGGGCACTATTCTAGGAACGGGGTTATAGCGTGGGATTCAACCCAAGTATCTAGAAATAAGGTAATGAAATTTTCTCTGAAACTTTATTGTAACTGGTGCTGAAAGTTTGGATTCAGAATGGACCGCATAAAAAAAGTTAGGTAGTATTGCTGTATGGAGCAGATAAGAGAAAATACAAATAATAGTATTTCGCTTGAAGAGAGGGAAGCGCTTGTTGATATGCCCGTAGACGCGGTTCGAGAAGTTCCAACGCAAGAAAAAAAGCAATCGATGGACGCGCAACTTGTTGCACTCGGGAAGCTGTTCGAAGGGAGTCATATACGGTGGGTACTTGACGGAGCGCGCACTATTTCTTTTATGAAAGGTTCGTATATTGGTATCCATAAGGATGTTGATATTTCTATAGAAAAAAACGAGATTACAAAAATACATAAGCACTTAGAACAAAATGGATACGGACTTTTCTTAAATTACCCGAAAGATCTGAATGACCCCAAGAGTCGAGTTGTTATGGAGAGGATAAAGACGGATACAGGACGTTCGCTCTCTCTTGGCGAGTTGATGATTATCGCGATTGACGACAAGGGTTTTGTGACCAAGGACAAGCATCTAAATTTTATAGATGTACATGTTATAAATCGCGACCAAGCAGGTGAACCTGTCGGACTCGGTGGCACCACCCTCCCACGTGAATGGTTTGAATTTCAAACGACACAATTTCAAGGAACAGAAATTCATGCCTCTCATCCTGCGAAAGTCGCATATTTTAAACTTCATAATGATAGAGCCCGTGATATGGCGGATTTGCACGAGCTTGCGAAGATAGGAATGCTTTCGGACGCTGACGTCAGTTCTCTTGAAGAGGTTTGTAGAGAAGAATCACAGGCACGAGAGGATTCAGTACGATTGTTCCTCAAAGGAGTCTTTTCTCGTGTTGCGTCGAGCATGTCGGCTGAGACCATCTTTGAAATTCTTGCGACCGAACCAGCAGCAAAGGATACATATCAGAGGAATCCTGCACTATTAAAGAATATCGCAGAGGCTATGTACCACAACATGAATAATCAGGAATTGGTAGTACATGGCGTGTGTGAAATTCTTGGTTTTCCTCAGCGTGACAAGAAAATGAAGTTGAAAATTGAGCAAGTGAGACAGTGGATGAAAGGAGGAAACTAAGCCTTGAATCTTTTATAAAAAGGAGTACTCTTGGTGAGGATTATCAATTAGCTGACGCCCATTATTTATGACCCTTACTTTTATTATCGTGCTCCTTGTGCTCATCTTCTTGTCTGGCTTTCGAACGATCGGACAGAGTACTGTCGCTGTGACCGAAATGTTCGGTAAATACCGCCGAACAATCTCCGCTGGATTGCAGTGGAAAGTTCCGCTCTTCGAACGCATTCGCGAGCGAGTCACACTCCGTCAGCAGAACTTCGCTCTCGTCGGACAATATCCTTCAGGCGACAAAGTCATCGTCACCATCGGCACCAATCTTTTGTACGCAGCTGATCCAAGTCTCGATGGCGTGAAGAAATATGTCTACACACTCGAGAATCGTCAGGAATCAATCGCCGCGCTCGTTGAGAATTCGCTCCGCACCTACATTGCGAAAGAAACACATCAGAGTATTCTCGAAAAGAAAGAAGAGCTCGCGCAACACATCACGAGCGATCTTTCGATTCAGTTTGGTCATTGGGGTATTGTGATTATTGGTTTTCAAATTACGAACGTCACATTCCCAGAAACTATCACGAATGCAATGTCAGAAGTCGTCGCGTCCGAACAGCTCCGCAAGGCAGCTGAAAACAAAGGTGAGGCATTCAAAGTACAAGCAATCAAAGAGGCTGAAGCAGAACGCGAGCGCAAGCGTTTGCAAGGAGAGGGTATCGCGCTTGAGCGACAAGCCATCGCTGAAGGTTTGAAAGTTTCGATTGAAATTATGCAACAGGCGACTAAGCAATCTTCAAACGAGATTCTCGCCACACTTTCGCTCACACAGTATCTCGATACGTTGAAATCTGTTGGTACTTCAACAAACGCAAAAGTGCTTTTCCTTGATAGTAACATTCAGAAAACAGGGGACCTCTTGCAGCAACTCATCGCGGCTTCAGAGACGAAATAGCAACTATCAATCTGGTGGGCTTTTCTGTATACTGCACACACGATGCCACCAAAAGCGCCACAGCAGTCAAAGCCGAACCTTTTTGGGCTCCTCAAGGAATACAAGGGGATGGTGTTTTTGCTGGTGCTTTTTACTGTTTTGGCGAACGGTTTGAACTTGTTTGTGCCCAAGATCATCGCGAGCGCGATTGACGGATTTGCCAAGCATAGTCTCGTCATTTCTCATCTCTTGCTCGAATTCGGCATTGTTGCCGGATGTATTTTTCTTGCGACATATGCGCAGAGTATTGTGCAGACGCTTGCGGCCGAGCGCGTAGCGCGAGACCTCCGAAAGAAAACCGCCGACAAAATTTCGCATCAGGAATATGCGTACATTGATGCTGTTGGTCCATCAAAATTGCTCACGAATCTGACGAGTGATGCTGACGCAGTCAAGAACTTCGTCGCTCAAGCAGTCGCGCAGGTCGTCTCATCAATCGTTCTTATTTTTGGGGCGAGTACGTTACTCATTCTGACGAATTGGCGTCTCGCGCTGCTTGTACTTGCGGTGGTGCCAATTATTGGCCTCGTGTTCTTTTTCATTTTTAGCAAAGTCCGCAAACTCTTCGTGCGCTCACAAATGGCGATTGATTGGCTCAACAAGGTCATCAATGAAAGTATTCTTGGCTCAGCGCTCATTCGTCTCGTGAACGCACAGCAGTATGAATACCAGAAATTTTTGAAGGCGAATACTGAGGCGCGAAATATTAGTCTCGGAGTGCTCAATCTCTTTGCGAGTTTGATTCCGATCATTTCGTTTTGTACAAATATTGCGACACTCGGGATCGTGCTTCTTGGTGGACATTTTGTGATTGCAGGATCGATGTCCCTCGGGTCGTTCACTGCGTTCAACAGTTATCTCGCTATTTTGATTTTCCCGATCATTATTCTCGGATTTATGTCGACTGTTATCGCTCAAGCGAGTGCTTCATATGGACGTATTCTCGCCGTGCTCGATGCTCCAGACAAGAAGAGCGGGGGAACTATCACGGCAACATTGCGTGGAGATGTCGCGCTTCGCAATATTACGCTCACGTATGGAGACAAGGATACGCTTCGTGACGTTTCGCTTGAAGCCAAACCAGGGACGCGTACGGCAATCATTGGTCCAACAGCTGCGGGGAAGACATTGCTCCTTTCCGTCATTACGGGGCTTATTCTACCGACCAAGGGAGATATTTTTTATGATGACAAAGACATTCGTGAATACGACAAGGCCCGACTTCATGCGCAGGTTGGACTCGTGTTTCAGGACAGTATTATGTTCAATCTTTCGCTTCGTGAGAACGTCGCGTTTGGATCTGGTGTTACGGAAGCCAATTTGAAAAAGGCGATTGATACGGCAGAACTTGGAGATTTCGTCGATGCATTGCCACAAGGACTTGAGACGCTTGTGAGTGAGCGTGGCACGAGTTTGTCTGGCGGACAAAAGCAACGCGTGATGCTCGCACGTGCGCTCGCGCTTGATCCAAAGATTTTGTTGCTCGATGATTTTACCGCGCGGGTGGACACACGAACAGAAAAGAAAATTCTTGAGAATGTCCGAAAGAATTATCCGGCGCTCACACTGATTTCGGTGACACAAAAAATTGCTTCTGTTGAAGACTATGACCAGATTCTTGTGTTGATGGAAGGGGAGATTATTGCTCGTGGCACGCACAAGGAATTGCTTGCGACGTCACCTGAATACGTGCAGATGTATAATTCGCAGGAAAGTACTGAACATTATGAACTACAAGCTTAGAACAAAAGATGAACAGGGGAAGAAGATTACGTTCGGTGATGCTTTCCGAAGTTTGAAGCCGTTGCTTCGCGACGAAAAGCGACAGCTTTTCGTCGCGTTCTTTGCTATTGCGCTTACGTCTGTTGCGAACCTCCTCGCGCCGATGATTATCGCGAAAACAATCGATACCTATATTGTTGCCAAGAATTTTCATGGAGTACTCGTGAATGCAGGAATTTTGTTGGTAGTCTATGGTGTCGCTGTTGCGGCGCAATATTGGCAGACCATGGCCATGGGTGGGGTTGGTCGTCGTGTGCTGTTCAATCTCCGCAATAAGATTTTTAATAAATTACAGGAACTTCCTGTTGCGTTTTTTAATGCAAACAAGTCTGGTGATCTTATTTCTCGTATCAATAATGATACAGACAAACTCAATCAATTTTTCTCACAGGCATTGATGCAGTTTGTCGGCAACTTCTTTATCATGGCTGGCGCGGGTATCTTTATGCTCTCACTCCACATTCGGCTCGGGCTCGCTACGCTCGCCCCTGCATTCGTTGTCATTGTGATAACACAAATGCTTTCTCCGTGGGTCAAACGTGTGAGTACCGAGAGTCTACAATCACTTGGCGCAATGAGTGCAGAAATTCAAGAGTCACTCGCGAATTTCAAAGTTGTCGTTGCATTCAACCGTCTTGATTTTTTTCGAACGAAATTTGCCGAAGCGAATGATCGCAACTATCGGTCGTCGGTTCGAGCGGGAATCGCAAGTAACACATTGGTGCCAATCTACGCCGTTGCATCGAGTTTGGCTCAGATCGTTGTGCTTGCGTATGGATTTGCGCTCATCGCAAGTGGCAATCTTACCTTCGGTCTTCTGATTGGATTCATGCTCTACGTGAACAATTTCTACACACCACTTCGCCAGCTTGCTTCGATTTGGGCGACGATGCAACTCGCGATGGCTTCACTCGATCGTATTTCAGAAGTGCTTGATTTCGAGACGACGATCAAAGTTGTTGATCATACCAAATCTATTACGACGCCAGGTATCCTCACTTTTGAGCGTGTATTTTTTGGATACTCAACGGGCAAAGATATTTTGCGTGATGTGAGTTTGACGCTCCAAAAGGGAAGTACGTATGCGCTCGTGGGACCAACTGGTGGAGGCAAGACGACGACTGCTTCGCTCATGGCTCGACTGTATGATCCGACAATGGGAACAATATATCTCGCTGGTCGAGATATTCGTTCGTATTCTCAAGCGGAGCGTGCGAAGAAAATTGGATTTATTTTACAGGAGCCATTTCTCTTTACGGGCACCGTTGCCGAAAATATTATCTACGGAAATGATGCGTATGAATCATTCTCAAGTGAGCAATTGCTTGCTGTGTTGAAAGACGAAGGTCTTGATTCATTGCTTGCGCGATTTGAAAGCGGACTTGATACCAAAGTCGGCGCGAGTGATTCAATCAGCCTTGGACAAAAACAATTGATCGCATTCATGCGTGCCGTGCTTCGCCGTCCCGAGATTCTCATTCTCGACGAGGCGACAGCAAACATTGATACGGTGACTGAACAAATGCTTGAAGAAATTTTACAAAAACTTCCTGCTGATACGACAAAGGTCATCATTGCTCACCGACTTAATACAATTCAAAATGCAGATGATATTTTCTTTGTGAACGGGGGAGAGGTTATTGATGCGGGATCGTTTGATCATGCCATGGAGATGCTTCTCTCTGGCAAGCGCACGAGCTAACGCTCGTGCGCCAAATATGGTACCGTACGAGAAGTCACGGGCACGTGGCGGAATTGGTATACGCGTACGTCTCAGAAGCGTATGGAGTGATCCTTGGGGGTTCAAGTCCCCCCGTGCCCACATGTAAAAAGGGAGAGAAATAGGGTACAATAGACGAATCTATTAGTAGGTAATTGTAATATATTTATGCCAGGTATTCATTTTTGGACGATTCTTGTGTGTGGAGTTTTTGCTATGATTTTCGGAGCGCTTTGGTACGGACCACTTTTTGGAAAATTGTGGATGCATATTAACGGGGTCACAAAAGCTCATGCTGGAAAACAAATGGGGATGAACAAGAAAACTCTTCCTCTCTACACTGCGCAATTTTTGCTTACTCTCTTTCAGTTGTTCATTCTCGTTCATCTTGTGGGCTATACAGCCCTCGGTGGAATGATGAGTGCCTTTTGGGTATGGGCTGGTTTCATTCTCCCAACGATCGCAGGCTCATGCATGTGGACCAACGAATCTCGCAAAATGGCATGGTCACGATTCCTCGTACAATCCGGATATCAGCTCGTTTGTATGCTTGTGTTTGGAGCGGTACTTGGTGCTTGGTAATGTATGGAAAATAAACTCTGGTTTCGTGCAAAACGTTTTGGCTGGGGCTGGTATCCAGTCACATGGCAAGGGTGGGGAGTAATTCTTCTCTACGTTTTTGCTATTTTTGCTGGCGGTAACTATGTAAACAATCATGAATCATCTGGTTCTGATTTTGTGCAACAATTTGTACCGCAACTCATTGTGCTCACGATTTTTTTGATTATCATTTGCTACAAGACAGGTGAAAAACCTGCATGGCGTTGGGGAGGGAAAGATGTTAGTAAAAACTAAAACAGAAATAGATTCGATTGCCGAAGCGTGCCGAATTACTGATGAAATATTTTCAGACATTATTTCGCTCTTTTGTTTTACGACGGAGCGCGAACTCATGCTGCATATCAGACGTGAAATAAAAAAGAGGGGATTGCGCGAAGCATTTCCTCCGATAGTTTCTGGTGGCGCTCGCGCAGGAAATGAGATTCATCCAAAATCAACTCACGCTCTCCTTGAGGGGTTTGTGATTATTGATTTCGGTGTTCGCGTGAATGGATATTGTTCAGATATGACGCGCACGATTTTTGTCGGGGCTCCTACATCAAAGGATCGTGAGTTGTATGCGCTTGTACTTCAGTCAAAAACGGCGAGTGCAAAGCTTGCGAAACCAAACGCAAAATGCGCGGCGGCTGACGCCGCCGCGCGTGCAGTGCTCGGTTCATACAAAAAATATTTCATTCACACACTTGGCCATGGAGTCGGCAAACGCATTCATGAAATGCCACGAATGTATTTTAAGCGCACGGAGGACGTGTTTCTTGAAGGCATGGCCGTCACCATCGAACCTGGTATCTATATCCCAAAGAAGCTCGGTATTCGTATCGAAGATACCTACGTCGTTGAGCACAAGGGCTTGCGAGCGCTCACGCGCTCGCCCCAAAAGCTTCTCGTCTTCCCATAATCGCGCCATTGTAACTTCGGTGTGATTTAGGTATGCTCAGGCTATGAAGATAGGCGTATTCGATTCTGGTCTCGGCGGCCTTTTTACCCTTCGCGCAATCGCGGAGACTCTTCCCGAGTATGACTATGTCTACCTCGGCGACATGAAGCGCTTGCCCTATGGATCACGTTCCCATGAAGAAATATATCAATTTCTCGTTGAGGCGCTCGATTTTCTTTTTTTAAAGGAGTGCGTGTTGGTGGTCGTTGCATGTAATACTGCTTCCGCTGAAGCGCTGAAGCGTGTACAAAGTGAATATCTTCCTTCCCGTCATCCAGATAAAAAAGTTTTGGGTATGATTGTGCCGATGACTGAGGCTTGTGCTCAATACCGTCGTGTCGGTTTGATTGCGACCACAGCAACGGTACATTCAGGCGCGTATATTCGTGAATTTAAAAAACGCGCTCCGCTTTCGAGACTAACGTCACTTGCAACTCCGAGTCTCGTTCCGTTTATCGAGTCGGGCGATTATGAAGGGGTTGATGCAAGTTTGAAGGACTACCTGGCACAATTTACAGATATCGACGCACTACTCCTCGGGTGTACTCACTATGCAATCGTAAAAAAATCTATTCGCGCATTGATGCCTACATCGATAGCGATTGTCGCTCAAGACACGGTTGTACCAGAAAAAACACGTGGTTACCTCGACCGTCATCCCGAGATCGAGCAACAGCTTTCACGTGGAGGCACACGAGCATTTTTTGCTACATTTATTGGTGAGAGATTTCAACAATTCGCAAAAGAATGGTTTGGCGATGCTGTCAGAATTCAAAAAGTATCACTCGGTCAAGACGTGAAGTAAGTGTCGAGCTGTGCTAGACTGCACCTATGGATACGGCACGAGCCCTTTTTAAGGGCAAAAAAATAACCGTTCTCGGGCTCGGACTTCTTGGAAAAGGCCTTGGAGATACGGCTTTTTTGGCGGAATGTGGAGCGTCCCTAACGGTGACTGATCTAAAGAGCACGAAAGAGCTCGCTTCTTCAATTGCCGTGCTCAAGAAATACAAAAATATTCGCTACGTGCTCGGTAAACACGAGATGAGCGATTTTGAAAACTGCGACATGGTCATCAAGGCACAAGGTGTCCCTCTTGATTCTGAGTATATTGCGCACGCCGAGGCTCACGGTATTCCGGTGCGTATGGACGATGAATTGTTCGTATCGCTTGCTCCGAAGGGAGTGAAGATTATCGGTGTGACAGGCACACGAGGCAAGACGACGACTGCGTCACTCATTTTTCATATTCTCAAAAAAGCAGGCAAGCGCGTATACCTCGGCGGAAACATTCGCGGAGTTGCGACGCTCGCATTTTTGAAAAAAGTACGAGCGGGAGATTACGTGGTACTCGAACTTTCGAGTTGGCAGTTGCAAGGATTTATTTCACAAAAAATATCTCCGACAGTTTCAGTGTTTACAAATTTCATGCCTGACCACATGAATTATTACAAGAACGACCTCGATCGCTATTTCGCAGACAAGGCAGGAATTTTTGCATATCAAAAGTCTGGAGACACGCTCGTTGTGGGGGAGGGTCTAGTCAAAAAAATTCCACGTTCATACAAAGGAACGCTCGCTCCCGCGAGCTCTGCACTCGTACCAAAATCATGGAAGCTACCGCTTGCCGGAGAGCACAATCGTGAGAATATTGCGTTTGCAATTGCTACGTGTCGAGCGCTCAAAATTCCACTCGTCAAAATCCGTGCCGGCGTTGCATCATTCAAAGCAGTGAGTGGACGACTTGAGCTTGTCAAAACACTTCGTGGAGTCAAAATTTATAATGACAATAATTCTACGACACCGGAGGCGACAATCGCTGCGCTCATGTCGTTTCCCAAAAAACAAACCGTCCTTATTATGGGTGGAGCAGACAAAAAACTTCCAATCGATGCACTGCTTGAAACCGCACGCGCATACGCACACACGGTCATTCTTCTCGCAGGGACTGGTTCTGACAGGATTACTGAGGCAGATTTTTATAGAGCAAGCTCCCTCAAGGAAGGGCTCACTTCTGCGTATCGGTCTGCCGAAAAGGGCGATGTTGTGCTTTTTAGTCCAGGGTTCGCTTCTTTCGGAATGTTTGTGAACGAGTACGATCGCGGGGATCAGTTTGTGAAGCTTGTTAGACTTTTGAAATAATATGGACATCAATCTTGCATCAATTCGAAAAGTATTTTTTGTCGGTATCGGAGGTATCGGTATTTCTGCGATTGCGCGCATGATGCTTCAAGCTGGCAAAGAAGTGTATGGATCAGATATGTCGGCAAGTGAAATTACAAACGAGCTCGTGCACGAAGGGGCACATATCTCTATTGGGCAAAATTTTGATTTGATTCCGAAAGACGTCGATTTGGTCGTGTACACGATTGCAATCAAGCACTACGATCCAGCACTCATGGAATCGGTTTTTGAGATGGGCGTCCCGGTGAAGAGTTATCCAGAAATGCTTCATATTGTGACCAATGACAAACATACGATTGCGGTCTCAGGGACACACGGCAAGACGACGACTACGGCAATGATTGCCAAGATTTTTATGGATACAAAAAAAGATCCGTCCGTTATCGTCGGGTCTTTGCTCAAAGGATTTCAATCCAATTTGATTGTCGGCGGCGGCGAAGATTTTATCGTTGAAGCCTGTGAGTACGAGCGTTCGTTTTTGAATATCGAACCGAAGATTTTGGTCATTACAAATATCGAAGCAGATCATCTCGATTATTATCGCGACCTTGCAGATATTCAAAACGCATTTTCTGAGCTCGTGATGCAGACGGGAAGTGCTGTTGTGTGTGACCCGAACGATCCTGTCGTGGCGACTGTGGTAGGAAATACGAATGTGAAAGTCATTGACTACACGCAGTATTTTGATCGCGTGCCGAAGCTTGCCGTGCCAGGGGAGCACAATCGAAAGAATGCCGCAGCGGCGCTTGCTGTCGCGGACTTCGCTCAGATACCTGCCGCCGCTGCGGCCGAGGCCCTCAGCACCTTCGCCGGCACATGGCGCCGTCTCGAGAAGCGTGGCGCGACCAAAGATGGTGCCATTGTGTATGACGACTACGCGCATCATCCAACTGAAATTCGAGCGAGTCTTGAAGCCCTTCGCGAACTCTACCCAAAAGGTGAAAAGAAAATCACTGTCATTTTTCAACCACATTTGTATTCTCGTACCAAAGCATTTTTTAACGAATTTGCGACGGCATTCAATCAAGCCGATACTGTCTATTTCCTGCCGATTTATTTCGCTCGTGAAGTTCCTGACCCAACCGTCTCAAGTGAGATTCTTGCCGAAGCGGTAGCGAAGAATGTTGCCGGAGCACGAGCATTTGCAAGCTTTGAAGAAGCTGAGCAGTTTTGCATCGAGGCACGCTATAGTACAAACGACGTGTTTGTTACCATGGGTGCAGGAGAAGCCTACAAAGTCGGCGACCAATTGCTCTAATCTTATATACAGTATATCGAGATTGATTGATACCGTGGCATAAGATTGCTTGTGGTAGAATGTCGCTATGCAAACGATGTTCGACGAAGCATACAAAAAACTAAATACCGCCCAGAAATTGGCTGTCGATTCTATCGACGGTCCTGTTATGGTTGTGGCTGGTCCAGGGACGGGGAAGACGCAGGTCCTCTCGCTTCGTATCGCTCATATCCTCAATTCGACGGATACTCCGGCTTCGGGGATTTTGTGTTTGACGTTTACCAACGCAGGCGTTCGCGCGATGCGCGAACGCCTGCTCCGTCTCATTGGTGCAACCGCAAGCGAAGTCTACATCGCCACCTTCCATCGCTTCGCCATTGGCTTGATCGAGAAACATTTTGCCTTACTCGATTTTACCCGCAAACCTGAATTGGCCGCTGATACCGAAGCTGTCGCCCTTGTCGACGAAATTCTCGAAGCACGTGAGTGGCAATACCTCCGTCCGCGTGGCGACGCATCACGATATTTTAGCGACCTCAAATCACTCATCTCTCTCCTCAAACGTGAAAATCTCACGCCAGACCAATTCCTCGACGAAGTCGTAATTGCGATTGATAGAATCAAAAATGATCCGGACAATATTTCGTCACGTGGAGCGCGCAAAGGTGAACTCAAAATGGAGTCAGTCAAAGAAATCGAAAGCCTCGAGCGTACGCGTGAAGTTGTCGAATTTTATACCGAATATGAAAAACTCAAACTCGAGCGTAGTCTCATGGACTACGACGATGTGCTTTCGTACGCAGTGAAGCTCGCGCAGATTTCTGAAGACGTGCGGGCAGATATTTACGAGGCATATTTGTATGTGCTTGTGGATGAGCACCAAGATTCGAGTGGTATTCAAAACGCGTTTCTTGAGGCGGTCTGGGCGGGGACGGAGAAGCCAAATATTTTCGTCGTGGGTGACGATCGTCAGCTCATCTATGGATTCGGTGGCGCGTCGCTCGAACAATTCACAAAGTTTCGCACGGTATTCGGTACTGCACGTGAAATAACATTGACCGACAACTATCGCTCCACACAAGTGATTCTCGATACCGCCGATGCTCTGCTCAAGAGTACGCTTGCCGACGGCAAACTTGTCGCTCAAAAAAGTGCCCCTACAAAAAACAAAAAGGGGACGGCAAGTGGTGAGAAAATTCAGATTCTTGAATGCGGATATCCGCGCGATGAAATTATTTTCGCAGCACGGGATATAAAAAATAAAATTGCGAATGGTGTTGCCCCAGAAAAATGTGCGATTCTTGTTCCCAAAAATCACCATGTCCGAAGTGCAGTGAGTGTATTGTACGATCAGGGGATTCCGGTATCAGCACAAGGGACGGTCTCGTTTTTCTCGGCAAGCGAAACGGTTACTGTCCGTCGCGTGTTGCTCGCACTCAGCGATCCATACAATCCTGTGCCACTTGCGGGACTTTTGCTTGATCCTGCAATCGGCATTCCGCCACTCACGGCGCACAAATTCTTGCGTGAATTTGGCACCCGCAAACTTTTCCTCGACACAGTCATAAGCTACGGCGCTACGCGCCTCGGCACCGACCCGATCGCACGCCTCGGCGGACAGTTGGCCGATTTTCTTGAGACGTCATCGTCACTTGGACTCCATGGACTCGTACAGAAGATTGGTGAAATACTCTTTTTCGCTGCGCCGACAGATCACGATGTACTCATTCGGCGTGTAGAAATCATCCGCACGTTCATTCATTTGCTCAGTGCCGAACTCGAACGCAATCCACATCTCACCATCACAGAATTTCTCGCATACCTCGACCGTCTCGAACAATACGGTCACGAAATTCCGCTGGCCGTATTTTCTGCGGATCGTGGAGTGCGTGTGCTTACCCTGCACGGATCAAAAGGTCTCGAATTTTCGCATGTGTATGTCGCACATCTCGACGAGGCGTCGCTCATGAAAGGCAAACGGCTTGGCTTCACGCTCCCAGCACGCGTCGAAGCAATGATTGAACAAAAAAACGAAATGGTTGCTCGGCGCGAGTTGTACGTGGCGATTACTCGTGCAGAGGAAACATGCACGCTGTCATTCTCTCGTCACTCATACACTGGTGCCGACCTTGAGCCGGCACACATTCTCGCTGATTTACCCGACGCACTTGTTGAGCGAAAGACGCTCGCTGAGACAGAAGCACTCATACTCGACGAAGATCCAAAACTATTCGTCACACAATCAGACAAAAAACCTCGCGCGACGATAGCCGAGCTTGCGACGGTCGTCGCCGAAGAATATGCGAAGCTCAATGTGTCGGTCACGCTCCTGAACAATTTTTTTGAGTGTCCATGGAAATGGTATTTTCGCAATTTGTTGCAGCTTCCAGAACCAAAGACCGAGAGTCTGTTGCTCGGATCAGTCGTGCACACTGGTATTGAATATATTTTGAAACATCGCGACGATATCAATCGTGCTGAGTTGGATGAAGTACTTTCGCAGTGTTTGGCGCGCGAATATGTTACCAGCGAGAAGCTTGTCACGCGTACGCTCCGCGAAGCAAAAAAGATTTTGGACAATTTTGAAAAAACATATTTGCCACACATTAGTGATACGGCCGAGAGTGAACGCTCTATCAGCTATCGCGATCCAGAGCGAGCGCATCTGTCGTGTTACGGCAAGATCGACATGACGGAACGTGAAGATGATCGCATCGTCGTGGTCAGTGATTTCAAAACAGGAAGTTCAAAATCAAAGAGCGTCATCGAGAAGCGCGATGGGGAGGGACGCATGAGCGGACTCCTGCGTCAGCTTGCGATGTATACGTATCTCATTGAGAATGCAGAACGAGGCACGACAGTGAGTGAGTCGAAGTTGCTTTTCATTGAGACCAAACCGAACGAGAAAGATGGAGTCTACGCGACGTCAATCGGCGCAGAGGAGATACGAAGCCTCAAACAAGATATCATCGACTATGACGACCTCGTCCGCGACGGCAAATGGACCGAACGACCCTGCGAAGCCAGGCTCTACGGCTCATCTCGTGAGTGTGAGTATTGTACGAAAGCAAAATTATTGTACACATAAAATACTATGAATTTAAAAATATTGTTCACGCTTATTGCACTTGTTCTAGTTTTTGTCGGATATATTCCATATATTCGAGATATTTTAAATCGCAAAACGACACCGCATGCTTTCACATTTTTGATCTGGACACTCTCTACTGCGGTATCGTTTTTTATTCAAGTGAAAGGTGGAGCAGGGTTTGGCGCGGCCGTTACCTGCGCGGGTGTTCTGTTCCAACTTTTTATTTTTTTCCTTTGTTTGAGATATGGAACGAAAGATATTACTCGCTCAGATATATTTTTTCTCATTCTCGCACTTCTTTCGCTCGTGCTTTGGCTGGTTGTTGCACAACCCGTTGCAGCAATATTACTCGCGGTACTTGTCGAGATTTTTGGTTTCATTCCTACGGTACGTAAATCATGGAATGCTCCATATTCGGAAACAGTATTCACGTATTGGATATATGTGGTACGTCATGCGATGGCAGTGCTTGCATTGAATCGTTTTAATATTTTGACAGTATTATTTCCATTAACACTCGTTTTTGCAAACTTCTTTTTCGTTGTGTTTATTTATATTCGCCGAAGACAAATATCTAAAATACAAAAATATGCATTCATTGATCGTGACGGAACTTTTGTTTGCGAACCTGAAAAACCGATGGGAGTTGATTCCCGTGATACATTTCCACTCGCAAGTGTAGACGAGATGCAGTTTATGGATGGAGCAATTTCGAATTTGAAATTACTTGTTGAAAAAGGGTACAAACTTGTGATGGTGACGAATCAAACATTTCTCGGAACACCCAAACACCCGAGAGATATTTTTGATGCTGTTATGAATCGAATTCAAGGAGAACTTGGTGCGCAGGGAATATATTTTGAATTTGTAATGGTATGTCCGCATGGACCTGATGATGAATGTGACTGTCGAAAGCCGAAGATTGGTGGACTCACGCAATTTCTCGACGAGCGGAAAGGTATGATTGATTTCGAACATTCGTATATGTTTGGCGATCGTGATACCGACCGACAGTTTGCAGGGAATCTTGGCGTACAGTTTGTGTACATTGAGACGAACAAACAATTCATACTTCCCAAAAATATATGAATACGAAAAATCCGAGTATCACTCCAGAATTGAAAGTTACGAATTTTAAAGCAAGTCTTGATTTTTATACCAAGCTCGCGGGTTTTGTCGTTTTGTATGATAGACCAGAAAATAATTTTGCCATGCTTGGTTTGAATGGTTCACGACTTATGATTGAAGAGTTGACTGATGGTAGTCGAACGTGGAAAGTAGGGGAACTGGAACAACCATTTGGCCGAGGAATGCACTTTCAAATCGAAGTCGATGCAGTCGATGCACTTCATCAAAAATTCCTCGACGCGAAGTGTCCAATCTTTTTTGAAACGGAGGAGAAATGGTATCGCATGGGTGACCAAGAAACAGGCAACCGTCAGTTTCTTGTTCAAGATCCAGACGGATATCTTTTGCGATTTTATCAAGATTTAGGGGTGCGATAGATCTGAAACAAGTTAGCGCAAAAACGGCCAAAAACCGAGTGAAGGGCCGTTGTCGAGCCAGCCCAAAGTGAAGGCGAGGGCAAGGAAAATGAGGAAAAGGACGAAGATGAGCGCCCGTAGCTTTTTCATATGCTTCATTGTAGTATGGGGATATGGAAACGCCAAACAAGGGAGGCACAGAGCACCCAATTTCAATCATTCGAAATCAAGCCTACGAAATCTTTGCAGGGATGGGTTTTGAGATTGTCGCCGGTCCTGAACTTGAAAATGAATGGTACTGTTTTGACGCGCTCAACATGCCAAAAGATCACCCTTCGCGAGATATGCAGGACACATTTTGGATCAAGATGTCGCCTGATGAAATTCAGAAAGCACAGAGCGCGGAGAGAAGTACTCGTCCTGTTATGCGCACACAAGTAACGGCGACGACGATTCGCTCACTTGAAAAAGCACAAAAAGAAGGTCGCACTTCTGCCGCATTTATTTCTGTCGGAAAAGTATATCGAAACGAGGCGACAGATGCGACACACGAAGCACAATTCTTTCAGATGGACGGCTCGATGATTGGTGAGAACGTGACACTCGCGCATTTGAAGGGTGTGTTGATGGCGTTTTACAAAAAAGTTCTCGGTGAAGATTCTGAAGTGGAGATTCGCCCGAGCTTCTTTCCATTCGTTGAGCCAGGTATTGAAATTCACGCAAAGTTTAATGGCCGATGGCTTGAGATGGGCGGAGGGGGAATGATTCATCCAACTGTTTTGAAAAACGCAGGATATGATCCAGAAAAAATTCAAGGTTTTGCATTCGGAGTCGGTCTCGACCGTATTCCAATTGTGAAGTGGGGGATTACGGATATTCGTTACTTGTATCAAGGTGACTTGCGACTCAACCAATTTTAATTTGTATGTATGAAAATCTCTTATAACTGGCTCAAATGGTATGTGCCCGAAGTGGTAGTGGCGAACAAACTCGCCGATGTTTTTACGTACCATTTGTGTGAAGTGGAATCAGTCGAGACGATGCTCGATGGTGATACGATTTTTGATCTCAATATTTTGCCGAACCGTGCGCATGATTTGCTTTCGCATCAGGGCGTCGCGCGTGAGCTCTCAGGACAGCTTGGAATTAAATTTCAAGATCCAACTTCGCTCTACAAAATCCCTGCATCAACACCAACCAAACTCGCTGTCGATATTCAAACGCCCAATTGTCGGCGCTATATGGCGCGAATCGTGCGCGGTGTGAAGATCGGTCCGTCACCGGAATGGGTGGTGAAGCATCTCGCTTCGATCGGGCAGCGTAGTATCAACAATGTCGTCGACGCGACGAACATTGTGCTCTTTGATTGCGGGCAACCAACACATGCATTTGATGCGAAGAAACTTTTTTCTGAAAAAATTGTTGTGCGACAAGCAAATGAGGACGAGACAATGACGACGCTCGATGACAAACATGTCACGCTCAAACCGACAGATATGGTGATCGCGGACGAAAGTGAAGTGCTTGCGCTTGCGGGGGTGAAAGGTGGCACGAATGCTGAAGTAGATGATGAACATACGACTGATATCGTACTTGAAGTGGCGAACTTTGATCCGGTCAGTGTTCGCAAGACTGCGCGACGATTGAATATTCTGACTGATGCGGCGAAACGTTTTGAAAATGATTTGTCTCCTGAGCACTGTGCGTATGCAATGCGTGAACTCTCGGCGACTATTCTTGAAATGTGTCCGGATGCAAAGTTCGAAGATGTTGTTGATGTGTACCCAAAACCACAAGAACCTCGAACGCTGACGTTTTCGCTTCTCGATGTAAACAAAAAACTCGGATCAAATCTTTCGATTGGAGAAGTGGAAGCAATTTTGCATCGTTATGGATATCAGTTTACCCGCGAACCATGGGCCGGAGAAAAAGGCGAGGGGATTACGCTCGTTGTGCCAGCACTTCGTCTTGATTTGATTGGTCCGCACGATATGGTGGAAGAAATTGGACGTATTTATGGATATGAGAATATTGCGCCGGTCATTCCGACTGTTGCGCATGCTCCAAAAGAAAATGCGCAGTATGTACAGATGTGCGCCGCGCGCGACCGAATGCTCGCCGATGGGTACAGTGAGGTAATGACATACGCCTTCACCAAAAAGGGCGGAGTGGAAGTCGCGCGCGGCGCCAAAGGAAAAGAATTTCTCCGCACCAATCTCAGTGATGGTCTCAAAACTGCGTATGAACTCAATCGTTTGAATGCACCACTCCTTGGACACGATGACACCAAAATCTTCGAGATCGGGAGTGTCTTTCCTTCGCTCGACGGTGAAGAAATGCATATCGCGTACGCGGACAAAAAAGGCGTTGTTGAATCAACCCTCGAAGCATTCACCCGCGAGCTACCGCTCGCTCCGTCCACACACGTTTCTGAATCACAAAAAAATGGTGCCAAAAAATTCACCCCATGGAGTCAGTATCCATTCATCACACGAGACGTCGCCGTATGGGTCCCGCTCGGTACCGAAAGCACCGAACTTACGACACTCTGCAAAAAACAGGGCACTGAATTACTCGCGCTCGAGCCACGCCTTTTTGACCAATTCACAAAAGGGGACAAGACATCATTTGCAGTTCGTTTGGTGTTCCAATCACATGCGAAAACGCTTACAGACGACGAAATTTCACCCATCATGAACGCAATCAGTAGCGCAATCAAAGACAAAGGCTGGGAAGCTCGCTAACACGCACTTTTAATCCACATTTGTTTTAGGAAACAAAGGTTTTTTCGTTTATAATTTAAGAGTACGCTGTACAGTGGGCGAGGTATATCTCCGTACAATTTTCTTATGCGATTTACTTTCAAGAATATTTTTCCACGCATCAATTATGGAAACCGTCCACTGGTTTTCACACTCGCTTTTTTGCTTGTCTTTTCGCTTGGTTCGTACGCACTCGCCGCAGGTCTCTACCATCCAGGAGATACCAACGATCCAACGTGCTCGCCAGGGGATGCTGGGTGTTATGTCGACATCGTTCCTGATCAAACAGGACACACGGGATATTTCTTGATGACTGACGGTACGAATCTTTCATGGTCTGCATCGATTCCGGGAAGTGGTATCGCCACAATCAACGCTGATCCATCGAGTGCTCAAACACTGACGACAGGTATGTCGGGGACCGATTTCAATATTCACGACGACCTCGCGGGTGGACATGTTTTTAATATTCCAACCGCATCAACTACAAATCGTGGGTTACTTTCAAGCGGAGACTGGGATGATTTTCATGCCAAACTTTCGCCGACACTTGCGTCTGGAAAAATCTTTGTGGGAAATGGATCGAACATTGCGACTGCACAGAATTTGACGCTCTCGGGTACTGCAGGCACATTTGGACTTTCAAATACGGGTGTACTCACGATGCCGGATGCTGCATCTGGCGTTCGTGGATTGCTCAATGGGACTAATTGGGATACTTTCAATGGAAAGTTGCATGCAACGAATGTTGGAATCGATGGACAGCTCCTCCTCGGCGTGACGTCAGCTGACCCACGCTTCGCAACGCTTGGAGGTGATGCGGCGATAGCAAACGACGGAACAATTACCATTGGAAGTCATGCAATTACGTATACAAAAATGCAAACCATGCCCGCATCGACTTTGCTCGGCAATCCCACAGGTTCATCCGCAAGTCCGACTGCGATTACGCTCGGGTCTGGATCAGGATTGAGTTTGTCGGGAGGATCACTTTCTATTGCCGATGCTGTTGCGAACGGCACGACCAAAGGTGCGGCAACATTCGCCGCATCAGATTTCGATTCATCATCGGGAGTCATTTCGATTGACTACGCGAATGGACAAACTGCGAGTGCCTCGGTGAATGGATTTTTGTCGAAGGACAGCTGGACGACATTCAATGGCAAACTAAGTTCGGTGAATGATTCAAACTGGTCGGGAACACAACTCTCTGTCGGACACGGTGGAACAGGTGCGACATCATTCACGACGAACGGTCTCTTGCTCGGCAATGGAACTTCCGCACTCACTTCGATCACCGCAGGCTCGGACAATCAGCTTTTGATGGGTATTAGTAGTGGTGCGCCAATTTTCAAAACGCTCGGTGGCGATGCGACTCTCAATAGTAGTACGGGTAATCTTACGCTTGCAACAACCGGAGTATCTGGCTCAAGTTGCACGCTCTGTAACCTCGGCTACGATGCAAAAGGACGTATCACAACTGCGAGTGGTGCAACATCTGGTAACCTAACAACACTTCTTGGGTACACACCGCTCAATCCCGCAAACAATCTTTCTGACGTAGCGGTCGCGAACACAGCACTCAACAATTTGCTCCCGACACAAATGACAAGCTCAGGAAAATTCTTGAGGACTGACGGATTGGATACCTCATGGGTCTCAGCAATCGCGGGAACGTTGAGCGCAACACAGGTTGCCTTTGGCGCTTCAGAAAACACGGCGACTGGGAGTAACAATTTCACCTACGACGACACACTCGGTTTGTTCAACGTCGCGTTCGGAAGTTCGACGAATTCATATTTGAAAATCGATCATGGCAATCGTACCTATCAAATCGGAGATACGAATAGTGCTGAAGGGGGGACGCTTTTGTCTGTGAATGATCGCAACAAGACAGTGCAATCGTCAGGATATAGTAGTGTGCATGGGGGTACCATTTGTACGGGCACCTGTACGACTACGGGGACGATTACCGGTGTATATTCGGGAACGACATCGACGACATTTACTCTTACGATTGATGGCACGAACGCGCAGAGTATTCGATATTCAGGATTGTCAGGAACATTTTTGGTAGGAGCTACTCTTTCAAACGGAGCAGGTGTCTCGGGTACGATTCAAAGTGTGAACGGATCAACGCTCGTCATCGATGGTATTACGGGAGGTACGTTTGTGGTCAGTAATTTCATTTCTACATCAGGTGCGAACGCAACAGTCGCAGGGGCTTCGGCGCTCAGTGACACCGTTTCGTTCGTCGATGGAGCAGGAACAAACAATTACCACCACGTTCTCGCGCTGTCTACCATGACGTTTGCCTACGGTATGGGTGCGACACTCAGCTCGACGTATGGAACAACAGTCGGTGATCATTGGGACCAATCTGTAACTACTACTCCTCAAACTGGACTCTCGCTCAATTATGCAGGTCAGTCGTATCGTCTCGGAGGTGCGCTCGGATATGTCCAAGCAAATACGATAAACCAATCGGTTGTCATTCATGGAATCGGTGGTACCTGTACTTTGGACGGAACGCCTGGGTCATTCTGTACATCTGACGCTCGTTTGAAAAAAAATGTAAAAGACCTTGATGATATCTTGCCTCAAATCGAAAAATTGCGCCCTGTTACGTATAACTGGATTGATCCAACGATGCCACAAGATTCAAATATTGGATTTATCGCTCAAGAAGTACAACAGATCTTCCCTCAGTATGTAGCTCCTGTTGGTGATGGTGTGTATATCGGAGTTCGCTACGAAGGATTCATTGTTCCTGCAATCAAAGCAATTCAAGAACTCGATATCAAATTGCAGACGTTGTCGTCGGTTGATGTTACCAAAGACGGCTCGATTGCTTCGCTTGTGACGACATTTTTGAAAGACGCAGTTGTGTCAATAAAAGAGGCGACGATAGGTACGCTGCATGTCGGAGATCAGGTCTGTGCTGACGATGTGTGTGTAACGAAAGAGCAATTCAAGAATTTGCTTATGCAAGCAGGAGGTACGTCTATGACACCAACACCAACACCAACACCAACACCAACACCAACACCAACACCAACACCAA
>JBAWZD010000004.1:0-54955 GCA_037143195.1 bacterium | reverse complement strand
TCACCGGTATTGTATTTTCACCGAGCTAATCCTCGAGACAGTTCCCCACTCATTATGCCATTCGTGCACGTCGGAACTTACCCGACAAGGTATTTCGCTACCTTAGGATCGTTATAGTTACGACCGACATTCACCAGGGCTTATAACACTCAGCACGTAGGACTTTATGTTCAATATCTTGAAGACAAAGTCCTACGCACCGTCATTAGTTGACCTTCTGGCATTGGTCAGGCATCACCCCCTATACTTCCTCTTACGAGTTCGCAGGGAGCTGTGTTTTTGGTAAACAGTTGGCAGGGATACTTTCGCTGCGGCCCATGAACTTAATCATGGGCAAGCCTTATTCCGAAGTTACGGCTGCTTTTTTGCCGAGTTCCTTGAGGATCTATCACTCGTTCGTCTTGGGCTACTCGCCCTGATCACCTGTGTCGGTTTGCGGTACGGATTCTATTTCGTTAGAGCTTAGAGACTTTTCTCGGAAGCGCGCTTTGTAAACTAAGCAAGGGCGAACCCTCACATCGACATATACTTGAGACAGCCTCATTTAAGAGAGTTTCCGGATTTGCCTAGAAATTGTCTTCAGTACACATACCCAAATCCAATAATGGGCTCTACATACTACACTCCGTCATCCCATCGCACGAAACAGAAGTTAAGGAATATTAACCTTATGCCCATCGAGTTCGGCTCTCGCCATTCCCTTAGGACCGACTAACCCTGAGCTGATCACCGTTGCTCAGGAACCCTTGATCTTTCGACGGGAGGGGCTCTCACCCTCCATGCGGTTACTTGTGCCAACATTCGTTCTTCTACACGCTCCAGATTGGGTCACCCCTTGTCCTTCACAGCAGAGTAGAATACTCGCCTACCACTTTAGGTGTCCTAAGACATATAAAATCCTCAGCTTCGGTAATACGCTTAGCCCCGATTATCTGCGGTGCGAAATCTCTCGATGAGTGAGCTGTTACGCTTTCTTTAAATGATGGCTGCTTCTAAGCCAACATCCTCATTGTCAGAGAAATATCACCTCCTTAAGATGCACTGAGCGTATATTTAGGGACCTTAACTTGAGATCCGGGCTCTTCCCCTTTTGACCTGTGGAGCTTCGCCCCCACGGTCTAACTGCTAAGCTTAACTCACGGTATTCGGAGTTTGATTGGTTTAGCGAGATTTCTCCCTGTCTAAACCATCCAGTGCTCTACCCCCGCGAGGAACACTTAACGCTAGCCCTAAAGCTATTTCGGCGAGAACCAGCTATTACCAAGTTCGATTAGCTTTTCACTCCAATCCACATGTCATCCGAATGCGTTGTACGACATACCGGTTCGGGCCTCCATCTGTCTTTCGACAAACTTCACCCTGCACATGGATAGCTCACTTGGTTTCGGGTCTTATACGTACGACTTATTTTCGCCCTATTCAGACTCGGTTTCCCTACGGCTCAGGAGATTTATCGCTCCTTGACCATGCCATACACATAAACTCGTTGGCTCATTCTTCAATAGGCACGCCGTGACGGACTACACACAAAGCGCAAATGAATTGTGCTCTTTGTGTAGCCCGCTCCGACTCCTTGTAAGTATACGGTTTCAGATCTATTTCACTGTCCTCTCGGACTACTTTTCACCTTTCCCTCACGGTACTAGTTCACTATCGATCTCTAAAAGTATTTAGCCTTACCGGTTAGTTCCGGCAGATTCCCTCAGGCTATTCGTGTCCTGAGGTACTCAAGAACAGTAGCTAATAAGTCGCATGCATTTCAGATACGGGACTATCACCCCCTATGGTATTTCTTTCCAGAAATTTCTCTTATACATGCGTTTTGTAACTTATCCCTTCTTAAAAGAGGCGCTACTGCCTTACAACCCCTCGCATATTGTATTGCTACAATACACTCGGTTTGGGCTTCTCTCGGTTCGCTCGCCGCTACTACGAGAATACTTGTTTTAGTTTATTTTCCACCAGGTACTAAGATGTTTCAATTCCCTGGGTGCGCGAATGTACACTGAGTGTACAAACCATTAGGGTTTACCTAATGAGGTTTCCCCATTCGGAAATCTTCGGATCAAAGGTTGCTAGGCACCTCCCCGAAGCTTATCGCTCGCCTGCGACGTCCTTCATCGCCTTTTAGAGTCAAGGCATCCACCATATACTCTTACATTCCTATTAGGAACTGTAAAAACCACAAAATCCATACAATGTACTTACACATTGTACAGAAACAAACATATACATTTTTGACACGGATGAAGATTCGAAAACCGCTTCTCTTCACTTCATCCTTCTCACACCATCGCACGTGCGGTGAGCACATGTTTCTCGACGACGTGATTGTCTGTCCACCTCCCCAATGACGAAAAGACTAAAACTCTTTTTTTCGAGGGGTGAACGTTTTAATTGTCAGAGGTCAGGTCGTGCAGTCAGTTTCCAATAAAAAATCCGCCTAGCGGGCGGACAGCAAAACATTAGGTTTAGCTATCGCCTTTGGTCGAATAATTTATTACTTCTAGTCATGCGAGGTCGAGTATACACGAGCCGTGGAGCGCTGTCAAATCCACAGCTATCCTGTGGTGGATTATGTGTGGATATTCAAAAACAAACCTCGAAATATAGATAGTTTCCCTTCCGCATTTTTGGAAAAACGCCCTGCCAAAGGCAACGCCGTCTGGCCTGCTGGCCAGCGTCGCCGCTCGGCGCACGTATGCGCCTGCGCGAGGCCTTTGGCAGGGCGTTTTTCCAAAAAGGCGGAATAGATTCTTTCTTTGTTTGAGGACGCTTTTGGTGAATGTACAAAATGACGCAGTCGAGGACTGCTCGAGCGAGCGGTTTCAATCGTGGCTTTTCTATACGCAAATTGTTACGCGAGCGAGGTTCCGCAGACAAGACATTTTCGTATATTCACCAAAAGCGCTTTCATACAAAAAAAAACAAACGCCCTTGCGGGCGCTTGTTTTTGAAACAAAGGAATTGTCGAAACAGTTACATTGGCTTTGTGTGTTCGTGGAGTTTTGCGAGTGTCTGCGCTGCAGCTTCCTTGCCACCGAGTCCGAAAGCGAGACCACCTGCGATTGCAAGCATTGCTACGAGACCAGTAAAGAGGATCTGCATGTACGCAGTCGCGATACCAAGCTGACCAAGCGCAATGATGAATGCGAAGATCCAAATTGCGTAGCGAGTAAGTGTGCCGAGGAAGTTTGCTGAGCGAATGCCTCCAGCTTTTGCACTTGCCATAACAACCTTACCCATGAAGTCTGAGATGATTGTTGCGATGACGAGCACGAGTGCTGCGACGATAACGTTTGGAAGGTATCCAAGAACATCAGTCTTGAGGAAATCAGTCACGGCTGTGAGCTGAAGAATATCAAGTGATGCGACGAGGAATACAACGATAACAAACCACTTCACTACCCCACCAATGAAAGCTCCAATATTGAGCTTCATTCCAGTGCGACTCATGACACTATCAACACCGGCTGATTCAAGAGCACGATCAACCTTGAGGGCTGAGATGACCTGATCAATTGCTTTGCCGATAACGGAACCAATGAGCCATCCGATAACAAAGACAACAACTGCGAAAAGGAAACGTGGAACAAAATCAATGAAACTAACCCAAATACTCTGGAGAGAATAGGTAAATGCATCGCCCCAACTTGTAAAAATATTCATACTACATTACATCGTTCCGACAGAAGCCGGAAACATACTAATTTTGGTAATCGCACACTGTCAAAGGTTTCGACCCCTTTATTCCTGCTTCCCTGTAATTATACCAATTGGACACTAGAGTGCACGCCCCGTGTGGATAACGAGATTAGTGAGATGTGGTCTGCGGTACTTGTTCAAGCAGATTACCAACGTTGATGACTTTTTCGTGTGGTGAATCAATCACGTCGCGGATGAGTTTATCGTACATACTTGCGCGGTAGATGAACTCTCCGGTCTCAAAGGTGGCGTAGGCTAGCTCTTTACCGATTTCGGCCTCTAGGGCGCGAATGGTGCGATCTACGACGGGTCGTTTGAGGTTGTCCCCTACGATGAGAAGGTCGAGGCGGGCATTTGGGTTGTGATTGAATACCCCAGAGAGCAAAAGAAGCTTGATACGACCGGAACGCTTGAAGCGTTTGCCGAGTTCTTCGAGGTCGATAAACTCAGTACCGAAGAGCAAATTCTCAAGTGCTTCAGCATATTCGAAGCGTGAATCATAACTCCAGCCTTCAATTTGCTTCTTGCCACTGACTCGTTCCTTTTTGCGACAGATGAATCCGGCGCGCAAAAGGATTGCGAGTTCTTTGCGAACGATAGCAGGAGTAACGCTCGACCGAGTAGCAACGGAAGACGGCGTGAGCACTGCCTGAGAATTCAGGAGGAACAAACGCATGATCTTTACGCGTGCGGGTGAATGAAATAGTGCGCCAAGAGTATCGATAGACATGGCGCAAGTATACGAAATATCACTCTTGTGAGCAAGATACAAAAAAAGCCACGAATAATCGTGGCTTTTTCTGTATCTTGATTACTTAAGTGTAACCTTCGCACCTGCTTCTTCGAGGCTCTTTTTGAGAGCTTCTGCTTCTGCCTTCTTCATGCCAGTCTTGAGCATAGCTGGAGCACCGTCTACGAGGTCCTTAGCCTCCTTAAGACCGAGTCCAAGAGCTTCCTTGACTACCTTCATAACTGGGATCTTTGAGTCGCCAGCTGCTGTGAGCTCAACGTCAAAAGAGTCCTTTTCATCTGCGGCTGCTGCACCTGCTGCTGCTGGAGCTGCTGCAACGGCTGCTGCAGAAACACCAAACTTTTCTTCGATAGCTTTTACGAGCTCGTTGAGTTCGAGGACTGATGCGCCTTCGAGGTCAGCGAGGAATGAATCAAATTTTGCCATATAGTACTAGTTGAATAAACGAATAATAACTCTGTTTTATGCCTTCTTTTCTGCAACCTGTCCGACCGCAATAGCGAGACGTTGGATTGGAGACTTGAGGAGGTATGCGATCTGTGAGAGGAGAACTTCGCGTGTAGGGATAGTTGCGATCGCGAGAATCTGCGCGCGGTCAGCATATGCACCCTCAAACACTCCGCCTGCAATCACTGGACGCTCCTTGCCCTTTGCGAAATTGAAAACTTCGCGAGCAGAAGCGAGCACGTCGGTCGAGTAGGCTACGCCAATTTCTCCGTCGAGCTTTGGTGCAGTACCAGAGAGACCTTTTTCATCGAGCACGCGCGCGATGAGAGTCTTCTTTGCTACCTTGTAACCGACGCCCGCCTCACGCAAACTCTTGCGGAACGCGTTCGTCTCACCAACCGTAAGACCTTTGAAGTTTACGAAGACGAGTGTCTGTGATCCCTTCAATTTGTCTCGAAGTTCACTGAGAACTTCTTCCTTCTTGGATTTTGTTAATGCCATAATTGTGTGTGAATTAAAAATGACCCCAAATTGGGGCCGTTCGTAGAATCCCGCGCTCTCCCGAAAAATCAGAATGCGACAGGCTTCGACCTCGGCAAGGCTCATGGATTAAGGATTGCTCCCCTTCCTGCTTGCTTTCTACGGCAAGACCACATTACCGAAAATGTGGCAAAAAGTCAAATTTACTTGCCTTGAAGCGAGTTGATGACTCCCCCTGCGGTTGGGTTGCCTGATTGGCCGGAGTAATAGTTGGCGACAAAAAGTCCGCCGATACCAATGACGGCCATGAGGATGAGGCCGAAGAGCATTTTGAGGAAGTGTTTTACGTACATAGGTGCCTATAGTATATAGCGCAGACAAACAAAAAACCACCCCTTTCGGGGTGGTTTTTTGTTTCGATTTTAAGTTTCGAGAAACTCACTAAAACTCTAACAGAAACTACTTACCTTAAATAATCCTAAGATTATTGACGGATTGAGTAAGAACCTGTTGGGAAGTTGTAGAGGTGTGAACCATCCTGGTTTGTACCACCGCCAACTGAGTCATCCCATGACAAACCGCTTGCACTAACACTTGAAGATACTGAAACTACAGTACTTGCGACAGGTGTTGCGTTAATACGCATGTAAAGACTAAATGTCTTAGATGTTCCCGCTGCGATTGTGTATCCACTTGGAGATGTTCCGAGTGTCATGACACAAGAACCAACGGTGTCAGCAGTAGTTACGTTACAACCTGAACCTACACTTGAACCAGAAATAGTAGTGTTACCATCTGCGATTCGTGTAGCGCTTGTTGTAACAGAAGAACCAGCAAGACCTGTTGTCGCAACATTGAATGCAATGCTGTTAACCTTGATCTGACCTGCAGCATCAGCTGTGATTGTAACTTCACCAACCTTGTTCTCAGCACCAAGCACGAGACCTGTTTTCTGAACAGTGTCTACTGCAAGAGTAGGCTTCGAAGCGTAGATGTAGTGAGTATTTGTAGCATTGTTTGCTACTGGAGAGACTGAAAGAACAGAAGTTCCGTTGTTGTATGTAACACCAGTGATTGTAACTAATACGTTAACTGGGGAGTTTGCGTTACAGCCATTTGCTGTTCCAACACAAACCAATCCAACAGTAACTGGAACGTTTACACCGTCAGAAGAAGCTGGGACTGTAACACCTACGTTGTAGATAGTTGCAGTTGTTCCAACGACTGTTCCGGTCTGACCATTCATAGTTACAGAAGTAACAGTGTTAGCTGGGACAGTAACAGTAACATCCTTGATGACTGCTCCTGCTACAGCGTTGTTGGACTTGAAGTTAAAGGTTCCGATTGGGAAGCTTGTAGCTGGTCCAGTAACTGCCTGTGAACTAAGAGAGAGACCGTTGTTGAATGTTACACCTGCTGCGACGATAACTGCAACGTTTGCTGTTGTAGTAGAACCAGCAATTGTTGATGTTGTAGCAGAAAGGTTTGATGTGTTTCCACGGTATGTGATAGACATCGAAGGGGTAACAGTTTCGGTAGCTGATGATGAGCCGAAATCAGCGTATACATCAAATACCTGTGTTGATCCCTGAGCAACAGTCATACCACTTGTATTGAATGTGTTCGAAGTCGTTACAACTGGGTTTCCAATTGGAGTTCCGATCACTGTTGTACCATTCTTAACCGTGAGGTTAGTGAGCTGGTTTGCAGCAACCATAGTGTTACTTGCACCACTTGGAAGTGTGACTGAAATACTGTTTACAGTAAGACCTTCAGCAGATCCTGCAGCAAGAGAGAACGAACCAATTTTAACCTGTTGTGCGTTTGGAGCCTTTGTAGAAGTTGAGAATCCAGCAGTTGCACCAAACACAACGTTGTTACCAATCGTAAGTGTTTGACCACCTGAAGAGTTAGTTGCAGTCAACTGACTTGAACTCATTCCCTGTGCGTTACTTGATCCCGCAACGAGATCAAAATGTACAGTACCTGAAGTGATAGCTGTTCCAGTTGAACTAACGATATCTCCACGAAGTTCAACAGTAGCTGGTGTACCAGCTGCTACGACGAGGTTAGATCCGAGACTAGCAAATGGGAGATCACTACCTGATGTTGCTGTAAAGTTTGAACCAACCTGGCCACCGTTCACATACAAACCAACGTTTGCAAGTGTTGTGGCACCAGAACTCAAACCAGTAAAGGTAGGAGTGAAGTGGAGGTTGTTAATCTTTACATCTTCACCGTACGAAGTGAACTTCCAAGCAGCAAGCTTCACATTTGTAGCACCACCAACGAGAGTTGTTGTGTTACTGAATGCTGGGTCTTGGTTTACTGTAAGTGATCCGTTGTTGATTGTCACCAAACCACCGTTCACATTGTTCAATGTTGAAGTGAGGTAAGTGACAGAAACAGCAGTGTTTGATGTCTGAGGGTCAACAACTACGAGGTCTGAAGATTTCTCAAGAGACAAGTAGAAGTTGCGGTTTGCACCACCAACAACATCTCCGCGAACTTCGAGAAGATGACTGCCTGTAGACAAAGCCATTGGTGTAGCTGACATATCAAATACAAACTGACTGTTTGTATTCATTGTAGCTGAACCAGCTTTGACTCCATCAACATACAAACTTACGTTTGCAAGAGCGTTTGTTGGAGCAGATCCAACCTGCTTGACGAGCATACCCTTCAACTGTGAAGCGTGGAGACCAACACTAAGATTGTTTGACCAGAGAGTCTGGTTCAAAGATCCTGCGTTGATTGATGTCGCAGCTGGTGAAGGAGCTGTTGTTGTAAGGTTTGCAGTTGCGAGGACATTTGTTCCAGAAGCAACATACATTTCATTACCAACCAAGTTTGTCGATACTGCTGTTGTTGATCCTGAGACCATGAAGCCAGTTACGATAGCCTTGACTGAGTAAGAACCTGTCAATGAGTAGACGTCTGCCTTAATAGCGACGGTCTTTGAACCATTCACTGTGAGGCCGAGGTTATTCATCGTCAAGACACCCGCATTGTTGAATGTGTATCCATCGGTGAGGCGAGTAGCTCCATCGTAGAGGTATACATTCGTAAGAGTGCTTGAATCAGAAACACCACCACGCTTAAGCATGAGAGATGTCACTGTTCCGTTACCTGTGAAAGTAACGTGTGCGAGATCTGCACCTGCAGATCCAGCGATGATTGTTCCAGCAGCTGGGTTGTCAGTAGCGAGCATAGCTGTTACTGGTCCAGTCTGTGTTGTAGTAGTTGTACCGTCTGTTGTTGTAGTAGTTGTACTACTTGTGCATGAAGCATTGAGCTTTGCGCGAGTAGCAGGACCTACCATTCCAACAGCAGTGAGGCCGTTTGATGTCTGGTAAGACATGACAGCTGCCTTTGTTGCGTTACCGAAGTAACCTGTAGCACTTGACATCTTGAGTGCTGTTTGAAGAGCAGTCACGTCAGCGCCTTTTGAACCAACTGCGAGAGTCTTTGTGAACTGGTAGCATGAGCCACTAGTTGTTGTGGTTGTTGTTGCAGGAGTTGCAAGAGCAAGGACCATCTGAGCATTCGATCCAGTAAGACCGAGAGCTGCTACGAGAGCCTGTGCTTCTGCAAGTGTCATTGCGCCAGCTGTTGAAGCTACTGCAAGACCTGCTGCAACCAACAATCCCAAACCTGCTTTCGCAATTTTTGATTTGAGTACGTTAGTCATAGAAGAATGTTTATAAAATAAATGCACTTAATAATCGGCTCGACTCGAGTACCGCTTGCGCGAATACTTGATGCTGATTGTGTGTGCACCTTTATATGTTTGACGTTTTTAATCGTCAAACATTTTTGTCTCTTCCCCAAACACATCACTGTGCGAGGTTGAGACGGCTGCCGTGTCGACATGGCATCTTCCGAGTTTTGCGAGACTGTAATGAGAGACGAAGAATATTTCGTGATCTCGTTTCGTCATCGCACTCCCCAAGAAGTCTTTGCGAGTGTGACACTGAATTCAGTCGCGCTGTACAAAGTAAAGTTTGAATTATTTCTAATTCTCGCTTCGCAAAATACAATCGCGTACGTGGGACCATTTCAATATGTTCCACGCTATGCTGTTTTCAATGACCCATCCGCGCGTACTCTTCGAGAGATGCAAAGACGAGAGGCCTATCCTCCGCCCCGCACTTCGAAAAATACCGATTTGAACGCAATACCTTCCGCGCACAGAATGCTCGGACAATATTGCGTAACCACATTATATTATTGTGCCCGTATAAGGGCAAAATTTTATCGTGTGGATAACTGCGACAATAAAGAACGGGAAACAAAAGTTCCGCTCGTCCTCTATTTAATGTCGCAGTTAGATAGCTACTATCTCATATTTTGACTAAAAAATCAATCTCGTGCGAGCTATGACGCTACTCGATACATACTCCAGCGCTTCTCTCCTTCTTTGATGAGGACACCTTCTTTGACGAGTCCGAGAAGCTCACGTTGAATAGTCTTGTCGCTCAACTCTTTGAGCAGTGATGTGATGTCTTTGATCGATACGCGACCCTTACTTCTGACAACATTAAGGACATCATTTCGGCGTGCGATTTTCATTCCGATGTCCGATTTCTTTGGAACGATTTCTGTCCTTTCTGATGATTCAATTTTTCTAGGTGCCTGTGCTGTATTGATTGAATTCTGTCCGTTAAAACTAGATTGTCCTTTATCAAAATTTTCAAGCAATTTTTCGGCTGGTTCAACTTCAAACATTGAGCTCGAAAGGAGGATGTTTGCGTAGCCTGGATGTGTTGAGAAAAGGACAGTCTTGCCACCATAATGACGATCGATTTCGGCCTTCACTTTTTCAAGTTCACTGATCAAAATTTTGCCGTTCATTTCTGAGATCAAACCAATGGTAGATGCGAGGTTCACGAACACAATAATTTCATCAGCAGTTCGGACGACTTCGTCGGCAAGTGCGTAGTGTGGTTCAGTCGAACGAGCACCGATTCTGCGTGTGCCAGATACAAGCGCAAGACCGAGAGTCCGTAACTGAGATCGAAGTGGCTCTGATTCATGAATGAAGTCCGTGACCATATATATCGCCGTCGTAATCTTCTCTGTCTTTTTGGCGATAACGGACACTGCCAAATGCTTGTGGTAGAAGTCATTTTGGGCTTGCTGTGTATAGCTTTGTCCTTTAGAAGCATCCGTATTGGTTTGTGTGTCTTTTTGTTCCATGTTTTTTGTTTTGACAATTTTTTCGAGTTTTTTTCTCGTTAACGGACACCAGTATACGCTACGGATTTTCTTTTGCAAGACCTTTTGAATTCTCGAGTTCTGTCCTTGTCGTGGCCTTTACTTTCCCTTTCACTCACGGACCATCCGAATCATGCTTCCCTTCTCTTTTTCCCACCCCAAAAATGATTCAAAAAATGTATCTGGGGATAACCGATTTGTATGATAAAATGGGCTCACCTATGGCACGAAAAAACGAAGAAATTGAAGACGAGGAAGACGTCGAAGAAGATGACAAACCGAAGCGAAAATCTTCGACAAAACGAGCATCCAAAAATGACAAAAAACGACTCAAACCTGAGACCCGCCAAACAGTCCTTGGTGTGACATTTATTGCGATCGCAATCTTCTTTGTGATCGCTGGTTTTGGAGCAGGTGGAGTGGTCGGACATTCAACCCGCGAAGCACTCGTGTATCTTCTCGGTGTCGGCTATATTCTCGCTCCCCTTTTCTTTAGTATTCTCGGTGTCACATTCATCCGAAGCGGTCGTCCTGAAATCAGATTCGTGCAAGCACTCGGCTCCATTTTATTTCTCACCGGCACGCTCGGACTCATCGATGTCGCGAGTCAGTATGCTCACTCCGCTGGAGTCATCGGAAAATTCTTTGGCTACATTTTTTTGGGACCATTCGACACACTCGGTGCGATCATTTTCTTGGGTGCGTTGCTCATCATCTCACTCGTCATCTTGTTTGATACTCGCCCAACTTTGACCATCGCGAACAACCTCATCAAGCGTGCCGAAAAGTGGTGGGCTGATCGCGAAAAGATGCGCCGAGCATCACGAGAACTCGTGGTCAACGATCCATCAGAAAACAACGAACCGGCACTCAAACAAAAACCAGAACCTGAACCAGAAGTCGAAGAATTCGTTGCCGAAGAATTGGAAATCGAAGAGATCGAACCACTCACCAAAAAGAAGACTCCGAAGAAACATTCTTCGTACGTTCCACCACCAATCGACTTGCTCAAAAAGGATAGCGGTAAACCAAATGTTGGTGACGTGAAAGCAAATGCCAACATCATCAAACGTGCACTTTCAAACTTCGGTATCGAAGTCGAAATGGATGAAGTCACGATCGGACCATCAGTCACTCGTTACGCACTCAAGCCAGCTGAAGGAGTCAAACTTGCCCGCATCGTCGGACTCCAAAACGATCTCTCGCTCGCCCTCGCCGCGCACCCAATCCGTATCGAAGCACCGATCCCTGGCAAGTCGCTCGTCGGTATCGAAATCCCAAACAAGGGCAAATCAACCGTCGGTCTCGCATCCCTCCTCACGGACGAAAAATTCTCGAAGTCAGACAAGCCACTCATGGTCGCACTCGGCCGTGGAATCAACGGGTCCGCTCACTTCGCAAACATGGCCAAGATGCCACACGTGCTCGTCGCCGGAGCAACTGGATCTGGAAAGTCTGTCACCATTCACTCAATCATTGCCTCACTCCTCTACCGCAACGGACCGGATGACCTCCGCTTCATCATGATTGACCCAAAGCGCGTGGAGTTGACGCTCTATAAGAGTATTCCGCACCTTCTCACGCCCGTCATTACTGATGCCAAGAAAGCCATCCTCGCACTCAAGTGGGCAGCCAAGGAAATGGATCGTCGCTACGACATCCTCGAAAAGGAATCTGTGCGAGACATTGATAGCTACCACAAGACCGTGCTGACAGACAAAAAGCGCAACAACGAAGACAGTCCGCTGGATCCAATGCCATATATAGTCATCATCATCGACGAATTGGCCGATATCATGCAAAGCTACCCACGTGAACTCGAAGCAGCCATCGTCCGTCTCGCCCAAATGTCCCGTGCCGTTGGTATTCACCTCCTCCTTTCAACTCAGCGTCCTTCGGTCAACGTCATTACCGGTCTCATCAAAGCGAACGTGCCTTCTCGTGTCGCCCTACAAGTGGCTTCCCAAATCGACTCTCGTACCATCCTTGACTCAGCAGGTGCCGAGAAACTCCTTGGAGCCGGAGACATGCTCTATGCCGCAGGCGATATGCCTCAACCAGAACGTATCCAAAGTGCCTTCGTTTCTGAAGGTGAATTGAAATCGGTGGTACAATGGATAATAGAGCACAACGAATCAGACGGTGCGGATGAAATTGTGCTCGCAGGTTCCGTCTCTCCCGACAAAACAATCTTCGATGCTTCTCTTGAAGATACGGGTGATGATGACGATCTGTATGAGGACGCCCGCACGACGGTCATTGAAGCAGGAAAAGCATCAACCTCATTCTTGCAACGCAAACTCGGAGTGGGCTATGCTCGCGCCGCACGTCTTGTCGATATGCTCGAAGACCGCGGAGTCATTGGTCCTGGATCAGGTGCGAAACCTCGTGATGTGCTTATCAGACCCGGCGACGGGATGATGGATGTTCCAACGGCTCATCCCGACGGAGAATAACGTGCTCCTCTACCGCTCTCAAATGACCAGAGGATTCAATGCAAAAAAAATAGTACGGTGGCTGAGCATCATTCTTTTGTTTGTCATCGTCGTTGGGTATGCAGTATTCCGCAGTCGAGACCTTTTGTTCGGAATACGTTTGACCATTACTGGCGTGACGGATGGAATGACTGTGACAAGTCCAATCCTTGAGCTCAAAGGTGAGGCGCATCATGCAAACGAAATCCGTATCGATAACCAAGTCATCCCCCTTTCTGAGACAGGTACATGGCACGACTCACTGATTCTGGCAGAAGGATACAATGTCATTTTGATTCGAGTCACTGATAAGTTTGGACGAATCATTACGGACGAGTATCGCGTGTATTACAAACAACAATCATCGTAGTTTATTCATTAGTTTTTATTTTTATGGCAGGATTCACAAAAAAAGCACCGAAGGAAAAGAAAGAACACGGTATGGCGATTGATGACACTATCAAATCCATCCAAACGAAATTCGGAGAAGGTTCAATCATGAAGCTTGGAGACGCTCCAAAAGTAGATATTGATGTCATTCCAAGTGGCAGTATGGGTCTCGACATGGCACTCGGCGTCGGTGGTATTCCTCGCGGACGTATCATCGAAGTCTTTGGACCAGAATCATCGGGAAAGACCACACTCGCGCTCCACATCGTGGCAGAAGCGCAGAAAAAGGGCGGAGTCTGTGCATATATTGATGCCGAACACGCAATGGACCCCGTCTATGCAAAGAATCTCGGCGTGAATATCAACGAGTTGCTCATCGCGCAACCTGATACCGGAGAACAAGGTCTTGAGATCTGTGAGTCGCTCGTACGTTCGGGCAAGATAGCTGTCGTCGTCATCGACTCAGTCGCAGCGCTCACTCCAAAAGATGAAATCGAAGGCGATATGGGCGCACAACACGTGGGCAAACAAGCTCGCCTCATGTCTCAAGCGCTCCGCAAGCTCACGGCAATCGTTTCCAAGTCAAACACCGTCGTCATCTTCATCAACCAAATCCGTATGCAGATCGGCGTGATGTTCGGCAACCCTGAAACAACTCCAGGAGGTAAGGCGCTCAAGTTCTATACCTCTGTCCGTCTCGATATTCGTCGCATCGCCCAGATCAAAAAGGGCGAAGAAGTCGTCGGAGGTCGCACACGCGTCAAAGTCGTCAAGAACAAAGTCGCCGCTCCATTCAAGCAGACAGAATTCGACATCATCTATGGCGAAGGCATCTCCTACGAAGGCGAACTCATGGCACTCGGAGAGAAGATTGGCATCGTGGCAAAATCGTCTGGTGGCTCATATACCTATACCCCAGAGGGCAAAGAAGAGGTCAAAATGGGCCGTGGCTATGACGCTACTCGTACATTCCTGAAAGAGAATGCGAAACTTGAAAAAGAAATCGAAAAAACAATCCGTGCTCGTTTCAGCGATATTCAGGTGCCAAGTGCGGCTGAGTAGATAAAGCTTGAAAAATAACTCTTTTTCGGCTAGAATCCGAATATTACTATCTTATAACTAGTACGTAGTTCCCTATGGCAAAACTCGAATACAACGAAATCCGCGTCGGAAAAATCATTATTCACAACGATGAACCATGTGAAGTTCTCGACAACCACGTCGCTCGCACCCAACAACGCAAGCCTCAGAATGCGGTGAAGCTCCGTAGCTTGAAGAGTGGCAAGGCATACAACGAAGTATTCCACGTGTCTGACAGTGCGGATGAGGCCGATCTCGTAAAGCGCGAGGTCAAATTCCTCTTCACCAACAAGGGTGAATACTGGTTTGCAGATCCAAAAGACCCTTCTGATCGCTTCAAGATGGATTCGGCCCTCCTTGGGGACAAGGTAAAATTCCTCAATCCAAACGAAATGGTCACAGCCCTCGTTTGGACCAACGATGACGACGAAGAAGAGACAATCGGTGTCTCGCTTCCTGTCAAAATGACCTTTACCGTCAAAGAAGCTCCTCCAGCAATCAAAGGAGACACTCGTACTGGTGGCTCAAAGCAAGTCGTCCTCGAAAACGGTGCGACAATCAACTGTCCTCTCTTCGTAGATGTCGGAGACAAGATTGTAGTCAACACTGTCACCAACGAATACGTCGAACGAGCATAGACGGACAACTCAAAACACAAAATGTGTGCAAAAAAACAGGGTCGACCCATTCCTCCCTGTTTTTTTTGCACACATTTTGTGTTTTGAGTTGACTACCTTGGCACATATTTTCTATACTTAGGAAACAGCCCTTTCTCATGCGAAATTCTGTCGGAGAATTTCGTTTTTTATTTTTTACGAAGTAAGACACCATGAGCAAACAGCCTGCATTCATCTATACGTATATCTGGCTCGACGGGTACACTCCCGAGCCCAACCTTAGGGGTAAGGACAAAATCCTCGAAGGAGAGAAAACTCTCAAAGAACTCCCCATCTGGTCTTTTGATGGTAGCTCTACCCGCCAAGCAAAAGGACACTTCTCCGACTGCTTACTCCGCCCTGTGCGTATGATTCCGGATCCTGCGAGGGAGCGGACTTTTTTAGTTTTGTGTGAAGTTTTGAATCCGGACCAGACACCGCACATTTCAAACTATCGCGCACAACTCGAACAATACGACAACAAAGACAACTGGTTTGGTTTTGAACAAGAATATGTGCTCGCGAAAAATGGACGTCCGCTCGGCTTCCCTTCTGACCCAAAGAAATTCCCGCAGCCTCAAGGCGAATACTATTGTGGTCTCGGTGCAGACAATGTTGTCGGTCGAGAAATCATGGAAGAGCACACCGAACTCTGTCTCCAAGCGGGTATCACACTCACGGGAACAAACGCCGAGGTCTTGCTCGGACAATGGGAATATCAGCTCTTTGGCATGGGCACACTCGCGACCGCTGACTATCTCTGGCTCACCCGCTACATGCTCATTCGCATCGCGGAAGCGTACGGTGTCTCGGTCAATCTGCATCCAAAGCCACTTACCAAAGGAGATTGGAACGGCTCAGGACTCCATACGAATTTCTCAACCAAGAAAATGCGAGAGACAGGAGGCAAAGATTTGTTCAATCGTATCTATGCGACGTTTGATAAGAACCGAAAAATGCACATGGAGCATTATGGATCGGACAACCATCTCCGTTTGACGGGCAAACACGAGACACAGTCTATCCATACATTCTCATATGGTGTGGCGGACCGTGGCGCGTCGATTCGCATTCCACTCTCGACCGAAAAAGACGGCAAAGGATATCTCGAAGACCGCCGTCCTGGATCAAATGGTGATCCATACCGCATTTTGATTGCGATGAGTCAGTCGCTTAAAGAGGCGAAGGCCTACTAAATTCGCGACCTCGTTTCATTTTTATTGCATAAGTTTTCCAGTATTGGGATCAAGAACGTACAGCGTATCACCAAAAAGGAATGTGACGAGGTGATCGCCCTGAAGCAAGGCTATTGTTGTTGTAATACCTGAGAATGTATAGTAGTCAGGTTTGAGTATAGAGCGAGCAGTCACCTGTTTGCCATTAAACGAAAGCGCCACTATTTTTGGATCTCCGTTTTCGGTCGGTCCAGCACACGTGACAGAGAAAACGATTGAGTCATTTCCAAAACGGTACTGCTCACTCGTGTCGTAACAGACGTTCGTAACAAGCTCACTGTCAGCTTTTGGATCGTGGCACGACGAACTAATCGAGCCCGTCGCGACAGTTTTCGCGACACGAGTGCTCAAATTGTACGTATTATAATTTACCCTCGCGCCCGATTGACACCCGTCCCCTTCACCGTCGACGTTACTATAAAGAAGTGTGTCTGCATCAAGGAACACCATAAGCTCTTTTTGATTGTTCGTTGGATATGGATACAATTGTGAATTATATCCATATGATTCAAGGATCGGCTTCACAGTCGCGCCATCCTGAATGAACAACGAATACATTTGATTCTTGTTTGCACATCCTTTCCCGGTAGCAAGCGCATACTCTCCTTTCACAAATGGGTTTTCGACAGTAAACAAGACATCACAGTTGTTTCCGTTTGCATTAATCGTTTTTAAGGCAGAAACACCGCTCACATTCGGTTCGTTATTCGGGGCAGAAGTCTGTGTAACGGGAAGAGGCTGAATCGCCACCTTCTCAAAGAGACCGACATGATAAAATCGTGTGACAACAAAATACGTAGCGAGGACGAGTACAATAATAAGAAAAAACTGCTTTAAAAATGTGCGGGTAGATTCCATTCGATAATTATCCCACATTGGTACATACAAAACAAAACACGGCCGTAGGCCGTGTTTTGTTTTGTGCGGGCAACCGCAATAGAACTACTTCTGAATGTATGGGAGAAGGCCCATGAATCGTGCACGCTTGACCGCGAGCGCTACTTTGCGCTGATTGCCAGACGAGAGTCCAGTACGGCGGCGAGACATGATCTTTGCTGTTGGCCCAAGGAATTTCTTGATTACCTCAAGATCCTTGTAGTCGACATGCTTGATGTTGTTTGATGAGAAAAAATCTTGTTTCATTTTCTATAATCGAATACTAGTAATGGTGGTTAGAACGGGATGTCTTCAGCATTGATGTCGTCATCAGGATAGTCAATCGTCTCGACATCTTTTCCGCCTTGATTCATCGGACTGTTGCTCTGTGGATCGTTTGATCCAGCAACTGTCGTACCGCCTGCTGTCGCGCCCCCACGAGGTCCAAACTGGACTCGGTCGGCAACGATTTCTGTACGGTAATTCTTCTTGCCATCTGCACCATCCCACGATCGTGTCTGAATGCGACCCTCAATCATGAGCATCGAACCCTTCTTGATGTATTGTGCGACAGTCTCAGCTTGGCGACCGAAGACGACGACGTTGTGAAAATCAGTTTGTTCTTTCTTTGCACCAGCTTGGTCTTTCCAGACACGGTTGGTAGCAACAGAAAGTGAAGTAACTTTTGCACCGGACGGTAATGCTTTGATCTCAGGGTCGCGTGTAACGTTTCCAATGATGATCGCTTTGTTGTAAAACATGTATTTAGGCTGCAGCCTTATCGTCTACAAGAGCTTCGATCTCGCGATCAATCTCTTCTTTTGACATTTCGGGAGCAGCAGACTCCTTACCTGACTCATCCTTCGTGCGTCGACGAACGCCGAAGCCCCTCTTACTAGCAATCGTATTCTCACGAACAGTACTGACGAGAAGATGACGGATAACGTCTGTGCGAAGGCGAAGACTTGCTTCGAGTTCAGCAACCTTGAGTCCTTCGAGCTCAAACTTGATCCAGCCGAAGTAACCGTTGTTGAAGCGCTCGATCTTGTTGTTGATCGTCTTCTCCATCGTGTACGCGAGTGGGATATGCTTAGGGAACTCCTCAGAGATAGCTACCGCGCCACGGGCGAGGATAGAATCTTTGAGGGTACCAAATACTTCAGGAAGTTTTTCTTCCGTGATATCTGGCACAAGAAGGAAACCGAGTTCGTAAACTCCGTTCTCGCTTCCTTCTGTTTGGGTCATTTCTTCCATTGGAATAATCTGCAAAAACTTTGTAATAAAAGCCTTAAAATAAGGCTTGTCGTCTTGTTTCGGACCATGGCGATAGGGCTATCAGTGCCCTATCGAACAAGACTATTTGAGACTAACACGAAATCGGAAATTGGGCAATTATTGCTTGTCCGGGAACAGGAGGTACATTTGGGCGTGGTCGTAGTAGGTATCCCCGATTTTTGTTGCCCTGTGAAGCACCCCTTCTTCTACAAAACCGAGGTTTTTGTAGAGCGCGATAGCGCTCGTTTGCAGAACGTTTACTCCAAGTTCAATTTTCGTAATTTTGGGATGCTTTCGAAGATCATCAAGTGCTCGCTCCATAAGTTTACGTCCAATTCCCCTTCCTCGAAACGCTGGGTCGACGTAAAAACCAACAATATGAGCAACATGCTCAACTTTTTTTGTTTTCTCATATCGCACACCAACGAGACCGACAGGTTCCCCATCTACGCGCGCGACGTATTTGGGTCCAGCTTCAAATTTCTTGCGCCACTCGTCGTCACTCAACCCAACATTTTCTTCGTAGGAAGAACCGTAGGCGATAGAATCACTTTGCAACGCCTCAAGCCACAGCTCTTTCAAAATCTGCCAATTGTCGACGGTGAGAATTTCGATTGTTGTATCCATAGTTTACTTCGTCGCGACCGCCTCAATAAATGCCGACTTGTAATGGTGGTACACGGACGACGTTTTTCGAATTTTTATGATACTGAAATCGTGGAGCTTTTCGAACATATACTCTTTCGAGAAAAAGTGGCGAACGTGGTCGTCCTTATACATATGTTCTCCAACTTTTTTGCCTTTCCCGTACAATGCATCGTCGACTGACTTACATTTTACAAAAATAGTGCCTCCCTTCTTGAGCATTTTGTACAAATCAGCAAAGATTTTGGTCGTCATTTCGTCGTCGAAATAGTGGAGACTCAAATGCGCATAGATTACATCAAACGAATTCGCCTTAAAATTCATTTGTGTAATGTCAGAGAACACACATGAAATAGCAGGATTTTCTAACTGCAATTGTTTGATACCACTCGAAGCAAAATCAACGGCAGTTACTTTGAATCCGTGCTCTGCGAAGTAGAGAGAATCGCGCCCATTACCGCACCCAACATCTAAAAGGGTTGTATATTTTTTATCCTCAACCAGCTTGTATGCCCGTACCGCAAAATTATTGGCCGGCTCTTTGGCTCGTGATTTCCACTTATTCTTCCAATAGGTTTGATCACTCATAGGTTATTTTTTAGAATCCAAATACTCGTTTTGCGTTTAGAACGAGCTGGGCGCGGACGAGTTCTTCGTCGAGGCCTTTGATGCGGGCGATGGCTTTGACGACTTCGCGAACGTGCATTGGTTCGTTGCGCTTGCCTCGGAATGGCTTTGGCGTGATGTATGGACAATCCGTCTCGGTGAGCATCATGTCGAGCGGAGTGTTGCGCACGACTTCGTCATAATCGCTCGTGAATGTAATGACGCCAGTAAATGAAAGTGTGAATCCGAGATCAATGAAAAGCTTCGCTTCTTCCCATGTGCCCGCGAAGAAATGAATGTCCCCTTTGACTTTGGCATGTTCACGGAGAATATCGGCGGCGTCTTTGTAAGCGTTTCGAATGTGGCACATGAGTGGCTTCCCAACTTTGTTTGCGACCTCGATATGCTGGATGAAAATTTTTTTCTGACGATCAATGATTTCCTGACCAAGAGCAGGATCATTGTCAGCACTTTCCATATGGTAGTAGTCGAGTCCACACTCTCCAATTGCGCGGACTTTGGGATCCATCGCGAGTGCTTCATAAAAGCTCGGATCGAATGCTTCTCCGCGTGAAGTGAATGCTTTGCCCTCTTCGCCAAGCTCTTTGACATCGTGATGTGATTTCGACGTATGCACTGGATGAAGTGCAATCGCAGCATAAACTCCATGCGGGTAGCGGTTTGCAATCTCAACGGCAAACTTCGACGTATCTTGCTGAGTACCCACATTCATCACATGCACGCCTGCTTCGAGCGCACGCGCCATAGTCGCCTCTCGATCTTCATCGAAAGCTTTAAAATTCACATGAGCATGTACGTCGCAATATTTTGGGTCCATATATTATTCTTTACGCAAAAAGAGTGGTGCTTCTGGTTTCTTGTTTGCTTGAATTTGAGCAAGTATTTTTGTTGCCGTTGCGGGCATGATTGATTGAAGCATCAGAGCTATCGTATTGAGCTTCACAACGAGATCGGTTATGAGTTCTTTGCCTTTCACCTCGTCTAGCTTGACCACCTTGAATGGTTCGGTCGACTGTATTGTCTGGTCGAGCTCTTGTACTTTGGACCATACAAATGTTGTTGCCTTTTGAATATCAAATGCATGGATTTCTTGAATGAACTGTTCTGGCACAACTGACGCCTCGAGACTCGGACACTTAGAAAGATGTTTTTCTGAAAGCGTCAAAATACGAGAGGACAAATTCCCAATTCCGTTCGCAAGGTGCGCATTGTACGCAGCTTTAAATCGCTCCGGTGTAAATGGACTATCCTCAAAACTTGAGATTTCCTTCGCAAGGAAAAATCGAAGTGCGTCAGTGCCATATTCCGCGACAATATCTTTTGGGTCGACGACGTTGCCGAGTGTCTTGCTCATCTTCACTCCGCCGTCAGCTGTGATGAATCCGTTGATGACTATCTGATGCGAGTTGGGTACGTCGGCTGCCATGAGCATGGCTTGCCACATTGCTGATTGGAAACGAAGATTGTCTTTGCCACAGTACTGCGTTGGTGTTCCTTCAACCCAAAACTTTTTGAAATCGCCACTTGCGACACTTTCAGCATCAGGCCAACCGAGCGTGGAGATATAGTTTGTGAGTGCATCAAACCACACATACATAACGTGATTGTCATCACCTGGGACCGGAATCCCCCATGGCATTTTGGTCTTCAAGCGTGAGATAGAAAAATCTTCGAGTCCACGTGCGACGAATGCTTTGATTTCATTAAAACGAAAATCGGGCACAACAAAATCTGGACGCGTCGCATAAAACGCAGTGAGCTTGTCGGTGAACGCAGAATATTTGAAGAAATAATTTTCTTCTTCGATGATCTCAAGTGCGCGACCTGGGTGTACCGGACACTCACCGTTCACGAGTTCTGAATCTGTCTTTGCTTCCTCACAACCAACACAATATTTCGTTTGGTAATTCTTTTTGTAGATATATCCATTCTGGTCACAGCGACGCCAGAATTCTTGGGCAGCTTTCTCGTGACTCGGATTCGTCGTGCGCGCGTAGTGAATGATACTTTCGTCGAGACCGAAGATTTTGACAGAGTCTTGGAAGCGAGCGAAGCTCGCGTCGACGAATTCTTGTGGTGTCTGGCCATTCGCGACAGCCTTCTCATATATCTTCATGCCGTGCTCGTCAGTCCCTGTATTGAAAAAAACCTCATATCCTTCAGCCTTTTTGGATCGAGCGATGATATCAGCACGCACGAATTCAAGCGCATGACCCATATGGAGGTCGGCATTTACGTACGGAAGTGTCGTGGTGAGGTAGAAGTTTTTGGACATGATTATTGATACTACACGGCTTTGTTAAATCGGCAAACCCTTCTTCTTTTTGACATCGGCGAGGAATTCCATCAGGAGCACAGTCGCTGGGATCGCGAGTACGACACCCCAGAAGCCCGCCAATTTGAGTCCGACGAGAAGTGAGAGCACAACCATGAGCGATGAGACGCCCACGACCTTTTGCACGATGAGTGGCGAGATGAGGTTCAGTTCAAATTGATGCACGATGAGATACAGTCCCGCGACTTCAAATGCACCTGTTGCGCTATGACCCGAAAATCCGGCCGCAATCGCCGGAATCGAGGCGAGAATAATACCAAACGGAATGAGCTCCATAACAGCGGCGAGCAAAGCAAGGAGCAATGAATACTGCACATTAAAAATGAGGAGGCCGAGATAGATCAACACACCGACAAGGAGCGCGAGCAAAAGTTGTCCTTGAAACCACAATCCGATTTTGCGCTCGGTGCGGTACCACAAATCGACTGCATAGTCAGAATAGCGCGCAGGAGTGACAATACGAAGAAATGTTTCAATACCTTTGTCGTTGATTGAAAGATAGAACGAGAGCACAATGAGAATAACGAAGTTGAACAATCCTCCAAAGAGCGCGATTGCAGTTTGCAGTGCACCTCCTGTCTCCCCTGATGCGAGCGATTGGAAATTCTGAAAGATGTTTGAGACGTTGAATCCGTCCGTGGTGCCGAGCGACGTAGTCGCGGGCAAATATTTGTCGATGAATGAAGAGAACTGACCAAACTGCGACAAGAATACCGGAATGAAGAGGTACAACAACCCACCACAAATAAGGAGCACGAGGAAGTAAATAATCATCACCGCAATCGTGCGACGCACGCCATGCTTGTGAAATCGGCGCACCGCTGACTCGACGAATGAGGCGATAACAATTGAAGTGAGGAATACGTAGACGAGCTCGCGCAAATAGTAGAGCATGGCGAGAAAAACGATAAACAACACGCCGTAGACGATACTGCGCTCACTCACCTGTATTTTTTGGGTTTCGATCTTGTCCATAACCCAATAATAGCACTAGTTAGGCCTTAAATGTAAGTTCAGTCAAAAATGGCTTTGTATCCTCAAATGGACCAATCAGCGCAAGGTTGAGATGCTTGTCGGTGAAGATAGTTTGAGCGATTTTTTGAACATCTTTGGCGGTGACTTTACGAATGAGGCGTTCAACTTCTTCGGGAGTCTTGATCTTCTTTCGCATGACTTCCTGACCTCCGTAGAAATTGGACCATGCATCGGACGATTCAAGTTCGAGCTTCATGTTCCCTGCCATGTATTCTTTGGCTTTTGCGAGCTCTTCGGCACCGACTGGGTTTGCGGCTATGCGCGCGCATTCGGCGAGAATTTCTCGGATGACTTCGTGAACGCGATCGTTCGAAACACCGGCGGCAATTTCGAAGAATCCGTGATCCGTAGAATTGTCACTTGAAGCGCGCACGTAGTATGCGACGCCGAGCTCTTCACGAAGCTTCACAAAGAGGCGTGAACTCATACCTCCACCGAGAATAGTCGCAAGTACGGCGAGCGACATATTGCGCTTGTCGTAGGTATCAAAAGTGCGAACACCAAGCACGAGATGTGTTTGGTCTGTCTTCTTGTATGCCAAATGCACGGCTGATTTTGATTGTGTATCGACAGTCGCTTTCTTGGTAGATTTTGCAGTTGATTTGAGTGAACCAAACACACGCGCGATTTCTTTGGCAACTTCTTTTTCTTTGACTTTACCCGCGACAATGACGGTCGTTGCCTTTGGCACGTAGTGTGCTTTTTTGTATGCGACGAAATCATTGCGTGTCATTGCGCGGACATTCTCGCGACTTCCCGCGATATTCCATCCAGCGGGCTGATCGCCATACAGAAGCCCCACGAAAAGATCCTGCACATGTCGATGTGGCATGTCCTCGTACATATTGATCTCTTCTACGATCACGCCCTTTTCCTTTTCCATTTCCGCTTCTGGGAATGTTGAGTTGAGGTAAATATCGGAAACAACGTCGAAGACTTGTTTGAAATGTTTCGCGTCACTTTTGGCATAGTAGCCAGTATATTCTTGACCCGTGAATGCATTATATTGAGAGCCAAGTCCATCGAGTTCAGCACTGATAGAATGTGCCGTTGGACGCTTCTCTGTCCCCTTAAAACACATGTGTTCGAGGAAATGCGAAATACCATTCTTCTCTTTGGTCTCATATTTTGAACCAGTCTCAACGAGCACAAGCACCGTCACAGTCGGGTTGTCCTTCATGGGTACGGTGATAACGCGCAACCCGTTTTTGAGTTTTGTTTTTGTGTAGTTCATATTTTTTATACAAGTTCTGCGCGAATAGTAGTGATGAGGTCGGCAATCGGAACACGCTTTTGTGATCCAGTATCACGATCACGCACGGTGACTGTGTCTTTGAAATCGGCATGATCTTCACCGAGCGTGTCGAAGTCGATGACGATGCACCATGGTGTGCCGATTTCGTCCTGACGGCGGTAGCGCTTGCCGATGTTGCCATTGTCGTCCCACATGACGCGACCGAATTCAGCCTTGAGCATGCCGTAGACGTACTGTGCTTTCTCGACGAGAGCGGGTTTGTTCTTGAGGAGCGGACTGACGGCACAAATGACTGGCGCGATTGAGGGTTTGAATTTGAGATATGAACGCGTCTCCCCTTCCTTTTCTTCTTCTGCATAGGCAGATGAAAGCAAGGCGAGCACACTGCGATCAACGCCAAACGACGGCTCGATCACGTGAGGCATAATCTTTGATTTTGATTCTTCGTCTTGGTATGAGAGGTCGACACTTGAGCCACGTGAGTGACTACCGAGATCGAAATCTTTGCGGTATGCGAGACCAAACAATTCTTTGCGTCCGAATGGGAAATCAAATTCGAAATCGACGGTGCGGTCTGAATAGTGCGCAAGGTCTTCTTTTGCGACTTCAAGCTCGTGAACTTTCTGCATGTCGATACCAACTTCTTCCATCCATTCGAGCATCGAATCTTTAAAATATTCAAAATATTTCTGCCAATCTTCTGGCTTCACAAAATATTCGATTTCCATCTGCTCAAATTCACGTACGCGAAATACGAAGTCGCGCGGAGTGATCTCGTTGCGGAATGCCTTCCCAATCTGTGCCATACCAAACGGAAGCTTCGGATGGAAACTGTCGATGATGTTTTTGAAATTCACGAACATGCCGGCTGCAGTTTCTGGACGAAGATATACAGTAGAAGATGAATCCTGCACCGCACCAATCTGAGTCGCGAACATCATATTAAATTGACGTGCGGTGCCGAGCGTCGTGCCACAATTTGGACAATCTTTTGTGCCAGGATTCTTTTTTGAATCCTCGACTTGGTCTTCACGAAAACGATTTTTACATTTTGGACACTCAACAAGCGGATCAGAAAATCCCGCGACGTGTCCACTCGTCTCCCAGACCTTTGGGTTCATGAGAATGGCCGCATCGACTTCATACATATCGCTCTTGGATGAGACGAATTTCTTGCGCCATGCGTCTTTGATATTGTTCTTGAGGGCGACACCGAGTGGGCCGTAATCCCATGTACCTGCGAGGCCACCGTATATCTCCGAGCCTTGGTATACAAAGCCACGACGCTTGGCAAGCGACTGAATCTTCTCCATGAGGTTGTCTGTGTTTTCGTTCATATATTTTAGGTTATTAGGTCTCTCTCAGTTCTACCATACTCTCGCCTACTTTGTAACTATCTGCCCGCCGGCAGGAAAACCTGAGTCATTTTGCAAGAGTGTTGAAATCGAATATCGATTCATACTGAGTGCCTCTCCGGTAAAGGAATCTTTTGCGGTCACTGTCGCGTCAAGCACAAGTTTTGGTGTACTTCCGATCTGAGACGTCGATGGATTGAGGCGAACTTGGAAAGAAACAATTCGAGGGTTCGCCGTAATTCCTGTTCCAATCGGCACTTGCCCGATATTCCAATGGACGGTGCGTGTCGTGTCGTCATACGTGATTAGTTCACCTTGTGGAGAAATAGTACCCACCCAATCGACATACGTTGGAAGCTGTGCAACGGCACTCGCATTCGAAAGTGCATTCGCAGAGTTGGTCACTGCCCATGTGACCGTATATGTTGTTGGTTGTTCTGCCTTTGGTGGGATAGGTCCAGTATTTGAAAATGGCCCTGAATAGTATGAAGGTTGCATTGTAAAACCAAGATCAGAACTCACGACAGCGGTCGCAATTGTTGTATTGGTAATTTCACTCACCATACCACCTTGATCTGGTTGTTTGCCCTTCATCGAAAGTGAAAGTTTTACTTGGGGCGATGCAAGTGTTGTTCCCGAAGAAACGAGTGGTAACACACTGAATGTAAGATTGAGTTGCCCTTGGTCAGATGGTTGCAATGTTCCAAGCGCTGGCTCTGTCGTCGAATTCCAGACGACGGTATGATTTGAGGAATTGTAGAAACCACTTGGTACATTCACCGATGAAGTATCGAGCGCATTCCCTGAAAGTTGGAGTGTGACTTCGGCATTTGTCACAATCGTTGGAAGGTTGTTTGCGTAGGTGACCTGAACATTCACCTGACCCGAACTTTTGATTGGGACCGTGTCTGCGACGACGCCATTGATTGCGAGCTGTGCTCCAATGAATGGCTTCACGAGGCTCACCGTATCAAGGAACGAATTGTAGGTAACACCAATCTTCGTCTTGTCTGCGTCACTCGCTGAGCCTGTATAGATATGAAAGGCTCGGTCTTCTCCGTCCTGACCATACACCGTTCCAGTGATTTTGATATCGCGCTCAGCTCCCGGTGCGAGATCGCCCAAATTCCATGTGTTGTTTATAGAATCAGGAGTTGGGTCAGCTTTGGTAAAATTGAAACCAGTTGGATAATCAATGTGGAGCAACATACCTGAGAGCGTATTTTTTGAATTTGATTTCGTTTTGACAGTAAAAGTGAGCTCTTGGTTTGGTGTAACATTTTGCGGAGCATCAACAGACAGCGCAACTGGTGCCGAACTAATCGTCACCGGAAATGTGCTCGTCTTTACGAAGATTGCATTTGAACCCGAGAGACGATACTGAAGTGTAAACGTAATATCTTGAACACTTCCCTCTGTGCCATACAGCGTCGCATTAAATGTTTTGGTCGCAGTCTTGCCTGCACCGATCGTGCCGAGCGAATTCACATCGCGGACATGACCTGCACCACTCGTCGCGTCACCACCCTTGTCGTATTCGATGAAAAGGTCGGAAAGTTCAAGCGCACTTGAATTTTTGTTTACAACTTCGACTTGTAGTGGCAATTCTTCTCCACCAGCAACGAATGAATTGCCGAGTACGTTGATATCAATTTCATTGTTTGAAATTGTGTTGCTTCCGGTGAACAAGATGAACATTGAAAAGACAACGGCGAGTCCAGCAAAGCCGAGTGAGAAATAGAAAAACTTGCGGAAGATGGACGGGTGCGTTGCAACCTTCTCGACATTTTCTTTGGTGATGGTTTCTTTGACCCAATCTTGGTTGACGCTGAAGCGTCGCGCATGCAGTGAATCAATACGGCGAGGTTTACGGTCGGCCAAATCACGACGATACAGACGATCGTTTACATCATCGAGATTGTGAACCTTGTTTTCGTCCTCTCCCCCCGATCCAAATGGAATGCGTGGCATATGTCGCTATTTTATCACGCCCAGAGGATTTTAGCTCAACTAGAGCTGACTTGCGGCGAGAGCTTGGTTTATATCTCGTATCAGGCGGTGCTGGTATGCGATATCGGAAAATTCTTTTGGAATGATTGGCGCTTGTTCGCTTTGCCAGAGTTCTGGCTGGTCGGGTTCGAGAATGAGCCCTGGAGTCGCACGAGAAAGGTAGCCGAGTGCGGTGAGGATACGAGCGACGGCGAGGAGTTCGAGAGCTCGGTAGTCTTCGACGCGGGTGGTGGCGGATTCGAGGAGGTCGTAGGTGCGCGTGAGCGCACCGTATATTTCGGTGTTCGCTTCTTCACCAGTAACGAGACGCATGAGGAGCGCCGAGGTACGTGCAAGGATGCGCTCGCTCTCGCGAGCGCGACGCAAACTCGAATATGAATGCATCGGAGTCGCCGTCGTCACGCGCCAAATCTCTTTGCCTCGAACGAGGTCAACTTGTGCACGCGAATAATCTTGGAGTGTGAATCGGAGCTTCGAAGAAATCTTTCGTATCCCCTGCGCATGAGCGTAAATCAATCCGAGTTCACGCGTATATAAAATGAGCAATTTTGAATCTTCCCCTTTTGGTCGCGAACCAAGCACAAATGCTTCTGTGTGATGAATGTGGTGCATAGAAACCTATCGACTGAAAAATCCTTCGAGTGCGGTGAGTACTTGTGGCAATTCACGCCAACCACTCGAGCCATTGAGATGTCCTCCGTTTGTCACAGGCATGACAGGGCAATCAAGTTCTTGCCCAAACAATACGGCATCAGAAAATGGTACGAGTGGGTCATTGTCGCCATGGATAACGACAAACTGCTTGCACGCATTTTTGATTCGATCGAAATCAAATGACGGCACAAAAAAACTCTCAAGTTTCGTACTGTATTCATCGGTAACATTTTGAAACGGCCCTGAGACAAGCACGACACCGCCAATCTGATCACCCGTTTTAAGAGACTGGAGATACTGCAAAATCGCAGGAACTCCGAGTGAGTGTCCTATAAGAAAAATATTTTCGCTCGGCTCTCCTACTGCACGAGCAATTTCATTCGTCCATTCGATTTGTGTTGGATTTTCTGGAGACGGCATTGCAAGCGAACACGCAAAGATATCTTTGAGCGCGAGTTGCGCCATGAGCCATGGACGCCAACCACCGTTTGGCGTGCCTTCAAAGCCGTGAATTAAAAATACGCGTGGAGATGTACTCATATTGTTACTTTATTTTGTCCGGTCTGGAGTCGTTCGATACCTTCAACCAAATCAATGTCGAGGCGTACGGCCCGCTCGCCGAGTGCGCGAGCGGTCGCCGACGCAAGATACAATTCGTCGCGATCAAACACAATATTCATATCTGCGTGCCCAACTTCAATATTGTTTGAGTTGAATACATCGAATTCAAATCCAGCAGTCTGGATTGTCTGATACATTCGATTCGCAGTGTCGGCAACATCCATTAGATTCTTGTGTGTCAAAAGTGCTTCCTCTAAGAGTTTCTCTCGCATTCCTTGGTCGGGACCAAATTTTGGATTCTTGAGTTTAATCGTGCCATTCAGTGCATCATCCGAAAGAGTCAACATTTTGCTCAAATCGCCAAAACTTTTTGCGGTCGGCATCGGTGGTACAACAAGTCCATTCGGCAAGGTCAGAAAATCCGCCTCCAAGTAGTCGGGACACGAAGGAATAGACAGTGCTAAATCACGACGAAATCCTTTGACCGCCGAGAGGAAAAAATCGGTCATTCCAACCACCTTGACGAGGTGATCTTTTTCAAGTTCTTTGCCTTCGTTCATACGATCCGAAAAATCTTCTTTCATTCCCCTATTGTACCAGAAAAAAATCCGAGAATCTCTTGTTCGAGGATAGCGACAGAATCTACAATCGTGAGCGGTTTTGCGTCAGCAAGTGTGTCGCGACTTTGCATTCCCCACGTGACAGCAATAGCAGGGACACCGCTCTCATGTGCGTCGTATATATCTCCGCTTGTGTCAGTAATGAATACCGTCTCGTTTGGTTTCGCGCCATATTGATCAAGCATCATTTTGATGCGAACAACTTTGCTTGAGTCTACGTCATAGCCGAGCACATCAGAAAAACAATCCGCTACGCCCTCGCGCGCAATGATATCTTTGATTGTCGAAGTTTGGGAACTTGAAATAATCGCGAGATGAAAATTGGAAACAAGTTTTTTTACTAATTGTTGAATACTTTCTGGCACAGTAAGTGTCCGTTTTGGGCTAGGTGAAATACCGAGTGTATCAACAATGACACCATCAAAATCAAACATGATGAGCGGTCGTACCTGCATCCTATTTCTCCACACGTGCAAGCACGGTCGCTCCCGCGACCTCGATCGCCTCTCCATTCTCAAATGAATCAACAAAAACAATCTCGCGAGCAAGCACGGTCTTTTTCATCTCAGTTTCAAACGAAGCAACAATATCTTTTGCATTCATCGAAAGCGTGAGTGTTACGACATCGCTCGGAGTCAGTCCTTTGGTCTTGCGCAGCTCCTGTACGCCGCGCACGAGTTCACGATATTCCCCTTCTTTTTTGAGTGCATCAGTAATCGTCGTATCAAGCCACACATCGGTCTCGAGTGTCGTATCCTCAACGATTTCTTTCACATTCAATTCATCCATCGCGATTGAAGTATATTCACCACCGAGCTTCATGTTTTTTGCTTTCAGCTGTGCGAGCGGTTGGCGAACTTTGAGCCCCGCTTTTTGACGAGCTTCCAATCCATACGTCACCACCATACGTGTTGTCTTCATTGCCATGAGCACTTCTTCGACGACTACTCCCGCAGTTGGCCACTCGGTCAAATGTACTGAATCAACACTGTCTCCGTGCTTCAAACGTTGCCAAATATCTTCAGCCGTAAATGGTGCAAATGGTGCAAGTAATTTCGCGACAGTTGTAAACACAACATACAATGTCTTCTTCGCATCGGTCTCACCGTCCTTGATGCGTTCGCGTGAGCGACGCAAATACCATGTCGAAAGATCGTCGACAAACAAATCAAATGGTCGTGTCGATTCCGTCATATCATATGCCTCCATTCCCTTCGTCACATCAGTGACCAATTCAGCAAGGCGTGAAAGGATCCAGATATCAAGCACGTTCTGTGCTTCAAACGAAGTAACTTCTTTTTCAAGCGACACATCGCGGTAGAGTTCGTAGAACGTGAGCACATTTTGCAATCGTCCGATGAGCTTCGAAGCGATATCTTGCACGGCCTTTTCAGAGAAGTTTGCGTCCTCACCTTTCATGAGCGGACTCGACATGAGATACAGGCGGAGTGGATCAACACCATATTTGTTGAACAATATCCATGGGTCGGGATAGTTGCCTTTGGACTTGGACATTTTTTGTCCGTCTTCAGCGAGCAATGTTCCTGTCGTCACGACATGCTTGAATGGTGCAGCGTCAAAGAGAATCGTCGAAACAGCGTGTGTGTAATAAAACCACGTACGTGTCTGCGCGATGTATTCAGCGACGAATCCCGCAGGGAAATTTTCGCTCTTCCAATTTGGACGCTCGAATGGATAGTGATCTTGTGCGAATGGCATCGAACCAGATTCAAACCAACAGTCGATGACTTCACTGATACGGGTGTACTCTGTCCCCGCTTCATCAACAAGCTTGATTGCATCAATATATGGTCGATGCAAATCAAGTTCATAACTCGCATTGTGTGGCAGTGGAACGAACGCAAGCTCGCGCACTTCACCTGGTTGAATGCGTTTCAAATTAAACACATCGAAGAGAATTTCGAGCGATCGTGCATTGTCAGCACCTTGGATGAGCGCAGCGCTCGTCTCAAAGAAAATACCGTGCGTCACGATGAGAATCGTTTCGTTCGCGTACTTTGATTCAAGTTCGTAGAGAAAATCACCAAAACGCTTTTTGGTCTCAAGGAGAGATGACGCGCCGAGTTGCTCGGTATAGTCTTTCACATTATTTTTACGATAGTCGATGAATTCCTGAAATGGTTTGCCATTCCATTCACCAAAATCATATTCGCGGAGACGGTCGTCAGTCACAATGTCTTCCCGTGCGATACCAAGAATATCCGCAACGGTCTGCGCCGTCTCTTGTGTGCGAATGAGTGGCGAAGCAAAAATCTTTGTGACTTTGCGAGCCTTCAATTCTTCGGCGCGACTCGTCGCCTCATTCCTTCCCTGTTCCGTGAGTGGATATGAATCGTTTTCGAGACTCGCCATGACTTGTGCGACCATGTGTTCAGCATGACCGTGACGCATCGCAAGATACGTGTTACCAGACTTCTTTGTTTTTGATTTCAAGTCTTCAACCGATGAGACAAACATGAGTTTGCCCTCGGCAGATTTCCAAAATGGAAGTGGACTTGCCCAGTAGCGATTGCGGGAAATGTTCCAATCCGGTGCTGATTCCATCGTATTTTTGAAGCGACCTTCCTTGAGATGCTCTGGAATCCACTTCATGTCTTTGGCAGTCTCGAGCATTCTCGCTTTTGCTTTCTGAATATTCACAAACCAACTTGGGAGCGCGTAATAGAAGAGTGGAGTTTCACAACGATAGCAGTGCGGGTACGAGTGCATGATCTTTTCTTTTTTGAAAAGCAAACCCTTTGCCGCGAGATATTTGATGATCTCGATATCGGCTTTCATGTGGCCATCTTTCTCGGCCGATTTTGGCTTGATAGCCATACCTGCGAAGTCAGTGACTTCTGGTGCAAATTTGCCTTCCGGCGTAACGTGCACAATGAATGGAATATTTTCCTTTTGCGCGAGTGTAGCATCATCTTCACCGAACGCAGGTGCTTCGTGTGCGATACCAGTACCGTCGGTCGTTGTTACGAAATCAGCCGCAACGACAGTCCACGATTTTGGATTCGCGAGGAGCGCCTCACCTTTTGTATAGTAATCAAACGGTGGCATATATTTTTTGCCGAGGAGTGCAGTACCAGAAAATTCTTCGACGATCTCGAACGGCTTTTCTTTGAGCACCGCTTCTGCACGATCCTTTGCGAGCACATATGATTTGCCACTTGAGTCGCCTGCGATTTTGACTTTGACATATCTTGCCTCTGCATTCACTGCAAGCACGATATCTCCAGGGAGCGACCATGGTGTCGTCGTCCAGCCAATCAAATTCACATTTGGATCTTCGACAAGTGGAAAGTTTACATAGACAGAAATATCGGCAATGTCTTTGTAACTATTGTCCATCGCAATTTCAGATTTTGCGATTGGTGTCTCACAGCGTGGACAGTATGCGAGCACGCGTACACCTTCGTAGATGAGGCCTTTGTTGTTGAGCTCGCCGAGTGACCACCAGACACTTTCGATGAAACTATTGTCCATCGTCTTGTACGAACCATCAAAATCCACCCAGCGACCAATGCGCTCGACGGTGCGTTTCCAATCGTGCACATACGTGAGCACTTTGCTTCGCGCGTGTTCGACGAATTTTTCTACGCCGAGTGCTTCGATTTCTTTGTGACCAGAAAGTCCCAAATCTTTTTCAACAATATTTTCAATCGGCAATCCGTGACAATCCCACCCCCATTTGCGTGGCACGCGAAAACCCTGCATCGTTTGATACCGACCAATCACATCTTTGGCGGTTGAGCCGAGAATATGTCCGTAGTGAGGAAGTCCTGTCGCAAATGGCGGACCATCGTAGAAAACGTAGTTCCCTTTTGGCGCGTCTTTGGTGAGCGACTGTTCAAACGTCTTGTTGTCGCGCCAAAACTGCATGATCTTTTCTTCTTTTTCTGCGGCTGGGGATTTTTTGATTTCTTCGGACATATATTTTGATTGCTATCGTTAATAATCGAACGCGTAATGGGTAAATAAAAAACTCGTCTCCGTACAGCAGAATTCTGCCATACAAGGACGAGCTTTCTCGTGGTACCACCTTGCTTCCCCTTTCGGGCTTGTTATGAGTCTATGACGGGACCTCCCGCTAGGGTCTATATCCGCATATCAGGCGAATTTCTTCCTAGGAGCTCCGAGGTGATAGCCTCATCAACGCTTGTCTCATAATAATCGAAACCATTGAAATTGCAAGCTATTTTTTCTCTGTTTTTTGCTTGTTCTTCAGAGAGAGCGACCCCAGAAAAAACCAACCTCGATCGTTACGAGTGTCCCAATAAAAATTCTCAATCCGTGCCCATAGTGAAGAGATTCACCAAAACAATATGCTGCGAAAAGTGACAGATACATTGCTGCTGAGGATATAAGAATCGAAAATATGAGTGAAGTGAAATTTTCGTTTGATGTATTACTCCCCTCCTCATGCATTGATGGCGCTGTAAAAAAATGAAACGCTACGAGCGGGGTCATGCATCCGAGCGACAAAAATAAAAGCTTCAGGAACTCCAACTGTTCAAAAAGTGGTCGATTGAAATAGAACACGAACAAGAACCCCGGAGTCACGAGTAACAGCAGCGCTATTACAGCAAGGACGAACGTAGGATTTTTAATTTTTTGAATATCGGTGATGAGTGACATATGATTACATTTTATTTGGAATTTCGATACCAAGCAAATACAAACCATTTTTCATGGTGGTGCGGAATGCTTCGGTGAGTGCGAGTTTGTATGGTGATGTGGCGTCGGTACTATCAACAATTTTTTCTTGTCCGTAGAATGAATTGAACTGAGCAGCGAGTTCAAGCAAATATCCTGCAATATGATGCGGTTCGAGGAATTGGTAACTTCGCTCAACGACTTCTGGAAATCGGTAGAGATATTTTTCGAGTGATGTTGTCTTCCATTCCGCAGGGAGAACGGCGCTACTAACGAGACCAGCGTTCTTCCCTTTTTCGTGAATTGATTGTGCACGCACAGCTGTATACTGCAAATACGGACCGGAATCACCTTCGAATGACACCGAGTGTTCCTCATCGTATATAATATTCCCACCGAGTTGCTGTTTCAAAATGGTGTACTTGATTGCAGCCACACTTACTTGCGCCGCGATAGAATCACGTTCATTTTCCTCATATTCGCGTTCTTTGATTTTCTCATGAACAAGGTCACGTGCATCTTGGAGAAGTGATTCACCCGTAATGACATTCCCTTTACGTGAACTCATTTTGCCACTCGCAAAACGCATCATGCCGTGCGTGAGATGCTTCATGCGTGATTCATAATCAGGATGAATTAGCGAGATCGCTTTTTGAACGACACTCATGTATGGGCCTTGTTCAATCGCGGTAACTACAATGGAAAGGTCTGGATTTTCCTGTTCAAATTTTGTAACCGTGAGACCAATTTCTTTTGTCTCATACGTTGGCAATCCTTGCGAGTTTATAAACACACGCGTGTGTAATTTGGGATTATATTTTTCTGCCTTAAAAACGATTGCTCCATCTGATTCTTCAAAGACTGTTCCCGTATTCTCTTGAACAATTTTCTTGCCAATTGGAGCCATGACACTCTCGAAGAAATAACAATTCGATTGAAACTTTGTGCCGAGGAGTGCATAAATTGTCTCAAAAGCTTCGAGTGTCACTTTGCGTCCCCAATCATACATGTCGTTGATTGCAGGATCTGCTTTTTCGTACACCTTTTTGTTGATAGCATCAATTTCAATTTTTGCGTCAGGATTTTCTTCGTATGCCGTTGATCCTTCTACATAGCACGCACCGATATATTCTGCCTGTGCTTGCACAGAGAGGCTTGTGTCCCCTTTACCTTTTTTGAGTAAACACCATATCGCTTTGGCAACATGAAGTCCCACATCCCCTTGATAGTTTGCGCGAACTACGTTCGCGCCCGAATATTCAAAAATACGCGCAGTCGATTCTCCAATCGCATTCGTCATCAAGTGTCCAATATGAAAAGGCTTAAATGGATTTGGATCGGTATACTCAACCATAACTTTTTTGCCACGTGAGGCGGAATTCGTGCCCCACTTTGATCCAAGTGTATTGATTGTTTCGATTTCTTTCGCAAAAAAATCTTTTGAAAGGTGGAAGTTGATAAATCCAGCGCCAGCGATATCCATTTTTTCAATCCCGAGTTCTGCGAGTTTCTCACTTGATAGTTCAGCGACTATTTTTTCGGCGAGGGCGCGAGGTCCGCCAGCTGGCGGATTCGCAATTTTCTTCGCATAAGCAAGCGCAACGCTCGTCGAATAGTCACCATGCGAAAGCTCCGCAGGATGTTCAAGCACAATAGTCTCGGCCATAATGCCGAGATTCGTAAGTGCGTCGCGTAAAAGTGTTTCGAGTTTTTCTTTCATGTTATTGCTTCCCCGTTGAGCCAAACCGTCCGTCTCCGCGCTCTGATTCACTCAATCTATCAGTTTCTTCAAGTTCTGCAATAGCGACAGGGAAAATCACAATCTGACTAACTTTGTCTCCCGCCTCTACCGTGTACGGTACGTCTCCCAAATTGACGAGGTGCGTATTGTATTCGCCACGATATCCAGCGTCGTAGACGCCACCCATTGTATGCAATCCTGCCTTTGAAATACTGCCTTTGTCTTTCACAATCGCCGCAAATCCTTCGGGAAATTCAAGAGCAAAACCGTGCCAAAATCGGTAGTGCTCACCGGGAGCAATCGTGACTGTCTCCATCGAGTACATATCGAGGCCGACATCGCCAGGCCGAGCGTAACTCGGCAAACGTGCACCATCTTTCAATTTTTTGATTTTTATTTTCATTGTATTTAAATTCCAAACTTCTCCCGAAAATGATCCGCTCCCTGTTCGGTATAATCATACACATAACTCACCCGTTTATCGAGCTCGTGGATGAACGTCAGCATTTCGCCCTGTCCCCACACTGGCAATTTCAAATTGCGCGCGAGCACTTCCAATTTTTTCTTCGCTTCCGTCGCCTCACTCCCCGTCTTTACCTGCATCTCTGCTTCGTAATAAAAAAGGTCTTCGCCAGGGTCGACGAGCTTAAATTCTGCACCGCCATAGCGAGCAAAAAATAATTCCCGAACACCGACAAGCGCCTTCACATAGCCGAGCGAGGCGAAGAGCTTCACCGCATTCGTGAATTCACCCGAGGCAAGCGCGACTTCATGTTCTTCGCGCACAACAAAATCACCCGACTTCCCCGTCTTTACCACGACGACTGGTACATCATTCTTTTGTTTCAAACTAATCGCAATCGTGCGTGATTCATATGGCTCGCGTGAATAATCCACGACGATGCGCTTTTCGGTACGCACGCCGTCTCCTGCTGTCTCGAGCAATTTCTTGATACGCACGTAATCTTTACGCGCGAGCGGGCCACGAATTTCGACTTCAATCATTTCGTAATCTGCTTTTTTACCTGCTCGTAAATGTGCTCGTGAATCTCTTCACGCGGAAGCATCTCGCCCTTTGGCGCGCATTCAATTTTCTTCCAATTCTTTTCTCGCCGAGCAAGCCACAGCGCACTCTTTTGAGAATTTTTCAAAAACGTCATATCTGTCTCGTGCACATCTTTCTTAGTACCGAGGTATGCACGTGCATGTTCGATATTTCTCTCGGCGAGTAATTTCTCTACGATCTTCATTGGCACATTGAGATAGAACACGAGATGTGGTTTTGGAATTTTGAATACGTCGTATTCCATCTTTGCGAGCCAGTCCATAAACTCAGCGCGCTTTTTTGGATTCGCGATTTTGCCCCCTTGATGGATTTGGTTTGCTGAGACATAGCGATTGGCCAGCACGACGTAGCCAGCCTTGAGCCATTTCTCAATCTTGGCCTTCGACTCAAAACGATCTGCCGCGTAGACTATAGACGCAATCTTTGGATGAATATTCACCCAATTGTAATACTGCTCACTGAGACAGTGTCCAAGAAACTCGCCGAAGAAATTGCCATAATACTCAGGAAAATCAACGATTTTGACCGAATACCCTTCCTTCGAAAGGCGCTTCTTCAAAAGCTCAATTTGCGTAGCCTTGCCCGAGCCATCCGTGCCGTCGATAACGATGAGTTTGCCGTGCTTCATATATACCCACTGTAGCAGGAAAAGCCCTGTTTTTCTACTTCACCCATGCAAATGTAAAAATCTGCCTACGATACACTGCAATAACCAAGAGGAGATTAACGATCAGTAACGAACCTTGAAAGAATACGTTCTGTACATTCCAAATTGGAATCGCAGGAAAAACAAGGAGCGCGCTGAGGAGGCCGAATGCATAATTTAAGCCAGATTCTGTTTCAGGATATTTCCAAGATTTTACGATAGTGGGGAGCGCGGCAGAAAAATCTCCAAGCGCAGAAAGGACCACCGCTACACGTGGCGAATCAACAAGTAGCCATGCGATGAGCGCAGCGAGTGAAAAAATTCCACATGCAAAATCAAATGGAGTAAGTTTCCAATATCCTTGTGGTCGAATCACAACGACAATGAGAAGAATAAGTGGCATAAAACCAGCAAGAAATACACGCACAAGGCTCCACGGATCAGCATGTGCCGCGAGCGCAGCTGCAGTGCCGAGCAAGGGAGCGATGGCCCACATGGTCCACGTGACCAAATTAGGCTTTATTTTTCTTTGCCATGTGTCACGTGTATAGGTTAAAGCACCTGCGATACTAAGCAACGCACTCGCAACAACAAGCCAATGTACGAATGAGAGTCCCAGAAAAAGTTGGTTCATAATATGATGTTAACTGACTAGACCTAAATATGAAAGGACTTGTTCCATACGAGAAACGACAGGACTGTTACCGCATCAACAATAATCTCATCCTCGTCTGAATTGGGATTGTAATAGAGAGCACGTATTCCGTATCGAATGGCACCGCAAACATCATTTTCTAGATTGTCTCCGATCATAATCGCCTCTTCCTTTTTTGCCTGCATTCGTTCAAGTGCGATCCTGAATATTTCAGGATCGGGTTTCGCAAAGCCAACTGCTCCTGACGCGATAAGAACATCGACCAATTTTTCAATGCCGATTTCTTTTAGCTTTGCAGTTTGATGATCCTCTTCCCCGTTCGTAACTACGCCGATTTTGTATCCCCGTTCTCGCAAAATAGTTAGTGTCTTTATCGTACCGAGTGTTGCTCGTCTGTCACTATCATATGCAGATTTGTATAAAACAATAAATTTCTGTAATTCCACTTCAGAAAGATTCACTCCTAATTTTTTGAAAAACACAGCGACCCGTTTTTCTTTTGCCTCCACATACGTTATTTTTTTCGCAAGGTAGTCAACAAATGTCTCGTCGAGTGATTCACGATACAAATCCATAAGTACCGGCATTGGTTGAGTAGTCAAAATAGGAAATTCAGACTCGAGCACCCGAAATGCCCGCTCGAGTGAATAACTATGATCAGACAACGTCTCATCAAGATCAAAAAGGACTGTCGTAATTTTATTTTTTGTAACCATTCGTTCCCTACCTACTACACCCAATTACTGTGAACTAAGTGCCTGCAGAGTTTTTGGTCCAATTGAACCGACAGCAGTGAGTCCATTCGCGGTCTGGAAATCCATGAGTGCTTTCTTTGTCTTTGCGCCAAAGTAACCCGTCACATCTGTCTTAAGAAATCCTTTCTGGATCAGAATTTTTTGGACGGTCGAAACAGCAACACCAGAATCTCCATACGCGACACGACGTATTTCTGAATGCGGCGAATCTGTATGAACTACATTCGAAACAGGATTAACCACGTTCGATGTTACAGGAGCTGGAACTGGGTTTGGTGTTGGTGTTGGTGTTTGGACTACAACTGGAGATGGTGCTGTCACAGGTGTTTCATCAGTATCAGATACACCCAGCTCCTTCAAATGCGCCTTAATATCACTCATTTGTTTCTGTATTCTATCTTGAGGAAAATTTGGCATAGCAGCAAGAGTACGCAAGACTGTGAGCATTGACCGAGCATCCTCAACTGACGCGGACACGGATGTCATCTGCCCGATGACTGGCTTATTATCTGGATTTTCAGAGTTTACTTGAGAAGGAACCGTCGTTACCGCACTCGAAGTACAATTCGCACTACCCTCGGTAACAGTAAAGAGTGCAATACCACTTTTTGTTGTATCGGTGGCAATAGACACATGATATGTTCCTGGAATTACTGTTGCCTCAGAAGTACCGGCTTCAGAAAGAACTCGAAGTGTTTTTGGAAAACAAAACGAGAGCGCATTACTACTCGTCGTGACTGGTAATGAAAATTGTCGGATTTGTCCACCATGACCACCATTATCATTCTCTACGCCGACAATGATTGTCTGCGGACTTACTGGCATGTCTGGCCAATTGAGCGTAACCAAAGAATTCACCGGACCCGAACTCGGAGTAATTCCAAGCCCGCTTGCAGAAGCAAACTTTGGACCACATGCGAGCAGACTCACAAGCAAAACGGCAAAAATGTATTTTTTCATAGTATGGTAACTATGCCTGATTGACCTACCTACGTCAAATATTCGCCACGTCACCCACCAAGCTCGGTGAGAAATTTTTTCACGAGTTGGATTGGCATACCCATGAGCGCGTCGAGGTCGCCATCGAGCTTCACCACTTTGGGTGTTATCTCCGGATCTTTATATCGAAACCCTCCGGCGTATTCCATATAGGTACCACCGCTTATATATGCTTCGACTTCATCGCTCGTAAACGGACCAAGAATGAATTCGCCCTCGCTCGTGCCTTCACGCGTCTCCCCTGTCTGAGTATTCGTAACAGTAATCGCCGAAACGAATCCACAGCGATTCACTCCATTGTAGATGCGAAAAAATTCACGCTCCTCATCTGCCGATGTTGGTTTCTCGAGGAGTCGGTCGCCATAAAAAAGAACGATGTCACCGGTAATCAAAAAACATGGTTCGGTGACTTTCTCGAGTATCGCATCACGCTTCGCTTTCGCAAGCATCATCGGTAGTAATCGGTAGTCATTCGTTCGAATTGATTTCTCGTCGAAATCCGACACGAGTACCCCGCCAATCGGGATCCCTGCTTCTTCAAGCAAAAGTCTGCGTGTCTTTGATGCTGATCCTAAAATAATGTTCATAGGTGTATTTCTTTGCCTTCGCCCACAAATGTATCAATACCATTGTCCACAAAAATTGCTTGTCCGTCCATAAGTACACGCACTGGATATTTTGTCGTGCTCATTTTCTCGCGAACACGCTCTTCCATCTCCGGCTTATAATGAGCAAATACCAGAAATGATACGTAATTGAGTGCCGTGAAATCCGTCACCCCAAAACGATCTTTGTCTCCCGATTTCCATGTAGCAGTCTCAATACTTGGCGCCATGATATATGAACCAGCGCTACTACCAGAGTAGTAGATACCGCGCGCGAATAGTTCGCGGAGCACGATATCAAAACCACTTTCGCGTACTGCTTTTAGCAGATAGAACACATTCCCTCCTTCGACATGCACGATATTTTTGTCTGTAAAAAATGTGCGCATCTCATCGAGCGACTTGCCTTCGATATTGAACGGCTCCGCAGTGTAGCCCGCCATGCGCATACTTTTTTTGTAATGATCAATATATGTTTGATCTGGCAATCCTTTTGATGCAGTCGTCACATACCCAATACGAATGTCATTTTTGGAAATACCAAAATGCTCGAAGCCCTGCTTCCATGCATAATCACCGTCAGAGCAAAGCAGGAGTTTCATTTATTTCTCACAAAACAATTTTAATCCGCTCGCGGGGTCGATTTTCTTTTCAAGTTTTTCGGGGAGCCAATCGATCGCCGTTTCGCCAGTCGCGGAAAGAATGAGTCGATTGATATGCCCGCCAAAACAATTGTGGTTGTCATCACCAAACACTCCATGCGCATGCACCCACGGCGAGCCGTCTATCCACGCGACGTTCCCCGTCACGGTAATCACTTCGATATTGCGTGCCGAATGAGTTTTTGATGCGTATGCCTTGGTCTCGATGTCATAGTACGCAAGCTCTACATCCGTGCACCCGCCAATCATTGAAAAATGAAATGAAAAACCGCGCTCGACGGCGAGAGCCGTCAAAAGCGCGATTGCTTCATCCCCTTTCTCGAATTGCACGATTGATTTTGTTTCCGAGTTGAAGACTATTTTCATATAATTTTTTTACACAAACTGCTCAGGAATTGGAAACTGTGTTGCGAGCGCGACGACTTCAGCTTTGATTATTTTTTTCTTGGCTTCGTCATCTTTGTTCTTGAGAGTTTCAATGAGGAGTTCGGCGACGCGAGCACATTCTGCTTCTTTGAATCCGCGAGTCGTGATCGCTGGTGTGCCGAAGCGGATACCTGACGGATCAAGTGGCTTGCGTGTGTCCCCTGCGATTGAGTTCATGTTGAGCGTGATACCGACTTCGTCGAGTGCTGTCTGTGCTTCCTTGCCAGTCACACCAAGAGAACCGAACACATCAGCGAGAATGAGGTGATTGTCTGTTCCGCCACCAATCATGCGCACACCTTCGCGCTTGAGCACAGCTTCCATAGCTTTTGCATTCTTGAGTACCTGCTGTGCGTATTCTTGGAAAGCTGGAGTGAGAGCTTCGCCGAAAGCCACAGCCTTGGCTGCAATCGTGTGCATGTGTGGACCCCCTTGAATCCCTGGGAAAATTGCCTTATCGATTTTCTTTGCGATGTCTTCGTTCTCGCGAGTGAGAATAATTCCTCCACGTGGTCCGCGAAGTGTCTTGTGTGTTGTCGAAGTAATGATATCGAATCCATCGTCGAAGGGATTGCGGAGTGCTTTGCCGGCAATGAGTCCCGCGATGTGCGCCATATCAGCCATCGTAATCGCTCCAACTTCATGCGCGATGTCGACGAATTTCTTGTAGTCGAGTGTGCGAGGATATGCGGAAAATCCTGCGATGATGAGCTTCGGTTTGTGTTCGAGTGCGACTTGACGAAGACCCTCGTAATCAATTTCGCCAGTCTCTGGATCCTTCATCTTGTAGGTGACGAATTTGTAAATCTTCGCAGGAAGTGTCATTGGGTGACCGTGCGTAAGGTGTCCTCCATGAGAGAGATCCATACCAAGCACGGTGTCACCTGGCTCAAGAAGCGCAGCGTAGACGGCGAGGTTTGCTGGCGCACCGGAGTGTGGCTGAACGTTGGCGAATTTACAGTTGAAAAGCTGTTTGATGCGCTCAATGGCAAGTGTCTCAACTTTGTCAGTGTAGTCTTGTCCGCCGTAATAGCGACGTCCTGGGTACCCTTCTGAGTACTTGTTGGTCATGATTGAACCATTGGCAAGAAGCACGTTTTTGGAAACGTAGTTCTCACTTGGGATAAGTTCAAGACCCTCTGCCTGTCGTTTCGCCTCGCCTTCGATAGCTTCAAACACCTCCGTTTCTTTATATGAGCTCATGGAATAAGGATATAAATAGAATTACACACTAATAACCTTATCCTAGCACGAAATTGCTGAAACGAAAACTAAGCCTTTGTACTCGACACGACGCTCCATTCAGCGATATAATAGCCATATTATTTATAATACCTGTCAATTATCATGAACATGGAAGGACCGCAGTACTCATACAAAGTTGGAAAAGAGGCCGAGAAAGAAATCGCTCAAGACAAACAAGCTCGCGCCCAACACGAGCTAGCTCAAAAAAATGCAAAATCCGCTGAGCAACAGCAAAGATTTGATGCACTCAAGGTTGGCGATTTTGTAACAATCAAATCCCCCGCAAACGGAGAACTCTCAGACATGAAAGTGGTAAAAAAAGAAAACGGCGAGCTTTCGCTCGGCCCACGATCTGAGACAGGAAATTACACCTACTCTATAGGTATGAAAGTTGAACAAATGGACGAGATAATTGATTCTTACACTCCAAAAAATTAACAAAAAAACCGCTCCTTTCGGAGCGGTTTTTTTGTTGTGCTTTACGCAGGAATGAAAGTAAGAGCGATTCCCTTTTTGTCTGCACGACCAGTACGGCCGATGCGGTGAACGTACGTTTCGTAATCGTTCGGGATATCGTAGTTGATCACGTGCGTGACATTTGGAATGTCGAGTCCGCGAGCAGCGACGTCAGTCGCGATGAGAATTTTGGTTTCATTTTTCTTAAAACTCTCAAGCATGCGCATGCGTTCACGGTTGCGCTTGTCGCCGTGAATACCGGCGACTTTGAAGCCGAGCGAGCGGAGCTCGCTCTCGAGCTGGTCAACACTACGCTTGGTCTCACGGAAGATGAGGACTTTGTCCGCACCTGCGCCAATGAGAATGTCGTGGAGTGTGTTGAGCTTGTCTTCTTTGCGAACACGCACAACGTCTTGATCAATATTCTTTGAAGTGTTTCCTGTGACAACAGAGACGAAGAGTGGATCTTTGAGATACATTTCCGTCATCTTTTTGATCTCAGGCGAAAGTGTCGCTGAGAAGAAAAGTGTCTGTCGTGGTGTCGCACATTTGCCGAGGATGAAAGTCATGTCGTCACGGAATCCCATGTCGAGCATGCGGTCCGCCTCATCGAGTACTACCGTACTGAATGTTGAGAGGTCGAGCGCCTTCTGCTTCACGAGGTCAGTGATACGTCCTGGTGTTCCGATGACGAAGTTTACTCCGCGGCGGATTTCACTGATCTGACGATTGATTGGCATTCCGCCAACAACTGAAACAGAGAAGACGTGGAGCCATGCGGAAAGATCACGAAACTCAACTTCGATTTGCTGTGCAAGTTCGCGGGTTGGAGCCATGATGAGTACTTTCTGCTTTTTGTCGCGACTCACGCGATCAATGAGCGGAAGAATGAACGCACCAGTTTTTCCCGTTCCTGTGTTTGCAAGGCCGAAGAAATCACGACCACCGAGCACGGTCATGATCGATTGATCCTGAATTGGTGTTGGGTGAACGAAACCTTTCTTGGCGATATTTTTCTGGAGCTGTTCTCCGAATGGGAAATCAGCAAACTTATGTTTCGCGACATATTTCTTTGCTTCCGTAACAGGCTCTGCCTTCTTTACGAATTTTGAAAAATCGATGCGCTGAGCGAAGCGTGAACCGCCTCCTCCGCCACTACGATTGCGCGCGAAGCTGGTACTTCGGCGACCAGCACCGAAACCACTTCGGCGTGGAGCAGCGCCAAATCGTGAACTCCCTGATTTGAAACCTCCTGTTCGAGCAGGAGCACTTGAAGAAGCGCCACTCGGACGAGCAGAGTGTGATGGGCCTGTATAGCGGAAGCCTGAGCCTGAACGCGTTACGGGCGATGAATTGAACGAGCGCTTTCCGCCTGAAGACGGGCGCGCAGAATGACCTGTGGGCATATAGTTACTTGTTTTGTCATGGATATCAACCATATGACAACAAGCGTCTAGGTGACTTCCACAATCGTCACTCCCTTATAAATAAGAGGACCTCGTGTGGTCCTTAGTGAGAATGATGTCCAAAGAATAGCACTATTGTCTTGATATGTCAATATTCGCCAAAAGCCTTCAAAAAACATATACTCAACACATGAAAGGCACACATGTGGACGAGCAATATCTCGACTTGCTCCAAAAGCTCATCGATATGGGCACAGAGAAAACCGACCGCACAGGTACGGGTACAAAATCGTTCCTCGGTCACCAAATGCGTTTTGATCTCGAAGACGGCTTCCCTCTTCTCACGACAAAGAAAGTTCCGATCAAAGCAATCATTCATGAGCTCCTCTGGTTTATGCGTGGCGATACCAATCTCAAATATCTTGCCGACAACAACGTGCACATTTGGGATGAGTGGCCATACAAGGCATATCTCAAACGAAACAATCTTCCGATTCCAGAAATTAATGGCGACGAATGGAAAACGGGTATGAGTGCTTTTGTCGAGCGTATTAAAACTGATGAACAATTCAGAAATGAATACGGCAACCTCGGACCAATCTATGGATACCAGTGGCGTAGTTGGCCAACGCCAAATGGTGGACATGTCGACCAACTCGCAAAAGTGATCGAACAAATAAAAAATACCCCAGACTCCCGACGCATGATCGTATCGGCATGGAATGTTGCTGATATTGATGAGATGGCGAAGGCAGGGCTCCCGCCCTGCCACTGTTTCTTTCAGTTTTATGTCGCCGACGGCAAACTCTCCTGCCAACTCTACCAACGTTCGTGCGATACATTTCTCGGCGTGCCATTCAACATCGCGTCGTACTCAATCTTCACCATGATCATCGCGCAGATCTGCGGACTGAAGGCTGGCGAATTTGTATGGACAGGTGGCGACGTGCATTTGTACAAAAATCATATCGAACAAGCGCACCTCCAACTCACTCGTCGCAGTGATATTCGTCCCCTTCCGACATTGAAGATAAATCCCGCAAAAACAAAAATCGAAGATTTCACCATCGACGATTTTGAACTCGTTGATTACAACCCGCATGATGCCATCAAGGCACCGATCGCAGTCTAATATAATTATGAAATTAGAAACCATTCAATCACCCGAACACGTCACGTGGAAAAAAATATTTACTATCGACGATGATTTTGAAAAAGAAGTTGCGGCTGTGTCTCTTTCTCAGAAGCGTCTAAAAAATGGAGCAGTGCTGAGATACGGAAACGGACCAGAATCAACAGTTCCAGAGGAGCTCTGGAAGATTCTTGAAACAAAAAAATTCCAAGATGAATACGGACCGCTTGCTGAAATTACCGGAGGTGTCTTTGAATCAGCCGATGCCTCACTTGGTCAAATGCTTAAAAATTATCCTAACGCGAACGGCACCGAGACACTCCATGAAATGTTAGCGAAGGGTGTTTTAAGAGATATCACCGTGATTCACGGTAGAACATGGAAAGATGCGCCATCGCCAAAAGGACAAAGCCACGATTACCTAATCAAAGCAGTTGGAGAAACAGTCGAACCAGAAAATCTTCTCATCGGTAAAATAGTTTATGTGCGCTCATATGAGAACGATCTTGATGCTCTTGCTACCACTTCCCACGAACTCATCCATACGATGACAAGCCACCTAACAAAAATTGGGAAAGTAACGAAAAACCAACCTGACGTTAAGAATTTTCTTTTTCCCGAAGAGCAAATCTTTTTTGCAAAAACAAAAAAAATATATGAGGAGTTTATTCTTTGTATGGAAGAGAAATTCTCACACAAAGAAATAAAAGACGCGGCTACCCTTATAAAAAATGGAGACTGGGAAAAGGTTTCTTACACATGGAACATGGACGAAACAATGGCTCGCTGCTTACAGGTTTCCCCATATGAAGAGGTTGAAGATGGAAATGTTTTTGATAATTCTATTCTTCAGAATGGAAAAAGTTTTAAAAGCAATCTTCAAGATATCTTTTCCAGCTACCTCGATTTCATTCAGGCGAATCCAAATAGAATCAAAGACTACACTACTCAGGCACAGCACATGCTTGATACGAACGGTGATCCTTTAATTAAAAAAGTCGGCAAAGAAGTTTTAATTGGAAAAAAGAATTAAACATGAAACCAGGTACAGACTATATCGGAACAGGTGTGGGTGCGTTCATATTGAATGACGAGGGTGAACTTTTCCTCATGAAGCGCGGACCAGAATCAAAAAATGAAGTCGGCTATTGGACCGTGCCTGGTGGCACGGTTGAATTCGGAGAAACATTGCGTGATGCTGTCGTGCGTGAAGTGCGCGAAGAAATCGGTGTCGACATCGAACTCGACGGACAACTTCCTGCCGTTGATCATATTTTGCCTCGCGAAAAACAACACTGGATCACCACAATCTTCCCTGCGCGTATCATTTTTGGCACACCTGAAATCCTCGAACCGTCAAAATGTAGCGACATCGGTTGGTACCCACTCGAAGCTCTCCCTACTCCCCTTGCCAGTTCACTCCAGAAAACAGTAAACACTTTTTTAAATATCGAAGAATAGCGAATATCATCATGGAAACCCGAACCTGCAAAAAATGTACGAATCAATTCACGATAGTGCCAGACGATTTTTCGTTTTACGAAAAAATGCAGGTACCTCCACCTACGCTCTGCCCACTGTGTCGCCAAAAACGACGCATGTTCATTCGCAACTTCACGACACTCTACAAGCGAACATCTTCAAAATCTGGAAAACCAATCATCGGCATGTACCATGCCGACCAACCCTTCCCTGTGTGGAGCACTGAGGAATGGTATGCCGACGATTGGGATGCGATCGAGTACGGACGAGACTACGATTTTTCTCGATCATTCTTCGAGCAATATCACGAACTGCTCAACGAAGTACCTCATGCTTCACTCATGGTCACCAACAGTTCAGACTGCGGATACTGCAATGTCTCACATCGTAGTTCTCATTGCTATTTTGCATTCGGTGTCGTCGACAGTGAATACTGCGATTATGGTGGTCATGCAATCTGGAATTCACGAGAATCATCAGACTGCTCATACCTCTACAAATCAGAATATTGTTACGAATGTATCGACGTGCTCGAATCAAACAATCTCCTCTACTCCGAAGAGTGCGAAGCATGCGCCGAATCAATTGGGCTCTTTGATTGTCGTGGGTGTGTAAATTGTATTGGTTGTGTCGGGTTGCGCAACAAGTCATACCACATTTTTAACCAACAGGTTTCCAAGGAGGAATACCAGCAGTTTAAGATTGATCATCCACTCAGTAACCGAAGAACACTTCCATTTATACGAGAAGAACAATCAAAATTGAAACGCACAGTTCCAACTCCACACATGTTTGGTTCTCACAATACAGACGTATCAGGAAATCATATTTATAACGGGAAAAACATACAGTGGAGTTTTGATATTAAAAGTGGAGAAAATGGAAAATTCGGTTTTACCGTTCGTTCGCTCGTTGAAAGTTATGACTCAATATTCACGACGAATGTTGAACACTGCTATGAAACAGTATTCTCTCAATCATATAAACTCATCGCCTGTCACATGGCCCAAGATTGTACCGAGACCTCATACTCGCAATTTTGTCTCAATTCAAACAACTTGCTTGGTTGTGTTGGACTCCGCAAAAAAGATTATTGTATTCTCAATAAACAATACACAAAAGAGGAATACGAAGCTCTTGTGCCAAAAATCATTGAGCACATGCGCTCCACGGGAGAATGGGGTGAGTTCTTCCCAATCGAGCTTGCACCATTCACATACAATGAATCAACCGTGAATGAATACTACCCGCTCACACGCGAGGAAGCACTCGCCGAGGGATATCCTTGGAAAGACGACATTCCAATGATGCGTGGACAAGAAAATTATACGATTGACCAAGCAGATACCTATGATTTTGAGTTCCTCAAAGACAAAATATTTGCCTGTGAGAAATGCGAACGTAACTACCGATTTATCGATCATGAACTGTCTATCTACAAACGGTTTGGTCTTCCCCTCCCGAAGCAGTGTTTCTTTTGTCGACATGCGACGCGCATGCAAAAACGTCTCCCGCGTACACTCTATGAGCGAACCTGTATGTGTGAACAAAACACTCATGCACATGGAAGCGAGCACTGTCAAACTACATTCATGACAGCCTTCAGTCCTGAACGACCAGAACGTGTGTATTGTGAAAAATGTTATCAAGCTGAAATTGTCTAAAAACACCTTTTTCAAAAAAGTGATACACTGTCGGCATGATAGTTTCAATGATCGCAGCTATTGGGCGCAATAACGAGCTTGGTAAAGATAATACGCTCCTATGGGAGATGCCTCGCGATATGCAGTATTTCCGCGACACGACGCGCGGACACACCGTCATTATGGGCCGAAAAACATTTGAATCGATCGGATTCCCACTCCCGAAGCGCCAAAACATCGTAGTCACCCGTGACCATTCCTACCGACCCGCTGGCGTCGACGTTGTACATTCACTCGAAGAAGGTCTCCGTCTCGCGGCGCTCGAACAGGGCAAGCACTTTGAAGAAAAGCAGGAGGAAACTGAAATCTTCATCATCGGTGGTGGTGAACTCTATCGCCAAGGCATGAACTTCGCTCACAAATTGTATATCACTCGTATCGACGGAGAATTCCCACATGCAGACACCCACTTCCCTGAAATTGGTCCCGAATGGAAAGAAATCTCACGCATCGAACATGCTTCTGACGGCGAACACATATATCCTCATTCGTTTCTCATATACAAAAAAACCGCGTAAGCGGTTTTTTTGTATCACATGTGTGAAAAAATTAATTACAGAAACTCACATCGGCACCGGTCACTGTCACACCACTTGCATTTCGCGCCCATGCTTTGACGTGCCATGGTGTATTACACGAGACTTTGCCGACAGGAACATTTGCAGTAAACGTTCCCGTACTCGACATCGTTGGTCCGGGTGTTGTTGCATTGACCGAACCTGATGAGTACGCAGTAGTGTCTCCATAGTAGAAACCGACACTCGCACTCGTTGCTCCTGCTCCAAGCGATGTCAGATTACCAGTGAGTATTCCTGAGAGCAGTGACCCTGAAACAGTCGCCACCGTTGGGTCACACACTCCTGTAGTAAATGTTGCATCAGTGCCATTTGAAGAACCCGCTGTATTCGTCGCCTTTGCGCGATAGTGATACGTTGTATGACATGCGAGACTCGATGTTGTGCCAGAGAATGTTCCCGTCGTACTCATCGTGCCACCCGACACCGTTGTGCCGTATGCAGTCGTTGTTCCGTATTCGAAGCTGACAGTCGTACTTGATGCGCCACCGGTACTCGTGAGGTTACCTCCGAGAGTTGCTGACGTTGCGGTGACGGCACTTGCTGACGTCGTCGTGACAGTCGGAGTGCTGATTGGACACGCGCTCGTCGTGAATGTAACGTCTCCACCATTCGCGGAACCGCCAGTGTTAAGTGCCTTCGCTCGATAATGATACATCGTGTTACATGCGAGCACTCCAGACGTTGCAGTAAACGCACCTGTCGTACTTCGAGTACCAGCTGAGGCAGTCGTGCCATATGAAGTAGTCAATCCATATTCGAAGCTGACAGTCGTACTTGATGCGCCACCGGTACTCGTGAGGTTACCTCCGAGAGTTGCTGACGTTGCGGTGACGGCACTTGCTGACGTCGTCGTGACTATCGGCGCACCGATTGGACATGCGCTTGTCGTGAATGAAAGAGTACCTCCTGCAGCAGAATGACTCGCATCATTCGTCACCGTCGCGTTGTATGTATACGTCGTATTACATGTGAGCCCACTGAGTGTATACGAATACGCTGATGGTGCTGAAGTAATTGAACCAGAAACGATGACTGCCGCTCCGAAGCTCCCCGCGAATCCACGAGTAGCACTTGTCGCACCTGCGCCGAGTGATGTGACAGTACCGTTCAATGTTGCTCCCGTTGTTGTGATACCAGTTGCTGCGTTCGTCGTGACTGCTGGTGTGCCCACAGTACATGCGAGCGTCGTGAATGTCATATCCACTCCATTGTCTGACCCCGATCCGTTGAATGCACCTGCGCTAAAGTGATATGTCGTACCACATGTAAGGCCACTTACAGTATCGGTGAAGGCACCAACTGGAGTGACCACTCCCGATGTCGAAAGTGAATACGCAGTCGATGTGTCATATGCAAAATATGTCACAGTCGATGTATCGCCACCATTACTCAACAAATTGCCGTGAAGGAGGGCGCTAGTCGTTGTCACCGATGTCGCCGAGATAGTCGCGACTGAAGGCGCACCCGTACATGCGTCGGTGGTGAAATTTTTGATGAGACCCAAAGCCGATGCTCCACCATCGTTCACGACTTGTGCTTGATAGTAATACGTTGTTCCGCAGGTAAGACCCGAGAGCGCCATATTGTATGCACGTGGTGCCGTAATCCACCCTGATGACCCGACAGGGACCGCCGTGCCAAGTGCAGTGGATGTTCCATATTCGAAGCTTGGAGTGAGTGATGTTGCACCCGAGCCAAGTGATGTGACGGTCGCATTGAGTGTTGCGCTTACGTCACTCACGGTTGTTGCGGTATCAGTTGTGACCGCAGGGGATCCTGCAGGACACGCGAGTGTGCGGAATGAAACTGATGCACCACTTGCCGATACGGCAACATTGTTCGTCGCTTTGGCGACAAAACTATATGCCGAATTACAGGTGAGTCCTGTTACGTTCGCGGTAAACGCTCCAGTACTAAATGTGCCTGAAACAGAAATTGGTGAACCGAAACTCGTGGTAAATCCACGGCTTGATATTGATGTTGCGCCAAGACCGAGTGCGGTGACTGAACCGTTCAGTGTTGCCGATGTTGTCGTGATTGCACTTGCTGAGGTCGTCGTGATTGTCGGCGCACCGATTGGACACGCGCTCGTCGTGAACGAAAGCGTTGCACCTGTAGCAGAGAGGCCGGCGTTGTTTGTGCCCGTTGCAGTGAATGTGTAATTTGTATTACACGTAAGTCCAGTAAGTGCCGACGAGAATGTACCTGTACCAAACGATCCAGTAGCCGTGATTGGTGTACCAAAACTTCCCGTGAATCCACGACTCGTCATCGACGTTGCGCCGGAACCGAGACTCGTGACATTTCCGTTTATTGTCGCGGTCGTGGTTGTGATAGCTGTCGCGGCAGTGGTTGTGACCGTCGGCCCGCCGATCGGACACGCGCTCGTCGTGAACGAAAGCGTTGCACCTGTACCCGTGAGACCTGCATTGTTCATCGCACTTGCGGTGAATGTATACGTGGTGTTACAGGTGAGTCCAACAAGTGACTGAGAGAATGGTGATGGGAGTGTCGTGATGACTGTCATCGTCGAACCGGCTCCGCCAGAACTTGAACTCAGTGTACGACTCGTGATTGATGTCGCGCTTGTACCGAATGCAGTGACATGACCGCTAATCGTCGCAGTCGTTGTCGTGATTGCGGTCGCAGGATCAGTCACCACTATCGGCGCTGTTGCAGGACATGCGGGTGTTGTGAATGAGACAGGTGTGAGGTCGGTCGTTGCTCCCCCACCCGCATTCATTGCAGTGGCAAAATATGAATAGGTTGACCCACATGCGACGGTGACAGTACCCGAAAAATTCGTGAGCGATGAGAGTGTTGGTGTCGATGACGCGACTGTCGTTCCTCCAAAATTGAATGCGACTGACGCAGAAGTAAGCGGACCACTTGCGCCAATACCGAATGAATCGAGGTGACCTGTGAGTGTCGCTGTCGCTCCTGAAACAGTTGCTGTCATGGTGTGCACAGTCGGTGCTACGAGCGAACATGCGAGTGTCGTAAACGACATATCTGCGCCGTGTCCCATGCCTGTGGTGTTTTCCGCGTACGCACGATAGTGGTACGTCGTCGCGCACGCGAGTCCCGTGATTGTGAGTGAGTATGGACCAGTGCTAAATGTTCCCACGCCTGAATCAATCGCAGGATCGAGACCGATCGTCGCGAGTGTTGGTGTTGTGTTGTATGAAAATCCGCGAACTGAAGCACTCGATGCTCCACCAAGCGACACAATCGTGCCGTTAAACGTCGCGCTTGTACTTCCTGGAGTCACACTGTCCGTCGTGACCGCTGGCGGAGTGAGACAAATCCCCGTCGTGAACGTCATATCAGAACCATTCGTCGTGCCGACTGAGTTCGTCGCCCATGCGCGATAGTGATAGAGCGTACCACACGTGAGTCCGGTGATTGTTGTATTTACGTAGAGTGTTGGCACCGTGTACGGCGACGACATTGTGACAGTCGAACCATATGCAGTGGTGAGACCATAATTGAATCCCGCAGTTGCACTTGGTGCTCCGCCGAGATCGGTGAGATTTCCCGTGAGTGTGACGGTACTTGTTGTAATACTTGTTGCAGAAACAGTAAGTACTGTAGGTGAAACAGTAGGACATGGAAGTGTCCTAAAAGTCATGTCTCCCCCGAGACCCGTTCCTGCCGTGTTTGTAGCAGTCGCCTCGTAATGATAGAGGGTATTGCACAAGAGACCACTCTGACCAGAAACAAAATCATACGGCGATCGCCCCATACCAAGAGAAGCGACAGGAATAGAAGTGCCATATGCAGTGGTAAGTCCATAATTGAATCCAAGATAAACAGTTAATGCACCTCCGTCGTCGGCAAGATGAGCATTCAAATATCCAGTCGTAGTTCCAACTGTTGTTGCGGAAAGTGTAGAGACAATAGGTATCCGTATCGCACACGGCAATGTTGTAAACGTCATGTCTGCGCCATTGGCTGTACCCGCGGTGTTTGTTGCGTACGCACGGAAATGATATGTCGTCGCACACGTGAGTCCTGACACTGTTGTGTTCACAAACAATGTCGGCACAGTATATGGAGCAGCCATCGTGACCGACGAACCATATGTAGTTGTGAGTCCATAATTGAATCCCGCAGTTGCACTTGGTGCACCTCCGAGATCGGTGAGATTTCCTGTGAGTGTGACAGTGCTTGGTGTGATGCTTGTAGCGCTCACCGTGAGGACTATTGGTGCACCCAAACATGGAAGTGTTGCAAACGTCATATCTGACCCGTGAGCGGTACCTGCTGCAGTCGTTGCCCATGCACGATAGTGATACGTGGTGCCACACGAGAGACTTGTGATGCGTGTCCCCGTACTATATGCGCCAGTCACTCCGGCGAGAAACGACGCCACACCGACGTTTGTTCCATAGCTCGTCGTCAGACCATACTCGATACCCTCAGTACCAGAAGATCCCCCGCTCGAAACAAGGTTGCCGTGCAATTCAGCTGTTGTGAGTGTAATCCCGCTACTACTCACAGTGTCGACTACAGAGAGAGTAACTGACGCGGTTGTAGTTTCGTTGATATATCCAAGAGTAGATAGAGCTACAAGTTGAGTACCTGATGAATCTGATGCCACTGGACCGTTACTAGTAAGCGGTTCTAGTATCCAAGTCACACCTCCATTTGTGGATGTATAAGTCTGGTGAGTGGAAGCAGAGGAAGTTATCAGTTTCATACCACTAGAATCAGAGGCAACCTCAAACCCATCTACGACTCTTCGTACCCAAGTTACACCGCTATCAATCGATGTATATAATTGGAGAGTGTCGCCTGTGACAGCTACAAGGTGAGATCCGTCAGCGGAAGACGCAACACGCAACCAATATCCAATCCCTGAACTTCCTCCGTGATTAGTCCACGTTGCTCCACCATCGGATGAGGTGTAGATATATCCTCTACCGGCGTCGGAACAAGCCGCTACGAGATGAGCGCCATCTGTGGAAGAAGCTATATCTGTCCAGTTATGAGAACCTGAACTTCCTCCGTGAGTAGTCCACGTTGCTCCACCATCGGATGAGGTGTA
>JBAWZD010000003.1:0-95810 GCA_037143195.1 bacterium | reverse complement strand
AACCTGAACTTCCTCCGTGAGTAGTCCACGTTGCTCCACCATCGGATGAGGTGTAAATGTAATCAGAAGAACCTGCGCTCGCAGCAAGTTTCAATCCACTAGAGTCTGAAGCCACGCCAAACCAGCTCCGAGAACCTGAACTTCCTCCGTGAGTAGTCCACGTTGCTCCACCATCGGATGAGGTGTAGATATATCCTTCACCAGAACTAGTATCACGTTCTACCGCGACAAGATGAGAACCATTAGAGGAGGATGCGACACGCAGCCAGTACTGAGCACCCGAACTTCCTCCGTGATTAGTCCACGTTGCTCCACCATCGGATGAGGTGTAGATATATCCCCCACCAGAACTAGTGTAATTTTCAACCGCTACAAGATGAGCGCCATCAGAGGAAGATGCGACATGCGCCCAAATTCGAGAACCCGAACTCCCACTATGATCAGTCCACGTGTATGCAAATGTGCGTGGAGTACCGACAAAGAGAAATACTGCTGCGAGAAACCCAATGAGGAGAAATTTTTTCATATGCTTTTATTTACGCAAGCTCGCGCAGGCTAAGGTGGTAAATTTCTGGGCCGCACCGAAGGTGCGGCCATTTGGATTGGTCGCAACTGTTCGGTAGTAATAGGTTGTGTGACACGTAAGACCAGTCGCCGTTGCCGTCACACTCAAACCATCTTGCGACACCGTCCCCTTCACGGTCTGTCCATATGATGGAGTCGTACCATACATGAAGCTTGGTGTTGCGGTATTCATCTGATCTGTCGCAGAAACTTTGCCGGTAAATACGGCACTCGTTGCTGTGATCTGTGTGACAGGAAGCGTAACCGAAGCAGGCACACTTGGGAGTGCCTCTTTGACTGTCGGAGCTTGCACGGTATTCACCACACGTCCCGAATTATCAAGTCCGTTTACATGAAGATATTTGTACACAAAGAAACCCGCAAGCACCACTACAACAACCATGATAATAGTCTTCAGAGAATCGTGCTCTGGATTGTTCCAAAAGTTCATACCAAAATTGTACAATGTTTGGCGCGAAATGCAATGATTTTCCCTATGGGTCGATGTCGGTTTTGACTCGAATGAATACGTCCTTGCCGTCGGGTGTTTTTTCCTTGATATATTTGCGCTTTTTGTTGATTTCGATTTTGCGCGTCAATTCGCTTTCAAGGTCATAGCCGAGCTGTTCACACATACCGAGCAAGAAGATAGCGACGTCGGCGATCTCTTCCGCAACCCCAGGCTGGCTCTTACTGAATTTTGAAAATGCTTCGGAGAGCTCCTCGTGTGCACGACAAAATTCAAATGCGATGTCGGTCGTATTAAATCCTTTTTCGATTTTGTTCTGCATCACCTCTTTCTGCAATTGTTTGAGATCTACTGACATATATAATTACTGATCTTTATAATTCTCGAATTCATTATTCAAAATGATGAGTTCAACACCAGCCTCTTTAAAAATTTCTTTTGTGCGTTCGCCCGCGTGATAGTCCTTGGCACACACTGCACGCGTAATACCTGCGTTAATAATAACCTTCGCGCAGTTGTAGCACGGTACCATTTTGACATATATAGTAGAGCCATCAATCGCAACGCCAAAACGTGCAGCGTTCGCAATCGCGTTCGTCTCTGAGTGTGTCGTACGAATACAGTGTCGAGAAGTACTGCCATCTTCGTTTGTGACTGTGTGCATCTCGTGCCCTACTTCGTCGCAGTGTGCGAGTCCTCGTGGCGAACCGGCATACCCTGTCGCAAGAATTCGTTTGTCTTTTGTAATCACACAACCAACATGACCGCGATCACAGGTACCACGTGAGCCCACGAGATCTGCCATCTGCAGGAAATATTCGTCCCATGACGGGCGAGTCTGTTGAGCTTGCGTGTTCTCTGTCATACGATGAGTATACTCGTCGGACTACTTTTTACCAATCTTACGAAACATTGGACCATACACGTCTTCTCCGATTGGAATGAGGAGTTCTTTTTTATTCACGCGCTCAGTAAACTCGATTTCAGCGCCCGTGATGAGTGCGAGCGGTCGACATTCCCTGCCTTCACCCATCGGGAGCACGGCAGCAGTCGCAAGTGCATCGGCCACGTCTGTACGAGTCATGGTGAGTTTGCGTCCAAAAATATCTGGTGTCCCGCGATAGTCACGAATGCCTTTGAATCCTGCATAGCCGAGCGCCACGCCGACAACACCCGCACGAAGTGGAAGCAGACGTGAATCAGTGATGAGCACGCCGAGCTCTTTGACACCGTAATGCTTCATAAGTTTTGTACGGATAGTACTTGCAGCTTTGTATGAATCTTTTGGGAGGAGCACAATCTTGCCATCGGCATTCGATTCATCTACTCCTGCGTTTGCCACAAGCATTCCATCTTTAATCGTGAGCCAGACATATTCGGTCTCAATCGCGAATTCGGATTCAGAACGAATGAGTGCTTCTTTTTCCTTTTCGGTGCCAAGTTTTGCTGTTCGTCCTTCAGAGAGCGCAACAATCTTCGACGTAATAACAATGACGGAACGCTCGGGAATACGTTTGATATGGCGGAGCACAAAGGCGAAGAGATCCTCGTTTTCAGCAAATACTTTTGTGGTGATTGGTGTGATATTCATAGGGTTGTTATGCGCGAACGTATCGAAGCACTATCGTACCACGAGAATTCAATTTTTTCACGGAAATGAGTTTGAAGTCTGTGTGAAGTTCACCTCCGGAAAATAGTTGCTTCCCTCCCCCAAGAATGACTGGTTCGATCGTGAGATGCAATTCATCGAACAATCCAAGATCGAGCATCGTTTGGTATGCTTCTGCTCCACCGACGATGGCGACAGTTTTGTGCTTGGCACACAGTGTAGCAATGTCTGTGTGTTTTGGATTGAGGAACGTTACTGACCCTATGAGTTTTGGTTTCGCAACCTTGCTCGTGAATACGTACGCGACACGTTTGTCGATATGATCTTTTGCGACATGGTAGGTGCCGTGGCCGGCGACGACCGCGCTCGCTTTCGCGAGCGCGGTCTGAAAATACTTCCAATCTTCCGAACTTGTCCAATCCGGCATGCGCGAAGTATCCGCCGAAATATATCCGTCGATACTCACCGCCGCATATGCGACATAACGAGGACTACGCAGTTGTTTTTGTTTCTGTGCCATTACTACGTAACAATTTGATACCGAGGTATGAAAGCGGTGTGTATGCAAACCCCATCAATACTTTGTAGATCCACCATGGGATAATCATAAGGATGAGTCGGTGATTTGAGTAAATTCCCGCAAACGCAACTGTCGTAAAAATCACTGTATCAAAAAGCTGTGACCAAATGTTTGAAAGATTTGATCGAAGCCAAAAATACTTACTCCCCTGTCGCGCCTTGAAGAAAAAGAATGCGAGCACGTCTTGATATTCGCCAATCGCAAACGCGAGCACTGAGGCGATTGAAATACGAATTGAAACGCTGTAGAGCGTATTGTATGCATCATGTGCCCACATACTCGATACAGACCATGGCATGAGCATGGAAATAATATTAAAGACCATAAACGAGAGCACCGCAAAAAATCCCGCAAAGACGAATTGTCGTGCGAGTGTCTTGCCATACACCTCTCCAATAATATCGGTCATCAAAAACACAAACGGGAAATAAAAAACTGAGACCGACAAGTGCGTGCCAAAGAGAAACGGCATGGTCTTGATACCAAGCGTGTTCGATGCGATGAGTGCAGTAATATAGAGCACGAGACACACGAATACTTTCTTCTGGTCACGAGGAGCGAGTTGTTCCATTATGATTGTTGTTATTTTATAAAAATAAAAACCACCCTTTCGGGCGGTCTTTATTATTTAGCCTTTGATTTCAATACCAGCCTGACGAGCACTTCCAGCAACGATTTTCATCGCGCCTTCAATGTCCTTTGCGTTAAGGTCGGGCATTTTCTTTTCGGCGATTTCTTTGAGCTGAGCTTTTGTGATACTTCCAGCCTTTGAAGTGTTTGGTTTTCCTGAACCCTTTTCGATACCTGCCGCCTTAAAGAGGAGGCCTGCAACTGGAGGAGTCTTGATGAGGAAATCGTAACTACGATCCTCATACACAGTAATCACGACACCAACGGTGTCACCCATCATCTTCGAAGTGGCAGCATTGAACTTGGTAACGAAGTCACCGATGTTCACACCAGCCTGACCGAGTGCAGGTCCAAGTGGTGGCGCTGGAGTTGCCTTTCCCGCTGGGATTTGGACTTTGACTTTCTTTGTAATTTTTTTCGCCATAAATAGATTAGTGAGCTTATAACTAGAGAGGTTTTAGTAGAAGCCAAAAACACCGACTAGTCCCGATACATTACCAGAAAAGGGTGATTTTGGCAATCAGCCAAGGTGCATGAGCACAACTGCTTTACATCTTCTTGATTTGGAGGAAGTCGAGCTCAACTGGAGTTTCGCGACCGAACATTGAGACGAGCACGCGGATTTTGCCACGGTCTTGGTCGACATCGTTCACCTTGCCTTCGAGGTCTTTGAATGGACCGTCAACAATTGAAACGAGATCTCCAACAGCAACGTCAATCGCATGCTTGGCGTTGTCGTTTGCTCCCATAGTCTTGAAGAGTGCATCAACTTCTTTTTGGTTGAGTGGCACTGGATTGACTCCGGCACCAACGAATCCGGTAACGCGAGGAGTGTTACGAACAACGTACCAAGAATCGTCAGTCACGATCATATCAACGAGGACATATCCTGGGTAGACTTTTTCTTCTGCCTCGACACGCTTCCCTGCTTTGATTTTGATCTTCTTCTCCATTGGTACGATCACATTAAAAATGCGGTCTTGCATACCGAGAGATTCGATACGCTGTTTGAGGTTACGTGCAACTGCGTTTTCGTAGCCCGCGTATGTGTGAATCGCGTACCAACTGCGTTCTGGGGTGATTTCTTGTTTTGCCATAGTTTTGAAAAAATAAGACTAATAATGTGCCCGGAAACGAAAACGCTATTAAAATCCGAGAAGCTTTGCGAGACCAAGCTGGAAGATCTTGTCGAATGCTCCGAGGAGGTAAGCTACAACGAGTGAAATAATGATAACAGCGGCCGAATATGCGATAGCCTGGCGACGTGTTGGCCATGTAACATGTTTGAATTCAGCACGTGTTTCCTTGATGTATGAAGTGATTCCCATAGTATTTGTTGGGCGAGAACGGAATGTTCCAGCCAATTAAAAAAGCCCTGCGGGGCCTTCTTTAGATAGAATACCTTATTTGGGACGTGAAGTCAAAAGGGCGGGGATGGCTTCGCCATCCCCGCCCTTTTTCACTCCCAAACCAACTTTATTGTATCTCGTATGTGATGGTTACGTTTGAAACATACTTATTCTGTCCGACTGGAAGCGTCGAAGCGTCACTCGTACTCCCTGTCGCCATTTCTGCCTTAGCATACATTGGCATTGCAACTCCTCCACTCTGACCTTCACTAAAGCGAACGATTCGAACGAGTGTGACACCAAGATCATGAGCAAGAATGCGTGCTTTTGATTCAGCATCAGCAATCGCCTTCTTTCGAGCATCAGCGTTGACCGCGTCAGCATTATCTACTGTGAAATCAGGCCCTGAAAGACCGGTAACTCCAAGCGAACCCAATCCATCAACGATGGTACCTACTTTTGCAGTATCACGGATTTTGACGGTAATCGTCTGTGTCACACTGTATCCAACGAGTTTTGGAGTCGTATTGACTGACGAGCATCCTTTGTCGATACATGGAGTTGGATATGTATATTCGGGATAGGCACTGTAGTTTGTTGTTTGAATATCTTTTTCTTCAATTCCAGACTTTTTCAAAAATGAAACAGCGTTGTTTACGCTCGAAGCAACCGATGTTTGAGCATCATGCACAGTTGCTGATTTTTGCTGTACGGTAAAACTTTCTGATGCAACATCAGGAATTGCGAATGAAGTGCCTGTGCCACTCACATCAATCGTACTGACATTACTCACGTCCTCACTCGACGAACTAAATTTCTTTGTTTCGTTCACAAACTTCATGCCCATATAGAGCACAGTGACCACACCGAGGAAAAGCACAACCTTACCCATTTGACTTGCACTTTTTTTATCGAAAAACGTATCCATAGTTTATTTTTTTAGATTAGTAATAAATCCATTCATGTCACTATCCCCTTCAACGACTCGTGGGTGCATGAGCTCTCGCATTCCCCACAGGAGTGCGATAAGTATGATAGTGAGAAACACAATTGTTCCAATTTTTTTTGCCATACCATGGGAAAGCGCGCGAGCTTCGCTCGCGCTCCTTCATTACTGATGTTTAATTGAAACAACCTCTACATCAAAAGTAAGTGTTGCTCCTGGTGGAATGAGTGCACCTGCTCCACGATCTCCATAGGCAAGATTTGCTGGAATCACAAGGTGACGCTTCTCACCAACCTTCATACCGAGCACGCCCTGATCCCATCCTTGAATAACCATTCCAGCGCCAAGATTGAAGGTGAATGGTTGTACGTGACTGAATTTTGGATCTACGTTTGAATCAAATACTGTTCCATTGTCGAGCATTCCAGTGTAATTTACAGTAACTGAATCACCTTTTACCGCACCAACACCTGTTCCCTCCTTGACTGTTGTAACCTGAAGCCCCACTGCTGTCTGTTGCGTTGCGCCTGTTTGTTGCATAGAAGTACCTGATGATGTTGATTTGTGACTGCGAGCAAAAATCACGATAAGCACAATAATAATAATTCCAACTGCTGCACCAATAAATGTTTTCATAGATAAATACTTATATTATAAAGCGACGACGTGACGAGTTCGCTTCAGTGTCATATAAGCATACTAAAAAATGAACTAAATTCAAAGTGATTTTCTAGTTTTTCATTCGCCGTGCATGAACAAGGAGTGCCCACACAACGAGAGCAAGGACGCCTGCAACGGCACCCAGTGTCAGCTCATCTTTTTTTGAGACGGAAGACCATACAGCGCCCGCACGGAGTGGCACGTCATTTTGTTCAATCTTCATAGGTACTATTTTTTCTACCGGAGGAGTACGTGAAGAAATTTTTTTTATGATTTTTTTTGGTGAAACAGATTTTTGTTTGTCCATACTCGTCGATAAATCATTTTTTTCTGAAACAAATTCTTTTTTTTGTTGCGGTACACTCGGCGCGACAGATGGTGTGGTCGTAGTCAGTAATAACCCTCCGCCACTGCTGCCCCCATTCCCAGAGCCAGAGCCAGAGCCAGAGCCAGAGCCAGAGCCTATAATTGTGGTGCCTAAACCGTTTCCGTCAAAATGTGTCTGGGTAATCGTACCTCCAGATGAACCATCATTCATCGTCGTGGTTGATTGCGCCGAAAACGTCACACCAACAGGTGCTGAACTTACGCCTTGGGCAGTCGCAGTGAAAGAATAGTCCCCTGCGGTCGGTGCTGTGCCCGAGACCGTCGCACCGCCGTCTGCATAAACGATACCTGACGCAGAGAGTGTTCCATTTCCAAAAGAAGCCACAAGGCCTGTTGTCGTATCAATCAGAACTGGGTTTCCAAACGAATCACTCGCGCTCACCCGAAATTGTACAGAATCCCCTACTGTCGCGTGAGTGGAATTCGCAGTCGCTGTTATTTTTTGAAGTTGCCCAGCAGTAAGTGATATTTTCACATTTGCAGGCGTGCTTTCACCCGAATCACTTCGTACTGTGAAAGAAAACGTATCATCACCTATTTGTCCGAGTGGAGTATAGATTAGTTGAGAACCCGTAAGCGTGCCAAGCGTGCCCTTGGTCGGTGGTGTGACAACTGTGTACGTAAGTGGCGCGTTCAATATATCAGTACCCGAAAGTGTAATGGAAAGCGGAGCATCAACTTTGGTCGTCAGTGTTTGTGCGGTGGCGACAGGTGGCGTCGGTACCATATATGTCACATCAGCACCCAAGAGATCAAATGTTGTCGATGGACTTGTAGTACCACTTGCGGTATTCACCAAGTAGCGAACAACAAGATTATTTGCCTGCGCGACGGTTGACACACTGCTCGTGAGAGTAAACGCTTGATTGAAAAATCCTGAACCCGACGGATTGGTCGCAATAGGCTGATCAACAAACGAGATGCCATTACCGATTTCGAACTTTGCAATCGGTGAATACGATTGAATTCGCGCAGTGAGAGTCACGTTTTTGATTGTTGCATTTTGAGGAATCAACCCTTGCGCGAAAGTAAATTCAACATATTTATTTTCTTCATAACTAGTCCCCGTTGTCGAATAGGAATAACTTGCGATATACCCATCGATACTACCCAGACCAATAATATCCTGATTTGGGGCAGAATATGACGGGGTCGATGTTTTAACACTGGCGCTCAAAACAGGTATATGCACTTTGATCGATCCATCAGTGGGTTGCTGTGGCGGTGCATAAAAAAATACTTGCACGGAGTTCTGCACGAATCCAGGCACGTTTATATAAAATGCTGCGACACCAGAACTCGTTGGCGATGCGGCGCGAATTGTAAATGTTGCTTTTCCACCACTCACTGTCGCACTTGCCGGAGAAATAGTTCCAGAAGAACTCAACGTTGGCACGGCTGTGACAACCGTCGTGTTGTCATCGGTAATTGGGTTTCCAAAAAAATCGGTGATTTGTACCTCGGTCGAAATAGGTTTGGTGCTAACTTGCGCAAGCGGCGTAGCAACCACTGCAAATTTCGCTGGCGCTCCATGCGTCAATGTCACTGTAATTGTAGCCGGATCGCTATACGCTTTGCCATCGTAGGCTCGAACACGAAATGTGTCCGTCCCGACGAGCCCTCCACTTGGATTGTACATTACGGTATTGCCAGTAAATGCACCGAGGATCCCCTTTTGTGGTGACCCAGCTGGCGAGAATGTTAGGGGGTCGTTTTCTGCGTCAGTTCCACTGAGTGTTATTACAATAGGCGTGTCGACAGCAGTCGTGACTGATTGTGCAGCGACGACAGGTGCCGTGTTTGGTGGTGGCGGCACAGTGTATGTCACTGAAACTGAAATGGCATCGTGGCTTGTTTGTGTCGTGCCTCCGACATCACGATATGCGAGGAAACGAATCTTTAGTGTCGAGAGTTTGTCTATCGTCGGAACAAGAGAGGTAATAGTGACGGTGTCCGTGTGGTCGACGTTTATGGTACCGACCGTCAAAGGCTTGTCGGTGAACGATGAACCATTATATATTTCGAGTTTAGCTGCGGTAAGTGCTCCAGTGCGATGAAATTCATGCGTAACGACAACGTTCGTAATTGTGGCTCCAGTTGGAATCGACGGAGTAAATTGAAACTCCAGATATGAATTCTCGTCATACGCATTTGCTGTTGACCATGAACCATTGCTTTGGATTCGTGTGTCGTCGCTCGTCGCAAGCTTAGCGAGATCGCTAGCTGAAAATGGAACACTCGGATTTTGACTTGCGTCAGTGCCGGATGTTGGCGTGAAGTTTGCCGTATCTGCGAATGCACGCGGTGATGCCACTCCGACACCAATAATAATCGCCATACCCACAAAGAACTGAAAGATTTTTTTGTTCATACAAAATAATTTACAAAGAGCTAATGTCGCCATTGTAAAATCACCTGTGTGTGAACACAATTAAATCTGTGGAGTCATCTTTGCAAAAACTTTATTTTTTGAGAAATCGTGCAAACACACCAGCGGGAAGCAATCGGGTCGTATGTTCTTCAGCAATCGCGAGCTCTCCCGAATCCGTCGTTCCTTTAAATGTATTAGCCAATCGCGAAACATTATTCAAAAGCGTAAGTGGAGAATATCCAGCGGTATATCCATTCACAATCACAGCGAGCGGATCGTCACTCAACACTTTTTCAACGAGAGAAAAAAGTTCATAAAAATCACGTTCAATTTTCCAGAGTGCTCCCCCACTTCCGTGACCGAATGCGGGTGGATCCATGATAACCACGTCATACTTGTTGCCACGTTTTAATTCGCGACGCAGAAACAATAATGCGTCATCTTCAATCCAACGGATCGGTGCATTCGAGAGTCCTGAAAGTTCGGCATTCTTGCGCGCCCATTCAATCGCCACTTTTGATGAATCGAGATGTGTCACCTCAGCACCGGCGCGTGCAGCAGACAATGTCGCTCCACCAGTGTACGCAAACAAATTGAGTACTTTAATCGTCCGTCCTTTTTTTGCTTGAATAGCCTCTTCAAGCCACATCCAGTGTGACTTTTGTTCTGGGAAAATACCGACGTGTTTAAATGAAGTCGGTCGAAGTTCAAAGGTAAGTCCGGCATATTCAATATTCCACGACTTGGGAAATGTTTTGCCTTTCTTCCACGACCCCGTCGCACCAGTACGAGTGAATGTGGCATCAGCCTTCTGCCATTCAGTTTCAGGCAGTTTTTTGAGCCAAAGTGCCTCGGGATCAGGACGTGCAAGTATAAAAGCACCAAAACGCTCAAGCTTCATTCCCTCTCCTGAATCAAGCAACGCGTAGGAAGATTCTTTGTCTGTTATAAGAGTGCTCATCGATGTCTTCGCAAGTGGTCAACTCGTTTTCGAACTTGCTCTTTGATAATAAAAAATCGGCGAAGAAGAATCGTAATCGCTACAGCAAAAATAGTAATCACTACAGTGTAAGTAATTTTGCGCGAGAGACTTGTCAGTGGTCCAAAAAAATGAGTGAAAATATCTTCAAGAGTTCGGTCCCACGCAAGAGCCGTAATTAGACCGAGTGCCGCAACAATAATAGTAACCAATCGCCCAGCAAAATCAGTCTTGATATCGAGCAAATGCTGACTATCCAAAAAATCCTCGGCTCGGTCCGAGTTGATTCGATCGCTCATTTTTGAGTGCTCTGTTGTCATATGCGTATAGCCTACCCGAGAGGGCAAACGATGTCAAAAGCCTTCATGCCATCTCGGAGTACTGCGATTGATTGCTCAGTAATCGCTTCTGGGCGAATTGAGGCATTCGCAAACAATTCTTTTTCGATTGCATAGATAGCATTCCTATTTTTAATCGTGAGTGGTTCATCTTTTGGATGCTGATCGCTATACCGTTCATGCATGTCTGTCATACGTTCTTCGAGAGAAGCGACACCGTTTGGCACAACACGACTATCCGCATACACGGCGATTTTCGTCAGTATGTCACCATGCTCATTCGTTTCTGCATTTTTTAAAAATCCGATTGAATCGATAATCTCACGCACTCGATTTGAAACACCGATCTCATCAAGGATGGCGAGTGTTGCCTTGTGTTCATCGCGTCCATAGCGTGAAATCATATCACTGCGTACCGTCTCCCAATGATCACGCTCGGTACGTACCGGCGATGGCAATTTGTCTAAATCAAATTTGATAATGTTCCCCATATCATGCAAAAGACATGCCATGATAAGCTCGGCTCGTTCATTTTCTCCACCGACGCGTGGTGTTTGTGCATCAAAAAGCATAGCGCCAACTGCTGCGACTCGGTACATATGAAGTGCAAGCCATGGCGGAATGCGATAGCGTTCATAGATTTCTACGATATTCTTTTTGAGTACTGGTGCCATTATTCTACTGTAACACTTTTTGCAAGATTGCGTGGTTTGTCGATTGGCAAACCTTTGTGATGTGCGACATAGTACGCGAAGAACTGAAGTGGAATAATCGCAAGGATTGGTGTGAGATATTCACTCGTCTTTGGAATATAGAAAACATCGTCTGCGCGCTTTGCTGCTTCGGTATCGCCTTCGGAAAGAATCGCAAATACTTTGCCACTGCGGGCTTTGATTTCTTCGATGTTTGAAATCATTTTTTCATACACGCTGTCTTTTGGAGCGATTGCGACCGTCGGAAAATCTGCGTCAATCATGGCCAGTGGCCCATGCTTCATCTCTCCTGCTCCATACCCTTCGGCGTGAATGTAGGAAATTTCTTTGAGCTTAATCGCGCCTTCGAGTGCTGTTGGATAGTTGAGTTTGCGTCCGATAAAAAGGAAGTCTCGGGCACTCGCGTATTTTTTTGCGATTGCTTCAATCTGGGAACGAGTCTCTTGAATTGTACGAACTTGATTTGGTAATTCTGAAAGCGCATTGATGAGTGACTGCCCGTCCTCAAGTGTCATGTCGCGTTCACGTCCAAGGTGAAGCGCAAAGAGTGCAAGCACAATGAGCTGTGATACGAATGCTTTGGTAGACGCAACTCCAATTTCTGGACCAGCGTGGTTGTAGACTCCCGCGTCAGTTTCGCGTGCGATTGTCGAACCAACAACATTCACAATACCGAGCGTGAGTGCTCCGCGACGCTTGCCTTCACGCATTGCTTCGAGCGTATCGAGTGTCTCGCCACTTTGAGTGACCGCAAGAACGACAGTACCCTCTTCAATGACGGGGTTGCGATAACGGAATTCTGAGGCGAGCTCAACTTCAACCGGAACACGCGCGAGTGATTCAATGAGGTATTCACCAACGAGACCTGCATAATATGCAGTGCCACATCCGACAATGATGATGCGCTTCACGCTCTTCAATTTTTCTGCGACATCGATGAGTCCGCCGAGTTTGGCACGACCTTCTTCCATGATGAGTCGTCCGCGAAGTGTATTTTCAATTACTTCGGGAATTTCCATCATTTCTTTTTCCATGTAGTGCTCGTAACCACTCTTTGAGGCAGCTTCGACACTCCAGTCGATGGCGAGTGGGGCGCGAGCTACGCTCGCGCCCTCGAGTGTAAAGATGTCATACGAATCTGGTGTCACAATAGCAATCTCTCCGTCATTCAAATAAATCACATTCTTTGTGTGACGCATGATTGGGGTCGGGTCGCTCGCGATAAAATTCTCACCGTTACCAATACCAAGCACGAGCGGGCTGCCCATACGTGCGGCAACAATTTTCATTGGGTTACTCACCTCTTGAATCGCAAGTCCGTACGTACCGCGCAATTCTTTGAGCGATGTGATCACTGCTTCTTCGAGCGTCTTTGCCGTCTTTCGTTTTTCGGCAATCAAATTGGCAACGATTTCAGAATCCGTTTCAGAAAAAAATTCATGTCCGAGATTGGTAAGCTCAGCTTTGAGTTCTTTGTAGTTTTCGATGATACCGTTGTGCACAATTACGATTGTATGTTTGTCATCGGTATGTGGGTGGGCGTTTACTTCTTTGGGCGCGCCGTGGGTCGCCCAACGTGTATGCGCAATACCTGAAGTACCCTTGAAGTCGGCTGGAACACGAGCCACAAGCTCAGCCACAGGACCCACGGCGCGCACAATACCAGACTCAGGGATAGAAAGCCCTGCTGAGTCATACCCTCGATATTCAAGTGCACGAAGGCCGTCGAGCAAAAGGTCTCGGGCTTGGCGCTTTCCTGTGTACGCTATGATTCCACACATATAATTGCTAATCCTAGCATTCAGGAGGCAAAAATGGAAACGCCCGCGGCCGAAAGGCCGCGGGCGTTTCCAAACACAAGTCTTAGTGAATAAGTCCAGTCAAGAGAGCGAAGAGGAACAAAGTTCCCAAAAAGCCCAACACTGGATGCAAACGATAGAGAATAATGTTGACCACTACCATAATGGCAAACGGAACATATCCAATATTTTGAATAGTGGTGAGCACAGTAGCACCGACATGATTAAGTGTTCCCATACAATAAGTATATAAAGACTCGGCGCTCTACACAAGCGATCCTGTGTATCACCTATTTCAACTGAGCATCCAACGCCTTTTGAAAATCAGTGTACGGATTGTTTCCAGAGATAAGTTTCTTTCCTGTGATGAACGAAGGTGTTCCCTGTATGCCCATACTCGCTCCTTCTATCTTGTCAGCTTCGATCATTTTCTGATAGATATCTTTCTTTGTACTCACCTGCTTTTGAACTTTTCCTGCATCAACGCCAGGGACTGTAGCAGTAAGCTTCACGATACTCGCTTCATTTCCAAATCCGGTATTTTCACCATCCTGTGCGTTGTACATTGCCTCACGCCATGCGAAGTATTTGTCAGGATACAAATCCCACATTGCATGACCGTATTCTGCTGCAGTATCTGAGTCGTCTCCGAGGAATGAAAAATCTTTGAACACAATTGCGACTTTGCCTGACTGCACATAGTCTTTCAAAATACTCTGAAATGTTCTCGTTTCAAATTGTTTACAGAATGGACACTGATAATCAGACCAGTATGCGAGCGCTACTTTGGCTTGCGGATTCCCAACAAACGGAGCACCGTCTGTTTTTACATTTTTGATATCGGCAGTGACTGTCGGCTGTTGTGCCTGATCATCCTTTGCAACGCCTGCGCCTGTCGTGAAATGTCCTCCGAGCATGACGGCTGCAATAATGATTGAGGCTCCGATAATAAGCGCATTTAAAACAATCGCACTCGGCACCGTAAGCTGTGGCATTGATTGTTGTTTGCGTGAATCAGTCTTGTTGGAATGAGTTTCTTCAGTGTGTGCGTGTTCTTCCATAAAAAATATAATTAATGATAAACTCGTTCTCTTATAGTACCAAATTCTATGCGTAAAAACAGGTTATGCGACTGTTCCAAAATCATTCTGCATGCGAACCTTGTCGAATTGAACAGTCTCGCCCAAAAACGCTACGACATGTTCGGCGTCACGCATCGCGTTGTAGAGACACACACTTGCTCCGGGTGAAGGCGTCATGTTGAAAATAATATTCTCACCTACTATCTTGCCTTCGCCGAGTTGGAGTTCGTGAGTCGTGGTGTCGACGCGCTGGAGACGCATGCCTCCGTAGCCTTTGGCTTTGGTCAAATCGCACGCGCACATTTCAGGAATTATTTTTTGCACATTTTTGACGAGCATGCGCTTCCCTACCCACGGCAATTCATACAGCATGTTGGTGAGCAAATATTTGAAACGAATCGGCTCAAGCAAAATCGTAAAAAATGAAATCCATGTTCGCGCTCGGCCAAGACCAGATGAACGAACGTAATCAATCATTGTTTTCAAATTGCGACTTTCAAGCACAGGGAAAAATCGCGCCGTCGGTCCCCAACGAGTGACGTTTGGGACGCAGACATCGGGATCGCCGTGCACGGCAGCAAACGGAAGGAGTGGTTCTTGTACCGTGTAGACTTTTCCGTTGAGAATTTTTTTAGAAAAATAAAATGAACCGGCGATTGGGATGAGTGAAAATTGTTTTCCATAGCCGAGCTGTTTGGCAAAGTAGAGACTATAGGAATCAGCGTCGACAACCACGGCGCGCGCCCGTACGGGCGCGCGCCCCTTCACCTGTATCACATATCCATCCCCGTCACGCACAATAGTCACAACCTCACTGTCGTACGACACCGCATAAGAAGACCGCACCCGAAGTGCCTCAGCAACGAATGATTGTGCCAATCGCTCGTAATCAACGGCATACCCCTTGAGTGTCGCGAGTGCACAGATTGGCACCGAGAGGTCTCGCCCGGCAACCACAGCCGGTTCAATCAGTGCGATCGCCTCACGGTCAATCTTTTGCAAATCAGGGAACAAGCTCGAAATATCAGTAAAACGTTTTTCGAGTACAGAGACTTCATGCTCCCCCACGCCGAGCACCATTTTGGGCATCGTAAACAAGAGCGCGTTTCGTACAGCCTCTGGTTGCATTTCTGCATATCGAACAAGCATGAGCGCAGCTGGGCGAACCTGACGAACTTTTTCAAGCGTATAATTCGTCTCGATATCTCCGACGTGAAGTGTCTGACTATTGTTTGAGGCACGAGAATTTACTTGCCCTGGCTTGTCGTATTTTTCAAGAAGCAAAACACGCTCTATCGTGCTATAGCGCGCAAGCGTGTAGAGAAGCGAAGTCCCACTTGCTCCACCACCAATAATCACAACATCATAAGGCTGATTCATAGCTGATAGTATTCATACTATCAGGTTCACTCAAAAAAACGAAAGCCTCCCGCTGTGCACCAAAAAAACGAAAAATCACGTATACTAAGAGGAGGAACAGCTACAGGCTGTTGCCCGCAATTATCAATTACTCTAATTCTATACATATATATTATGAACAAAAAATACATCACGGCACTTGCACTCACCGCGGTCGTCGCAACGAGTCTCGCAGGAGCGCAGGCTTTCGCAGAGACACAGGATCCTGCTACTCCACCACAGGCAAGCCACGGCTTGGCCGGACGTCTTGAAGGCATGATGCGCAAGGGCCAAGGCCAGCGTGGAATGTTTGGAACTGTCTCAGCGATTACCGGTAATACGTTTACCTTTACCGTAAAAGCTCGCCCGATGCGCGCGGACAAAAACCAGACAACGACCGTGCAACCAACAACCACATATACAGTCGACGCAACCAACGCCACAGTCATGAAAAGTGGCAAAAAAGTAACAGTCGCTGACATTGCAAATGGTGACACACTCATCGTTATGGGCCAAACAACCGGCACAACAATCACAGCAACACGAATCATGGATGGTGTCCCCGCTATGGGAGGCGAGCGTCCAGAAGGGACAACACCTGCATTTACTGGAAATGGAATGCCTGTTATCGCAGGAAAAATCGCGACTATCTCAGGCAACACAGTCACCGTCAGCAACCGTGAGAATGTGACCTACACAGTCGATGTAACAAATGCGAAAGTTGAACAAAAAGGAACCGCTTCGACAGTAAGTTCACTCACTATCGGCGATATGGTCATCGTTCAAGGTACTGTCAACGGAACAACCGTTACGGCTACTTCGGTCATTGATCAGGGCGTAGCTCAAGCCCCAGAGACATCATCAAAAGAAACAAACCAAGCACCAGAGAAACAAGGTTTCTTCAGTAAGATTGGTTCATTCTTCGGACGATTCTTCTAGTAGCCCGCACATTAAAAAACACCCTTCAGTGAAGGGTGTTTTTTAATGTGCGGGCTTCTGCTTACTTCCCGCTCGCAATCATATCGTTGATATATTTACGTGTCATTGCACCGAAGTATCCCGTCGCAGGAAGTCCAACACTCTTCTGGAACTTTGCGAGGGCCTTACTCGTCTTTGAACCAAAGTAATTACTTTCCTTCCCTATCGAACCAACCCCTGACGACGCAACAGTGAATCCTCTTGTATTCAAGAATTGCTCCAAACGAAGCACGTCAGTATTTGTTTTTCCTTTTTTCAAATCTCTCAAGAAAACTGTCGGTGCACCACTCGCACCAGACGAACCATTTGTAGCATGAGACGATGGGGTAGGTGCTGGTGTCGTCGCATTTGATGCTATAGATTGAGAAACCGGCATAGCGAGCGCGAGCCCACCACCGACGGACCCAACAGATGGATGTCCACTCGTGTGCGCCACAACGATTGGTGCACCTTCAGTCACTGTCATTCCAACAAAGTCTGTGTTGAGTGAGTGGTGAATCTGATTACCGTTCTGTTGCACTGTCCCCCAATTGATCACGCGGGTATTGTATGTGGCTTGATATGCTTGATGGTCGGCATCAGTTGGATAGTGTTCCTGATCCTCATGGTATGGATACGATGTCATTTCGTTGAATGGAAGTGGAGCAATCGTATGTCCGAGCGCATCATGATGAGGTTTGTGATAGTCCCATGTGTAATAAACAAAATCACGAGTTGTTCCATCGGCTTGAGCTGGCACCGCATATTTGAGTGCGAGCTCATCTCCCTGCGTCATGATGACAAATTTGTTGTCGACATTCGCGAGGAGTGGAACAACATCCCCATATCGTGTCGCGTTCCCCGTCAATGGAAAACCTTCACCCTTTGATTTTACAAGCTGATCATAGATTGGTTCTTGCACTGACATTTTTGGATCACTTGGATTTGAAAGTGTCATTGCTGAAATACCACGCTCGTGAAGATCGGCATAGTATGGTGTCTCTGTTGTCACCGTACCGATGTTGTCTGCGTTCGTGTCGACAGCAAGCCAATCGATATCCCACTGGCGTTGTGTGCTTGTCGTTACCAAACGAATCGTATTATCTTTGATCGTCAAACCTGAAAGATCAATCACTTTGTATTGCACACCGTACGTATTCAAGAAGTTACGTGAAGCACGTGGAGCACCAGTACGAGTAACAACAAAGATGTCTTTACTCGTCGGAACGTTTACAAATTGTCCTAATGAATTTTCATACTGCAATTTGTCACTTCCTTTTCCACCGGAAAGTGGCCCCTCTTTTGTTCCTTTGATAAGCAACTTCAAGTTCGCCGGAGTTGTGACATCATTCGTCAGTTTGATTGTGAGGTATGTTGCATCATTTGCACTTCCCGCGAGCCGACTATGCCAATACTGCTCATCGTCGCTTGCAATAAGACTCTTCACGTCGCGACCGCTTTCGTCAGTCACCGAAACTGGCGCAGATGCCGTCTTTGCGATCGAATGCAATTGTCCGTTGTTGCGATAGTCAGGATACACATCAACACTCGGATCATGATCGACTACCTCAAGTGCAGCTTTGTCGTAGTAGTTCACTTCATCGAGTTCTGTACTCGTCTTGATATCGTAATATGTCTCGTGCCCTACTGTTCGCGCAACAAGCCCACCATTTGGAATTTTTGTGTACGAAACAGGATTTGGATATCCGTTGTTTGCATTTGGATCCTTGTACCATGGATTTGCATCCCAGAGCAATCGATCGAGTCCAACACCAAGGTTTCCAGAGTTTGAAGCATCGATCACGAACTGATACTTACTTCCATTCCATGTGAACACGAATGGACATGAGTTTGTCGAAGCAAATCGGAAGCTCTGTTCATCACTGATTACAGTTTGTCCGTTTGCGTTGACTGACTTCACACGATAATACCATTTTGTTCCCGTAGCAGATGTCCATGTGACACCACTATTGTTCGAAACAAAGATATCTGCCGAAGAAGCGGCACCCGCGATTTTGGTACCATCATCTGAAATATGTAATCCATACCAACAATGTGATCCTGAGCCGTTCTGTGTGGTCCATGTGACGCCACCATCACTTGACGTTATGATTGGCCCACAATATGAGCCTGCGGCGAGATGCGTGCCATCAGCGGACATTGTCGTCGCCTCCCACGAACCATAGATAGTCGACGGAGAATTCCATGTCCACGCAGTACCATCATACGTTCCAACAAAAGGACTGTTGCCATTTTCTCCTACAAGAATTTTTGTTCCATCAGCTGAAACCGAAAAACTGTACCAACAGTTCGATGTACCTGTTTGATCAGACCATGACCAACTCGTGCCATCGTACTTTCCAACCCAAAGATCTCCGCACCATTGTCCGGCGACGATAGTATTTCCATCTGCGGACATTCCTACTCCCTGCGATGAGGTCGGAAGATAGTCTGTTTGATGCGTCCAATCCCACGTACCACTTGCGTCTACAGCAGTCCAAACTCCGGTACCCCATCCATCAACGGCAAGTTTCCATCCACCATTTGAGTTGTCGGCAGAAAGAGAGACTTTATTCCAATCCAATTGTCCTGGATAGTTTGTTGAAATAGTAGACAAATTTGTCCATGTCCAGCTCGTACCATCATAGGTACCTGACCAAATATCTCCATACGATTCAGCGGCGATAAGCGTATTGCCGTCAGATGATGAAGCAATCGACATCCAACATCGTGATCCAGCTCCTGTTTGATCAGTCCAATCAGCACCACTATTCGTCGAGGTCCAAATATCTCCACAATCAACCACCGCAGCGAGTTTTGTATTATCCGATGAACCAGCAACATCTCTCCACCCCTGCGAATTGTTATCTGACACAGTTGGAGTTACTGAGTGCGCCGTCAACAAATCACTGTCACTCACATGATTCGCGTAGTCAGCAAAATTTGCGTGCGAGACAGTATCCCATGCGAGTTCTGTCGTTGTGTCTTGATCGGTTGTCCATTGCACTGGCAACAATCCTGTATTATCTGTGAGCCCAGAAATAACTGGTGGCACGTAGCTATTATCCGCTTTTGCCATCAACCACACATTGCCATCTCCATCTTTATACCCTGCTCCCTCCTTTGTTCCCGTCAACGTACAGTCCGTGGCACAATGACCTGAAGTCATCTCATCCCAACTCGAACTGAGGAAATTCCAAACGGAAAGATATACTTTCTTGCCATCCGGCACTGCGCCGTGTCCCGTCCATGTTGCAGTGACATGTGGAGTCGTAATACCTGAGAGGTTTGGTTTAAAATTAAAGAGTTGTGTATCGTATCCGTTATCATTCGTTGAAAGTGCTGTTGTCCAATATGATCCATCGGTCGAAGAGACTCTCGTGTACGCATCATTCTGAGTACCTGGTGCAGTTGGAGTCACTGCGGTATCAGCACTCTCGTATCCATTGATGAGCTCGGCAGGAGTGTTCGTGAGTCCATACGAAAAATCAAGTGATTGACCGCCTCCTTGTTGAAAATATTCAAGAGTGATCGTATGAGTTCCAGCAGTGAGTGTTGCTTCATTTGCATCACAGGTTCGTCCACGAGTTGTCCAATAGTCACCGATTAGTACTCCGTCGATATATGTTCGCTCTCCATCGTCACTACAGGCAGTAAATGTATAATCACCTGCATCAAAGTGACTGGTCTTACTAAAACGTGCCGCATACCATGTATTCACTGCATCATTCGGTCGTGCGTTGTCGAGCAAGTGGTAGCTAATTGTATTCGTTGACGTTGTAAAATCTGCAGGAGCATCAGGAAATTCTGGGATTCCGCTGTTGTACTCACTCCAATACTGCGCTAGATAAGAATCGGTGTTCCCTACCTCAATTGGATACACTACAAGCGAGAACGTATTGTGATATGACCCATCAAAAGTTCCTGCGTCTTCAGGATCAATCGTACTCTCGTATGTGCGCACAAAAGCATCTTGAGTCGCCGTTGTACGTGTCAGGTATCCTGCTTTCGTAATTCGAAACGCGACCGAAGTTGTACCACTACATCCGGCACCACCGAGCGGTGGTGCTTCGACAATACCATTCGTATCAGTCGTACCGAGCACCGTAAAATCTCCCCCCGAACACCAGACAGAGACGCTCGCGCCACTCACAGGATTTGAATCGGGTCCAACGACCGTAAGCTTTACATCACCGACCGCTGCGTGCACTTGTGAAGTGAATAGAAATGTTCCAGCAAAAACGACAAGGAGGAACATGATTCTCAAAACAGAAAACCGTGCACGCGAACGAGTGCGATTACATATCATACGAGAGTACTTAATAATTTATTAGTAATTTTTTATGTCACACATACTGAAGTGCGTCACAAAAAACAAAAGTGAGGTTCTTTTTTATATCACCATCACCTTATGTACTCCTATTGTACCAAGCCAACTATCCGCTTGAATAGTGGAAAACACTCCACGATGACTTTTTCTACTCATCAAATCCAAATTCAGTTTGTGTCGAAGAATAGAGCTCAAGTATTACAAACAGAAATCCAAGCACGAGTGGTCCGAGCAAAAATCCAATTGGTCCAAAGAAAAAAATTCCTCCAATCGCTGAAAGCAAAATAAAGAATGGATGAATGAGCATCCCCCGTTCAATCAATTTTGGTTTCAAAACATTATCAATCAAACTAACAACGATCAGTCCATAGACGAGGAGGAAAATTGCGTGAATCGGATTTCCCGTGAGGTAGAGATACGCTACTGCAGGAAGAACCACAAGCGAAGTCCCGATACCAGGGATGAGCGCAGCAAACATTGCTACACCAGCCCACAAGAGAGCGCTCGGCACCCCACACACGAGGAATCCAAGTCCGGCAAACAAACCCTGAAGCACGGCAACAAAAAGACTTCCCTGCACGACAGAGACGATACTGATTCTGACTTTTGTAAAAATTTTTTCGTTATACTCGGTACGAAGTGGACTGACCGCTTGCACGGTGTCGAGCAAATTCTCTCCGTTTTTAAAGAAATAGTAGAGTGACACAAAAAATATAATCCCTCCACCAAGGAGCGCGAGTACATTTGAAAATACGAAACCAATATTTTGAATCAAAAAATCAAGACCAGACTTGATGTACTGATCAATATTGAATGTTACCTGTGTGGACCCAAGGAACTCGCGCCCGATATTTTGCATGACCCGTGTCAGAAAAACTGATGCTTGCGTTAATCCGCCAGTCGCAAGTGATGAATAAAGTATTGTCGCCTCACGTACCATTTGTACTGCAAAAAACCCGAGTGGTATCACAACGAGACACAACACAAACACTGTTACGAGAAAGGCTGAGATCCCCTTTTTGTCATTCGTCATACCGAGCAAGCGCGTGTATATAGGATGAAACACAGTCGCACCGACAAGCGCCAAAATGCCCACATACAAAAATGGTTTGAAAATAAAAAACGTGAGAACGATACAACACACAAGAAGAGCAAACAGGAAGTAGAGTTCAGATTTTGGGTACTGTTTCATAAGGTGCCCATTCTACCACGATACCCGAAGAGTCTTGCTCTCGACGATGTGCTCAGCTTCTTTGAACCCAAGACTGTAATCAAAATCCCATCGTGGAGGAAGTGCAAACACATAGGTATTGTTGCGTGTGATTTCAGTAGCCTCGATTGGAGCAGCACCGATTGCCAAGTCACCATTCTGATACGAATTCCATTGGCTAATCGTAAATATGAGTACGGGAATATCTTCGTATGGAGCCGTGGCTGTCCAGCGTGGGTTACGAATCAACAATTTTGGACCAGAAGTTTGAACACCTCCATTCAGCGGATTACCGTTCCATGTATTTGTGACGATTGAATACCCCTGCCAATCAAGCGGGAGCCCATACGTAAACCCGAATTCTGTATTTGTATACACCACAGGAAATTCATTTGGATTCACAATCTCTGTAAGCACGCCGTTCACAACTCGCGCATATTTAGAAACACCTTCAGATGGAGCAGTCGTCATTGGATCGCCTTGTTTACGATCGGCATAATTGACGACGATTGTACCGTTCGTGATTTCTGTTGTTTGCGGAGCTATACGATCACCGAGCACTACGGCATTCGTCCCCTGATATCCATTCGCGGTCTTAAGCGCTGCCACGAGATAATAAAACGTGCCACTTCCACCAGTATTTTGCGTCAGCAAAAATGCCACATCAGGAGTACCATCGTTGTTCAAACCTCCGAATGTTTCATTGCCAAAATAACGTGTCGTAACCATCGAGGCGGATCCGGGCGCAATCGACACTGCAGAAAAACCGTTCACAAGCGTAACGGGTGTTCCATCAATACTGTATGTTGCATCTTTGTACGATCCTTGAATTTGTGTCGGCGTCGTAGCGAGGCGACTCACCCAAAAAATACCAACGAACAAAACCAAAACAACAATGCCAACAACTACAAATAAGGTCTTTTTCATTTGTTCATGATACGCTCTTCCCAAGAAAAAACCACCGCAGCAATGTGTGGTGGTTTTTTCTTGGGAATTACGGCTAGTTTCCTGAAACATCTAATTTCGATTTCGCACCATCACCGACACCCGCTGAAGCTTTACACAAATTTGCTGCAGTTCGATACTCGTTCCATGCTGATGCACGAGCGGATTGCCATGCCTGGCGTGCCGTTTTAACAGAACTAGAAAACGTAGCCCACGCAGTGCTTACGGCAGACTTAACACTCGCGTTTGTTGTCTGGGTATATGCAGCAGCCAACGCCGTTGCCCGAGCGGTATATGCCGCGTTTGTTGCATTGGTAAATGCAGTCATTGCGGTATCGATTGATTGTTCTCGGGCACTAACAGCAGTACCAACACATTGAATTTTTGTTGCAACGGTTGAACTTCCATCTGTAGATGTGTTTGTAGTGACTGAACTTGTCTGAGCCAAAACTGGAGTTACCGCAAACGCGACAACACCAAGAAAAGCACCTGCGATTGTTAATTTTGTGTACATACGTCTATACCTTTATCTATCTAAGCTAATAAATTGACCACCAATCTGTATACGATTTTACTAAGAAATTTGGTGCAACACGACCTTTTACTTGTTCAAATAATTATAGAAATTCATTCCAACAACGGAACCAACGATTGGAGCAATCGCATACACGAGATTGAACGAACCAATGCCAAGAGCTACTGCTGGGTTCAAAACTCCGTTTGAACCCAGAAGAGCTGCGATACTAATACCGAGAAGCAACGATCCCCCAGCAACAACTCCCGTGAAATCGTGCGGAACTTTGTTGTACAGTAGTGAAGCAACACCAAATCCAAACAAGAGCGTGCCGAGGAATTCAGCGAACGCAGTCATCCAGTTCATCGAGACGGTCAGTGTCGGCAATCCAACGGTATTCATAACCAACAAAAGTGCAAGCGCGGATCCCGCAAACTGAGCGACGAGATACCAAAACGCTTCCATGCTCTGTATTTTTTTGATTGACCATGCACCGAGCGTAATCGCTGGATTAAAGTGTGCACCCGAAATATGCCCGACGGTGTAAACGAATAGCACAATAACGAGACCCGCGAGTACTGGTGTTGAAACAGGAAACTTCCCAACGAGTGACAAACACACTGCGCTTGTAAGTACGAACGTACCAAATGCTTCTACAATATATTTCTTCATATCCCAACATACTATCACGTCTCGTGATGAGCATGCCATGGACTATTAATTCACAATTTGTTCCATCTTTTTGTTGAACGTGAGAAGTGCACGCTGGGCTGCATGAGTAAGCATACGTTCACTTGCTCCTTGAATATTGTAATACCCCTCTCGGCGTTCACCATATGTATCAAAGACTGTTCCATTTAAATACAACGGTTCGTCACGTCGTTCAAGTGTTTCGTTGTCCAATTTTGTTACAGCAAGCATCGCGAGCGCATTGGCTTGATCTCCCCTGCTTTTTTTTGTCCCGTCTTCTTCAGTTTTTGTAATTGATGGTTTCAAATACAGATTATTAATTTTCGTAAAACTGTCTGCAAGCTCAGTACTAAAACTAGAGAACAACCTGTCGTATTTAATCTGTGTCGTGTTTACATATTCCGCAACAGAAAGTGTTGGATCGATTGAAGCGACGACCGATTCAAAACGCTTGTGATTGTCGGCTCCACCGAAACTATCTGTATCATTCCAGATACTTTCCTTGTCCAAATACCCAGCTGTTTCTCCAGACAAAAATTCTTCGTTGTGATATTTGACCGCCTTATCGAAGTCCACCAACAGAGCGACCCATGCATACAGTATCTTTCGGGTAGGGGCATCAATCTCTGAACGAGACACCTTCAACTTCTTAGACTCTTGGAGCAGGTCAATGAGATCATCAGGCGTTGCAGGAAGGACACCGCTCACTGTCGCCGCCACACGATCAGAAGTCAGTGACGTATATTTTTCAAATGCTTGGATTGCAATACCCGCGTGGTATGTGGTCGTGATGACTCGCTGGAACGGTTCAAGTCTATCGACGGAAAGGGATCGTAATTCAGTCGAAGTAGTTGGTTCATCAAACATTTGCACGTTATTTTGTGAATCTGGTGCTCGTTCACGCAATGTAACACCGCGCCCTCCAGACACTCGTTTGCCTGTCTCTCCCGTATGCACTCCGCCCCACGAAGCAGCGAGAAGCGCGTTCTGAAGAAAATGAGTATTCGCATTAACCGACAACCCTCGTTCCCCACCTGCCGTCAAATGATATCCACGCGATCCCTTTTGATAGTCAGGAGAACGGTCAAAGTTGAAATCAATATATTCAAGATCGTGAAGGAGTTGAGCTTCAAGGATAAGTAAATATGGATTTATTGCTGGACGTACGGCAACCTCGTGCACCGCGTCTCTTCCTGAACCGATATGGGCAGCCTTACTGAGTCGTACAATATCTCGCTTGAGAGAGTTCCCTGTCAAAGCTTTGTACCCACTAGCTGTCGAACCTGTAATTTCGTATTCAAAACCAAGAGAGGTTCCAAGCTGTGCCGGTACATTCTCGTATTTGTACTGGTTTAAGATACGTTCATATTTACTCAACTGCTCGCCAACTTTTTCGATCACCTCTTCGCTAGAACGTTCAGGGAGATACTCCTTCGCAAACAGCATCACCGCAATCGTTCGTCCCTTTTTTTCGAGAGGATATTTCTGAATAAACGCAGAGATTTCTTTTATTCTTCGCTCAGCATTTTGGTTATTTTTTTCGAAAAATCCAGAAAGTTTGTTCACATCAGGAACGCAGGCGAGAGAACCGAGCATCTCGGCAGCAAGCAATACTTGCGAGCGGACGTCTGCATCCCCACGCATCGCATTATATGATTCTCGCAACTCATTCACATCGAAAAGATCCCGATTCAAAAGAATCGATTTGAGTGGCCAGCGATTTTCACTAAGCGGAATTTTTTCGATTGCTTGTTTGATTTCTGCGAGTGGCCCTGCTTCCTCACCAAAACGAATAGCGAGTGCCTCAAGGATACCTTCGGCCGAAACACTTCCACTAAAACAATATGCGATGGTCTCTCGGGAAAGATTTTCTAAAACGCTTTTCTTTCCAAACCGTAATAATTGCTCCAGATTTTCCTGACGGAAACTCTGGGCTTTTGTAACACTTTTGAATGCATCCGCAAATTTCTCTGGATCAAAATCATACAATTGCTCATATCCACTCACCGGACAGTTAACTGAACCGAGAGCAGCTTTCACAAGAGAAGATTCTTGTTCTGACGACAACGTAACAAGACCTTCTTGACCTTGAGTCGCTCTCTGCTTGTTTAGAAACAGAAGGAGTTTGGCAATACTATTCTTGTCGAAAATATTTACAAGCATTTTGTCCACGGCCTTTGTAAGCACCTCTGCATCAAGATAAAACTTAGGTGAAGTAGGAGTCGAGTCTAAATACATTTGGTACATCAACCCATCGAGATCTCCCCCGCTCAAAATTTTTAGAGACAAATTTTTGACCTGTTCAGCGGACAGTTTGTTGGTATCTTGAGATGTATAGTAGTTGAGTATTTTGAGACAAAATGGCGAGTCACCTTTTGCTTCAATCGTACGCAAATATTCAGCAAAAATGGCCGTATTCCCCTCTGGGAATAAATCCGAACAACCGATTTCAAAGAGCGCCTCTGGGGTAACGAATTCACTTGAAAATAACTTTAAATACAAAGCCTGCTGAGTATCAGGAGAAATGCCACTCATAATTCTCTTGCCCATTCGAACGCAGAACTGTTTAATTTCACTTGTATCATCATCCTTTGAAAAAAGATCTTCTTTCTTGAGCTGTGCTTCAAAGAATCGGTTCTTCTGATCATCCGAAAGTACTTCAAAATAATTCAGGTACTCGTTAGACAAACGGAGATTCCCAAGCTCCAAACCCTTGTCAAAAACTTTATCGATACGTTCTTTCGTAAGAAGCGCAAATATCGGATTGGTTTGACTTCCCGTACCACTCTGGTCGATGAGCTGGTTTGACCAATAGTCAAAAAATAATTCCCTATTGACACGTGGGTCGTTACTTTCAAAAATCTTTTCCACGAAAGCACGCTTTTCGTCTGAGTCAGGAAAGGCTCGATCAAAAAAATCATAGCTGGCAGGCCCACACGAAGCCATGGAAACGATATCTAAATGCAAATGACGAGATTCAAGGTTGTCGAATATGCCTTTAAACAAAAGCGTTTTTTCTTCATCGGTAATCTTTTCATATGCATTATTTTTTGTCATCCACTGGATGACAAAATTTATCGGTGCGTTTTGTGGATTATCTTCCACATGTTTCGCGAGACTTTGAGCAAATGTTTTAAAAACACCTGCACGTTTGTCATCGGGAATAAGATTCTCCTCAAGCGAGTATTCAAGTAACTTATCTGCAAATAACGCACCGCCAAATTCGATTCCGCTTAGTATAATGCGTGAATATTCTTCTTTTGGGATATCGCCAAGACGCACAAGGTCGTCAATCTGTGAGAGAAACCGAGGCGCACTATCTAATTTCGGCATAAAAAGCGGCAGGTAAGATTCTGGAATTTTTTTCTGTACGTAGAAGAGGTCAACGATTTCTTCGGTCGTTATTTCGTCATCTTTTTGGGCGTACTCTCTCACCAGTAAATCGAAGTCGACACTCGTCCGTTTTCCGCTAAGAACCTCGTAGAAAAAGTGACGGAGGTCGTTTGGTCTACCTTCTTTATAAAATTCCTTCTCAAGCTCAGAAAGTATCTCACTATTTCCTTTGAGCCACTCTCGGTGCCATGACAGCTCACTTCCTCCCTGTCCAGCGAATAATTGCTTAAATGTGTTGCTGTCATTTCTACTCACAGAATGAGCGAATGCCTCTATCGCCTTTTGTTTGTATTCTCCGGGGATATCGTATTCTGGTAGCAAAGTCCACAGAGCTCGTATATCCGCGATATTCGATCGTATCGCAAGCGTGATTAAATTATTGACTTCTTCACGATAGTCTTCCTCTTTAATACCAGCAAACAAAGTTTGAAAATGCGAAAAAGTACTGTGCAATAATGAAAAATACGGGCTACCTTGGGCTACTCGCTTTTTAAAATAATCAAGGCGCGTAGCCGGATCTAAATCAAAATATTCATGGTTAAAAAGTGGGATTGAATACTCTTTATTATCGCCAGATGGAACATCTACCAACAGAGAAAGAAATGCCTCTTTGGAATAGGGCTTTTGTTTACCCGAGATCTGACGATCGTTTAATTTCGAATAGAGAACTGAAAAATGTGACTCGTTGAGTGGAAGTGAAATCAAATTCGAAGTAATCCCAATGTTTTGAATATCCCATGACGACATTGGCTTAATATATGAATGAATTTCTTCGGACGAAAGACCGGCTAATTCTCTTCCAAAGAAATGCCGCTTATCTGCAAGCTTATTCATGAAATGACTAGAAGATTCGCTTTGCTTGATGGTCTCAAAAATCATCGTGCGCTTTTGTGTATCAAGCGCATATTTTTCTGGTTGTAACTTCAACGCAGCTTCAAATTGTTGCGTGGCAATACTCGGTAATCGTGCGCCGTTTGGATGATCCTCGATAATGCGATCGACGCACTTCGTGATCAGGGGCGTCATCTCTCTATCGAACGACGAATGTCGGCGGATATCCGTGAGAATAAGATACGGATTGTTACGATAAACCTCCGCGAGAGACCCCTCCTCAATCTGTACATGTTTTTTACGCAAATAAACTACCATCGAATACAAAGATTGGTCCACATGAGAATCAGTTTTGACCTGCTTCGTCGCAGACATTTTTTCATGAATTGAAAGCGCTCGAAATACCATTTCCTCGTCATCAACGAGAGTCGCTCGACTCATAAGACTATTGAGAAATAAATCCGCGGCGCGAAACGCCGCCTCTTTATTTTTTGACTTCCCCCACGTTTCCGTTTCGAGCGTGCTTAACATCGAAGTGATGGATGCTTCATACGCACGGAATTCCGCACGGGCCGTCTCTTTGAGCTGCACAAATTCAGGATTTAATTCTGGACACGCATCATATTTCTTCATCGCGACACTCTCATCGAGTTTCTCGCGAAATCGGACTGCATCTTTTTCAATACGACGATCTCGAAATGGTGCAACTATCTTTTCAGTCGCTTGAGCAAATTTGTCTGAAATTTTTTTAAGGAAAGCATTTTTTTTCTCTCCCAAGGCTTGAAGAATTTTTGAGTGTTTCTCTCGTGCATGAGGTGATCCCGCTTCTATCATCCCCTTCTGTGCTTTTGCCTCAATCGAATTTTCAAGTATTTCGATTTCTTGCATCATCGACTCAAGGCTCTCAAGTCCAGCCTCAACTGATACAGGAGTGTTTGACTCAGGTGCACTTGACGACGAAGAAGTATTCTCAGGAGAAGAGTTTTGTTCGTTTAAATTCATTGTGTCATGAATATCTTCGTTATGAGGCATCGTATTATTTCTTCAAATCATCTAAGAGCTGGTCTTCCACAAACAAAGCATCCTGTTTACTTTTGAGAGCATTCAGTTCCTTCTTGTAATCAGCAAGAATTTTTTTCAGTTCATCTTCGGTTGTTTGTTTCGGAGTCTTTGCTGTCATATACCGTACCTCAAAATGGTACCATATTCTCGCGCTTGTAATCCATGTTGCAAATATCTTGAGAAATACAGAGGTATTGACAATTATACTAATTTCATAGTATAATATATTTAATGTGCACACAAGCCATTTCCGGGAACGCCAAAAACGGAATCTAGAGTAGGCATTAAAAACTTAAAAACGAATGGACTTTGATAAAGTATTCGGACCGATTATTGTGGAATTCACTGTGGCAGTTGCGGAGGGATATAACCCGACAACAGCCATCGATGAATTTACTAAGACTGCGAATGTTCCAACTACAGCATACCATTTTAACAAAAATATATGCAGTAAGAATTGGAACACCACAGAGAACAGACCCCGGCTAGGAAAAACGTACACGGCTAGGATGCGCCCACTTCTTCAGCAAGTTCCTTTTGAGACATGCATCAATCTTTTGCAGGAAAATGAGCCCGCATTGTTCTTCGGAACACACGGGCTCGCCCTCACTTTTGAAAAAGGGGCCGGGCTTTTCCCCCTAGGATACGTTTTGTTCTTGGACGAAGTTAAAAACCTATGGATAGACGGCGAGGGTAAAATTAATTACCCCTACGCGAGACATCTCTCGGATGGGAAATTCGAGTTCGGCCTCGGTAAGACCGAGGTTGAACTCGATGTAGACGACTGCATCTTGTATTTCTGTGAAGCTTGAGCTTCACAGCGGCAAAAAAATTGTGTGAACAATTCCAAAGCCCCCCGCATTTTTTTGCGGGGGGCTTTTTTATGTCATTATTACAACAACAGAAAATTATTCACTGAGCTTTGACTACTGACGGAGCCCTCCCCACTCAACAAGTGTAAAGCCACTACGATCGAGACGGTCAATTTTTTCAGGAGCAAGCGAAGTTGTTGGTTTTTTTGAAAGTGGTTGCCAATCGAGGAAAATACGGAAGACGGTATCTGGAGTTGGGGTAACCTGCATTGGGATAAACGCATTCATGTCTTTTGTTTGAATGAATGACACACGATAGTACGGTGCATTTTTCGCAAGCATTTCTGGAACCCAGTAGCTTGTCATGTCATCTTTCTCCTTTTCACTCAGGCCCATATCGGTGAGCTTCGAAGCAAGGAGCTGTGCGAGCTCATCCTTTGAGACGACCCACCCAGTCGTCGGCTGTGGATACACATTCTGCGTATTCCCTGACCAATACAAATAGGGATACGTCGCTTTCGGACATGCCTCTTTCGCGTAGTCACCTCCCGGAAGTGAGTAATCGATCGTCGCACAATTCGTCGCGTTTGGTTGTAGGTCACGCAAGGTGCCGTCGGGATACGCTTCAACATTCCATTTGTTTGTGTATGAAGGAATCGCGCGATCAATTTTCACGTGAGTTAGAAATGACACAGAGACCGCTGTTGGCTTCGGTGGGTACAAATAAATCACGGGCTTCCCACATCCCCCGGGGAGTTGATACTCAAACTCACCCACCCCAATCCAGCGTCCAAATGCGTCCTTGAATGCAAGCAGTGGATTTTTGGCAACATATTCTTCGTATGTCGGAAATGCGCTTAATTTGTTTTCATCAAGATAATATTTTCTATAACTAGGATCACCCTGATTAAACGCATCGACTTTCTGATAGTATTCCGCTTTGTTTAAAAGACTGTTCGCATCTTTTGGTACATAGAGCGCAACGCCAGCTTTTGTCGTTCCGATTTGCACGAAGTCAGAATCTGCCACACCCGAAAGTGCGTAAGTGTTCCCCGTTGCTCCACATGCACCGGGGAAAGTACCTCCATATGTAGAATAGTGTGCTCCACTCATTGCAAGATCGTTCGCGGTATATAAGTCAGCATAATCCTCGCCATACTTATTTGTTGCTTGGTATTTTTGCTGGCGATCATACATTTCTTTTGTTTTGAAAGTGTAGAGATAAAAAAGATTGGTACCATCATTCACTACAATGTTCGCTTGCATGGTCATTTTTCTACCTGCTTGCACATCAAGAGGTGTTCCATCACCTTCGTACGGAGGACGAGTATTAAACGGCGAATCTTGATTGTACATGGTAAGGCCCGGAATGAGCGACGTGATCTGGTGTAACTCATTCATCTTCGGAACATCTTCAAATGGACTGCTGCGAACGTAGACGAAATTCCCTCGAACGATTGTTTCAGGGAAAAGCGACGGAATGACTGCCGTACCAGTAACTTTTTGGGTGTCGATGATTGATCCTTCACCAAAATCTACCGTCTCAGTACTATCAAGCAGAAACGTTTTGTAATCTTTTGAGATGAAAGAATATATTGTCGGACCACCTGGGCCTTCGATAAAGAAAGCCATGACATGATGGTACCCTGCGTATTCTCCTGTTGTAATATCGGCGAGGTCTCGATACTGAACAGAATCTGGATATACCGCCATCTTTGGATCTAAGAGACCGTAATTCGTACCCGCATCGATTTTGATATCGTTTGGATTTACCTCAGGAGTTGTCGGTGTTGTTGTGGTTGTAACCGCGGACTGATTTGAAGTGTCTACCGATTGGGTTACTCGGTGCTTTGCTGATACATACAAACTGACGGCGAGAATACTAAGCACAGCGAGAACGCTCAATAATTTTTGTAGACGTGTCATGTTCGGATTATATCAGTATGATTATCGCAGTGTCGTAAATGTAACGTCAGCACCATATACTGTGCCGGCCGAATTGGTCGCAAACGCACGATAGTGATAGAGCGTATTTGGGATGAGTGTGCTGATAGTTGTTGGATTCGTGAATGTACCGGCACTCGTTCGTGGAGCTGTCACGGTCATTGTCGTACCGTACGTTGTAGTTGTACCAAGTTGGAATCCGACAGTCGTTGTCGTTGCTCCCCCAAGTGAAGTGAGATTACCATTCAATGTTGCTCCCGTTCGAGAAATTGAACTTGCTGGATTTGTCACGACAGTTGGAGCAACTACAGTGTGAACAGCACACGCAACCGTGGTAAATGGGACATCGGCTCCATATGAAGTACCCGCTGAACTTACTGCAAAAGCTTGCACATGGTACGTCGTTCCACACAGAAGACCCGTGATCGTGTATGGATTCGTAAATACACCGACAGTTGTTCGAGGTGCTGGAACTGTGGTTGTCGTTCCATATGCGGTCGTTGTTCCGTAATTGAAACCGACAGTTACCGTCGGAGCACTTCCCATGAGGTTCAAACGACCATTCAAAACAACTCCACCGAGTACGGTAATTCCCGTTGCAGGAAGCGTTGTGACAACAGGGCTAGTGCCATCAATGGTACCGCTCGTGTTGGTCCAGACATAGTCCGCTGCGGCTGCAAGATTTGATCCGTTAAACGATGCGGTGAGGCTACCTGCCATCCATGTGTGTATTCCAGCAGAAGCTTCTTCGGTCCAATCAGCACCATCATTGGTAGAAAGAAAAAGTTTGCCGTCAGATGTCGCAGCGAGAAGCTTTGACCCGTCGCCAGAATACGCGAGTGCAGCCCATGGTGCCCCGAGTGGATCTCTCTCTGTCCATGTAGTAAACGGATATACGGAAGTGTAAAGTTTGTTACTGATATCCCCCACGGCGATCTTCACTCCATCACTTGTATACGTTATTGCTTTATATGAAATCAATGTTGCTCCTGGGATTGCATGATCTGTCCATGAAACACCTCCATCGGTGGACATATGAACCACACCAGTTGGCCTATTGTCGACCGCTGCAAGTCGCAGGCCATCTGCTGATGAAGTAACGCTCCACCAATTGGAGCCGGGCACTGAGATACGTTGAGTCCAATGAACTCCACTATCGGTTGAAGTATATATATACCCACCAGTTCGCACATCAGTTGCAACTAATTTTGTTCCGTCAGCCGAAGAGGCAACAGAGCTCCAATCACGCAATCCGCTCCCTGTTTGAGCGACCCATGTAGCACCGCTGTCTGCCGAAGTATACAAGTATGCACCATGTGCTGCGGCAATGAGTTTTGTACCGTCGGCCGAAGAGGCAACGCTTCTCCAGTCTTGGATTGTTGAACTTGTACGCGCGGTCCAACTGACCCCCGCATCAATTGAGGTATACGCGTATCCGCCCATTTCAACAAAGACAAGTTTGTTTCCATCTGAAGACCCAGCCATTCCATATATAGTATGCGGTCCTGATGCGAGCTGCTTTGTCCAAGTGGTTGTTCCTGTCCCTAGTACAAGACCTTTGCCAGCGAGTGAGTTCGTATGAAAATGTTTGTAGACAAAAAAACCTGCGAACAAAATCACAGCTACTGCGAGCAACATTTTTAGTGCATTATTTTCGGGATTGTTCCAAAAGTTCATAGAGTAAATTAATCATATCGCATCGATATGAATTATGCTTGTAATCTAACAAGATTAATTATTCACAATAAATGAGCTCTGTCAATATTTGTCGCTAAAGGCGCTATATTTCAACAACAAGCTTTCGTTCACCAAGCGACAAGTATAGGTGCTCTGGATGTATAACTGAGGACCTCGGCATGAAAACAAAGTATCCCAAGATGGAACAATTTTTGAGCAGAAAAGACGCTACAATCTATATTCCGAACTTAAATGGACTTGTAAATTAAAGATTGTTAAGCTGTTTTCGGAGAGATGCAATCATTTCCTCATCTCCAGGCGAAAGCTTGTTACCATATTCTTTAGGAGCACCAGCGATTTTGATATTAGCCTCAAGTTGGTCTTTTTTATCCCATTCACCCCTAACATTCGTAAGAGCAATGGGCTGATAGCTAAAGTCATTCCCTTTTCGAGTAACAAGAAGAGAATACCCTGAATGGATCGCACCGAGAGAACTCGCCATATTCGCGTGAGCATTTTCATGCGCGACAGTACCCATAACGGCATAATAATTTCTACCGATCTTTTCCATGAGCAACTTAAACTCGGCTATCGTTTTTACCGTAACAATATGTTTTTCTAGTTCGGTATCGATTTTCTGAAGCTCGATCTTCGAGGCATCAGTTTTTTCTTGTCTGCCCAACTGGTGGCGTCGCTCAATTAAACTGCCGACTATTTTTTCATCAACAGCATTGGCTTGAACTTCTTTCAAGAGAGTCTCAATTGTATGTTCAAGCTCTATGCGTTCTTTTGATTTAGGCTCGCTTGATCCATCGGAGGTTGGAGGAACAAGCTCGTAAACTGAAGTTTCGGTTTTTAAAAAAACCCTATCACCGTCCTTTTTTACGGCTTGTATTCGGCTCGTGTTTTTTGTTTTTCCGTCGAGGTAAATAGGCTGACCGATACGTACATCTGCATCGAGTACTCCCTCTAGACTTGTTCCAACGGAAATATGTGAGTCTTTACCAGCCTCTAACTTTACCAATCTGATCTGCATCCCAGGCATAAGATACAAACCTTCAATCGCCATTTGGCCTGGTGTCATATTTTGCTCTTTTGGTTCCACATGAGAAGTATATCAGTCTTGGTTAGAACTAAAAAATCCCCGTGGTTAAGGGATATTTTAGTTCAATTCCTAATTGGGGTCGCTTGTTGGACACATTCAGAACTTTAGATTGGAAAGCTATTACCACTGACACAAAGTCTCTTCTCGAAATTTTCCAAATTTATTCTTATGAAAAAGCTTGTTGATTAAAAACTTTTTTTTACCATGGCTTCACTGTCTCTATCCTCTAATTTCTTTTCTTCTGTCTTAATCTCCTCGAGAGTAAACTGAAGGTCCTTCTTATACCATAGCCTGTTTTTTTGACCAAAACTAAAGAATTTCTTCATACTGAGCGAGTCAGTCCTGTTCACCTCGCTCAATAAGAGACTTACCCTAATTCTCAAATTCTTTATTTCCTCAATAATCTCTGGCAATCTTTCTTTTACGTTCGTAATTGTCAATATAAAAAAATGATTTCCATTCGTAGGCAAAATAGCGTCTCTATTACTTCTCATTCGTTTATAAGCCAGATATTCTGAACTTACCATCTTTAGATGATGTTCAAGGTCCTTAATTCCGCGCACCTGAAAATAAAATTCATTAAGAAGCTGACTATTATAGGTTCGGAAAAATCCAATCGGTGGAAAATCATAAAACTGAAAATCTTTCGCATATACCCCGTCAGGTTTCGCAAGTACTTCGAGAAATTCATCAATTATACGAATATTGTAATTCGTTACACTCAACCATTCCAAAGTATACACGTCGGCTTGTGATAAAAAATCCCGATAATCCTTGTTAATCGCAAAAACTTTTTCATAACGCACAAGCAGGTAAGGAATCAGTACAGAAATGAGCACAGTGATACTACTAACTAGCTCATGAAGAATATTTTTTCTAAAAACGAAATTAGCTAAATACACAAATAAGTAATATAGCTGGTGTAAAAAATTCATTTTGTTTAATAGGAAGATAAAATCTATGCTAGATAAAAATCAGGAATATAATTTCTTGCTGTACCGTCGAACTCGAAGCCATACGATGCAAGAGTCAGAACTGAGGGAAAAGATTTATCATTCTCTGGTGTGTCACGTTTTGAAAAATAAATATCGGTTGTTTTTCCTAGGTTTCCATCGCTATCAAGGAAGCCGATATTACTCCCTCTTATATTTGAGCTTGTCATGCAAATCAATCGATTAAACTCATTATTTTGGACAAAACAACCCCGACTTACAAAACTATCAAAGTATGAAATTTCCCTTTCCTTATCAAATAATATATATTTTGAAGCACTCACTGAAATGCAAACCAAATAATCGGGTTTGTAGCCAGAATTTTTTAAATCATAAAAACTCTGATTTGCTTGTCTTAGAATCAACTTAATTTTTCGCATCGTCAAATCAGGATGTTCTACAAACAAGTACTGTAAAAAATCAGTAACAACCTTATTTTCATTCTGGTCGATAAGTATCTCATTCACGAATTTTCTAAGACTCACTTTTTTATGCTTTGAGTAAAACTCGACAAAATCTAAACATTTGAGGAATGCGTCTACATGCTCATTAAAACTACTCTCTGCCACAGGAGAAATAACTATAATTTTCTTCTTCGTTTCAAGCGTACTTAAGAATTGTTTAAATGTTTCTAAGAAAAAAATTCCTGCTGGACCAGAACGGTCTACATCTTCGGTAACAAAAATTACTGTTTGTTCTTCAATTTTTTCTAAAATTCCCTTGAACACTTCCTGAATCTCAAATACTCGTCGAGAGGGAGAATTATTAACGAAATTTTCAAGACCGCTTATAGCTCCAAACAATGGGTTGACGGCACTTAAAACAGTACTTGCAATTGAGATTAGTGCCTTTTTCGTTCCACCTCCAGTTCCATCTAATTCAGTTTTTGTACGTTTTAGCTGTGCTTCACCTACTTGTCTTGCTGTTTCAAGCACTAGTCCGTCCCAAAGGTCTTTTCGGTCTGGGAATTGCCATGCTTCAAATAGTATCCATTTTTCGTTATTACCAGCTTGAAGTCTCTGTTTTTGAACCTTTTTTAAAAGCGTGCTTTTGCCAATACCGAATTTGCCGACAAAACCTAATATAGTATTCGGTTTAAGTGAGTTCAATCTTACAGAAAAAGCTTCGACTTCTTCTGACATTTCTAGCAAGTCCTCATCTGCAACCTTCTCGTCCAAGTATTTCCAGTTCTTTATAAATCCAAATGTTTGCATATTTTTTATGTTCTAGCCTCCGATTAAGGTTAACGTAAATATTCGATAATGTAAACAATTAGACCATTATTTCGTGTTTTGAGCAAAATGTGGTATAATATACAAATGATTCAGGTGGCGAAACCCGAGCCTGATTTGAAACCAAGATATAATTCGGGGATGAGGGCGGAAACTGTCGATATACTGATGAGCTTCCCCATCGCACAAGACTTTACATTGAACATGCGTTGAGTTTTGCGGAGTACGGCTTCAAGAGAAACGATGATGTGGGAGTTCCCCCTAGTTTTGGAGAGGTTAGAGAATTGCGTGAGTGTGTACCGAGATACAACGGACCAAATGCACACTAAATCAATCTAGTTTATTAGGGCTAGAGGGCGTTTCTGTCTCAACCTGATAAGTTGGTGGAGTAGAGGTGAGAATTGGATACACTAAGCATAGATTGAAGGAAATACACAAAGAATGAACGAAGAAACAAAAAATATAAATACTGAACAAGAGCTATTTTGTCGTGCGTACACCAGAACTGGAACAACCTTCGGTAATGCCACTCTTTCATATTCAGAAGCCTATGGACACGATTTTGAGGCTTTAGAGAGCACTGAGAAAAAGGACAGGCTCAAACATTACTGCGCCGTGTCTGGTTCACGATTGATGAGAAATGATGACATTATCAAGCGTATACAAGACCTCCTGAATGAACTGATTGACGAGAAGGCGGTAGATTCCGAGCTTGCGTGGCTCATTGTCCAAAAAGAAGATTTGAGTGCAAAGCTTGGAGCAATTCGTGAATACAATCGTGTGAACAATCGAGTAACGAAAAATATGAAGCTGGCGTTCGACCAGCTACCTGAGCCGATAGTTGACCTCACCACACTAGGTATTCCCCATTAACAACAGCGACAGGAAAGCGATTTACCTGCGACATAACCATACTCATACAAATTAAATTGAATGGTCCTACAGGTTTATGACTTTAGTAGCACTGAGTCTGAACACCCCCAAGAACATCTTTGCTACTTGTGCAATTGAAACTTGTTGGCAAAAAAGTTTGAGGGTAGGTTACATTAATTGATGGTGCATTATTTGAAGCTACTCCTGATGAGTAATAGCTTGATAGTCCAGCGATTATGCCATCAATTTTAACCTGTGTTGAGTGTGAAGTATCACTCCACTTTTTTGATGAATTCTGAGCCTGTGCTAAATTGTCATCGTAAAATTTAATTTTCTGAACCTCGTTATCTATCTGTTCTTTCGTGTTCAAAGTAGAAAGCTTTGATTTTGATGCCTCCATATTATTTTTAGAATCCTGTATCCATTTAATAATAGATGCTTCAGCATCGAAATACTTTTTTTCAAACTCTAACTGATTATTGTAAACAGTAGCCATATAATCAACCGCTTCGGCAGAATTTGGATTGCCAAGCTTAAATCCCTGACCTTGTGTAATATCGTCATTTAATTCAGAAATTTTGCTGTCTATAAAATTCTTCGGCACACTTTCGACGACAAGAGCAATGTTGAATTTATTGATTTCATCAGCGTAAGCCGAATCAGTTTGTTTACGGTATGCGGTAATGTCCTCTGGTTCTGTCACTGCGGATACGGTCACTGGAACAACTTTTTGCGCTTGGGTTTGGTTACCGCCATATCTTTTTGCTAGTACGCTATAGTCGTCGCTCAGTGGCTTTGTCGCTGTCGTCTGTGACGAGCTTGGAATGGTCGGGACCGTTTGTGTTGCGACTGACTTCTTGTGGAAAATACTCCAGCTAAATGGATTCCACCATGAAGCAAAAGTAACTTGGGGAATAGTTAAAACTGCAAGCGATAATACAATTAAGCCAACACTTATTTTTTTCTTATTCATAACTTTGAGTTAATTAATAATCCTTGATATAGACGCAAAAAGCCCACCAAAATAAGGTGAGGGCTATTAGACCCTCCGTATCCGTTTCCAGATACGGCAAGAGATGCAACCCCAATTTTGATGGGTTCTTTATGCATCTCTTGACTTCATTAACCATGCTCACTCGTTGCCGAATGAGTTTAGGTCTAATCTATTAAATTGTATTTTTATTATACATTTTTAAGGTTTTTTTACTAGAAAAAAAGTAATCCCCACTTTTTCATTTTTCTAAAAAGGTCGTTTGCTACGATTTCTGACGTGAGAAGTATCAAAGCAAGATTTACAGAACAAGAAAAACGCCAGCCATGCTGGGGTGCATTTATCTGTCTTGCTGAAGCAGTTAAGACTCGAGGATTTTCTCGAAAGTGTCTTGTGCCTGCATTCAAAAAATTGATTCCTCGTGATGAATACGAAAGGTCGGACACGAAAGCATTGATTGACCATTTGTACCTTCTCACAAACAAGCGTGTAGCGGGCGATTTTAGTAGTGAAAATCGCTCAAGGCGAGAATAAATTTAGTAAATGAGTACTGAGTCAGAAAGTTCACTTAGCAAACTCAATCCGCAAGAAAAGCGAGTTCTTGTGGGTTTCTTTGAATTACTCCTCAAGGTCGATAAGCGAGTAAACCCAGAACTCTACCCAGTAAAAGTAATTCCACCTCACTGGATACACATGATTAGTAAGTGCATAAAAAATTATCAGCCAGAATGTAAATAACAAACAATGAAAGACAATAAAAAGACACTTAGCGGAGTAAAAAAATCTCATCAAGACCTCAAAAATTTGATTAATGAATATTACAATCCGTTAATTTCAGAACAAGTCGTTGAACACAAAGCCTCAAAAAGTAAAATTGCAATGTAAAGCAGTGTAAAGTATACTTAATAGATGAAAGATAAAGAATTTTATCGTGCCGAGGAGCTCGCCCAGTTACTTGAGGTAAATATTATGACAATCTACCGTTATATAAAAGCTGGTCGCTTGAAAGCACACAAAATTGGGCGAGATTTTAGGATAGACAAAAAAAGCTTTAACGATTTCTTAAAAGAAACAAGCACAAGATAACTAAATGAAAGCAATAATACTAGCGAGAGTATCGACTGAGGAACAAAAAGAGGCTGGTAACTCTCTACCAGCCCAACAAGACCGTCTACGTTCGTACATTGAGCGCAAACCACAACTTATACTTGATATGGAGTATATTTTCGATGAATCAGCCTACAAAGAACACCGAAAAGAATTTGATAATGTAGTTGCCTATATCGTCTCACAAAAAGAGGTCGTCGCATTTTGTTGCGACAAAGTAGACCGACTTACCCGTGATTTTTTGGTAGGACTACCAACGCTTGAAAAACTCCGACGAGACGGGAAAATTGAACTTCATTTTCCGTCAGACAATCTCATCCTTCATAAGGATTCGCCAGCAACAGACCTATTCCATTTCAATATCGCTGTTAGTCTTGCTCAGTATTATTCAAACTCAATTAGTGACAACGTAAAGCGTGCATATGAAAAAATGAGGCGCGAAGGTGTATATCCAAGCAAACCACCCCTAGGATATATTCGTACTACAGATATCGATGGAAAGAAAAACATTATTCCAGACCCAGAAAGAGCATCTATCATAGTAAGACTCTTTGAATTATATTCAACTGGCAACTATTCACTCGAGACCCTTCTTCGTGAAGCAATAAGAATGGGATTAAAAAGTTCTGGCGGGCTTACTCCCCCAAGAAGTTGTATCGAAAATATTTTGAACGATACTTTTTATTATGGAGTAGCTCAGTCTGCAAAATACCCTCCCTACTCACATAAGTATCAATGCCTTATCAACAAGGAGCTTTTTGATAAATGCCAAGAAATTAAAAACAAGAAGTGTAACAATCGTCCAAAGTTTGTTTCAAAAGATTTTATTTTCAAGGCTCTATTAACCTGCAAAGATTGCGGTTGTTCAATGACACCAGAAATGCACCAGAAAAAAAGCGGTCTGGTTTTTGTATATTACTCATGTACGAACGGAAAAGGAAACTGCCAGCGTACTTATGTTTCAGAAAGTTCACTGCTAGAAACCGTGTACGAAGTCTTTGACCGACTTGAAAAAATTACAGCAAAAGACCAAGCATACATCGTTCAGGAACTGCGTAAAACGACTGAGGCAGAGACTATCTTTCACAAGGCACAACTTGCCCGTATAAACGCTGAGTATGAGCGCACAAAGCAAAGGGACGATAATCTACTTGAAGCATTTTTGGACAAAAATATAACGAAAGAGGTGTACGACAAAAAGCATCAACAGTACTACAACAGCATTCAGCTCTTGAACCGCGAACTTGAAGAACACAGTAGGGGTGACCATGATTACCAAACAACTGTAGCAACAGTGTGTTCATTGGCTCGACGCTCAAGGGATATATTTGAAAGTTCCGAACCAAGCGAAAAACGAGCATTCTTGAATTATCTACTTCAGAACCCGACTGTACAGGCAAAAAACCTAGAGTTTACAATACGTTCTCCATTCAACGAGCTATTAAATTGGGCAGAATGCCCTGATAGGGGTGCCTATCGAGAATCGAACTCGAATTAAAGGTTCCACAAACCTCTGTGTTAACCGTTACACCATAGGCACCATATTGTGGACTTGCCGCATGAGCGAAAAGCCCATACTTTATAGCAAAAAACGCCTAAAAAAGCGAGCCTGCGCCAAGCGTGAGCACAAAAATGAGCGCACAGAGGAACGCGGAGCAGAGACACCATGTGCACCAATGTTTCAAGACGAAAGCTTGAATCCAGATGAGATAGAGTGAGAAAAGAAACGCAAAGCCTGATAACCCGAGAGCTACTCCCCCGATCGTAGCTGTATATATTCCCGCACTTGCAATCACCGCCCCATGAAAAAGCACGACGACGGTGTAATAGCACATACCGAGCAACTCAACCGGAATTCCAAGGAATTTCGCATAGTCACTCCCCGTCACGACATCGCAACTTCCATGAATCGGACAGACGAGTGGCTGTTTCTTGTGTTTGCAATGGTAGATATAGAACGCGAGTGTGAATCCAGCGAGACCGGCGAGCATGAGCACAAGATTGAGTACAAGTGATGAAGACATAAATAGTTAGAGTGCAATTGCATCAATCTTGGATGCGAGAATAAAATCATTTTGAGAGAGCCCTCCAATCGCATGCGTCGAGAGAACAAGTTTGACCTTGTTGTATCGAATATCAATATCAGGATGGTGTCCTTCGAATTCTGCGAGGTCGGCCACAAGGTTTACGAAGTCCATCGCCTTGTCGAAATTCTTAAATTCCAAATCTTTTTCTATCGAGAGACCATCCTTGGACAGCATCCACCCCGTGAGCTCGGTCATGAGACGGGTAACCGCCGATTTCGCGAGAGGCGCTACTCCCCCTTCACAACTCACACACTGTGCCTCTTTTAGTTTTGACATAGGTCCAGTATACGTAAAAAATAGAGCTCTGGAAACCACCTAGGAAACAGTATTGTAGACGATCTTTCCACTTGGATCGGTCCAATCAGTATATCGCCACCACAAAGGGATGAAGACAAAGGGAACGAAGTCTGGATTCGGAGTGCTTGTTTTCTTGTTTGGAAACTTTGTGAAATAGTATTTCTCAAACTCAATTTTTTCAAGTTCTGTTTCGAGTAATCGAACTTCCCCGTCAATCTGGAGAGTCTTCATGTCGAGCTCGTCAAAACCAATGACCATCGAAGCGCGTGATGTTCTACGCCCAAAGAGCGCTTCGGCTTTGCGATACGAGCGAAATGTTTCGATATAGAATACAGATGCATTGCTATTCTTTGCCACATGCACCGTCGATGCGTGTGGCGAGCCATCCATCATCTCAACGGCAAGTACCCCAACGCGCTGTGTCTCAATATAATCAAGTACTTCTTTTCTCATATGCACTAGTATACACTCCCCTTATTCCACGTGCACGGTGACCCCGATTTTTTCATTTTTGATTTTTAGGAACAAAACTGCAAACGAACCGATGAATATGAGCGTGGCAGCAACTAGAAATACGTAGTCATATGCGTTGACCTGTGCCTTGAGTTCAATCAGTGCGATATATGTCTTTATGTCCGCAAGCTTGTGACTGTAAAGATGACTAAATCCATTAATACTGAGTACATTCTCTTCGACACGATTCGTGAGCAGTGATCCAAATATCGCGATTCCGAATGCTCCAGCGACGTTACGTGTGAGCGCAAGCACCGATGAAGCAATACCAATCTCATGCTGATCAACGACCGAGGCAATCACATTCGTACGCTGGGCCATTCCAAAACCAAGACCGAAGGCCATGATTGAAAGCGGAATAATGATATCGAGCGGACCTGAGCGAGGATCGAGATGCGAAAAAAGAAATACGCCAATCGCCGCGACGAGTGTACTCGCGAAGATGACATAGCGTGATTGAACGCGACCAGTTAACGCTCCCCCGATCGGGGCGCCGAGCATGAGTGCAGCTGCCATCGGCATAAAGAGGTACCCAGTCTCTGTCGCATCGTACCCAAGAAATGTTTGGGCAAAAATTGGAATCAGGAAAAGCGCCCCCATCATTCCCATGAAGACGACGAAATTGTTTAAGAGTGTATTGACGAACGCGGGGATTTTGAAAAATTTCAAATCAACGATTGGCTCAGGTACTCGATTTTCGATACGAATAAAAATTCCCGTGAGAACGACAACGAGGAAATAACAGATGAGACTCGACGTCGACATCCAGCCCCAGTCCATTCCTTTGTCGAGCACGAGAACGAGTGATGACAACATACCGCCGAGAACAGAAGCACCCCACCAATCGAAATAGTGTGTCTTCTTTTCTTCGCGCGACTCATTGATAAATCGCATTGCCATGAGCATACCAAGAATACCGATTGGAAGATTGATCAGGAATACTGAACGCCAGCCGAAATTGTCGATAAGCGGACCACCGAGGAGTGGACCAAATACGGAAGCTGCCGCAAACGATGACGACCAAATACCGAGTGCTTGCGCACGCTCCTTGCCTTCACGGAATGTCACAGCAATAATCGCCATCGCAGTCGGATAGTCGGCCGAACCAGCAATCGCTTGAATCACACGAAACACAATCATAGATGGGAGATTCCATGCGAGTCCTGCGAGCACCGATCCGAAGATGAAGAGACCAAATCCGATCATGTACACTTTCTTGCGACCGATCGTATCGCCGAGCTTGCCCCAGATCGGAACGAAGACCGCGTTTGCCAAAATATACGCAGTCGCAATCCATCCAGCGGCACTAACGCTAATACTAAAATCATTAATGATTTTAGGAAGCGCAAGATTCACAATCGTCTGATCAAGACGACCTAAAAATGTACCGACAATAACGGTGATGAGAATCCACCAGCGTAGTTTTGATCCTTTTTTGTCCATGAATTATTTTGTGCTGACCGTGATCTTTGCAGACATACCACTCTTGAGTTCCGGATATGCTGTTGTATCAAAACGCACCTTCACATCAAATTTCTGAATCGGGCGCTTGTCTGAAATTGAAAACACAACACCGGTATTGTCTGCTGCCGCGCTCACGGAATCAACGACGCCAGTAAATTTTTTGCCAGGGAATGCATCAACTGTAAATGTCGCAAGCTGACCTTCAGCAATATCTTTCAAGCCTTTTGTCTCATCAACTGTTCCAACCACTTTCATCTCCCCTGTCTTTACGAGAGTAACAACGGGCTGTCCGGGTGCGAAGTATGTGCCGATGACGTTTGGTGCTGAAAAAATAACTCCATCTTCTTGTGCCGTGATTACTTGAGAACCAACGAGTGCAATCTGTGTGTTGGCTGTCACATGATCACCCTCTTTGACGTAGAGCGCATTCAACACTCCGGGAGTCATTGGTGAAAGTGAAATCACCGGCGCTTGAAGCGTCGAATTTTCAATCAATACAGTATTGCGACCACTCTGCCAGAGGATGAATGTAAGCAACGTTCCAAAAATAACGACCAGTGCCGTCACGCTCTGAAACCATGGCTTCTTCAAAATTGATTCTTTTTTTGTTTCTTGTTCTTGCATAAAAGTATTTTTTATTGAATAACGACTGCATCACTCACTGTTAATCCGCTCGTGATTTCCGTATGTGTGCCGTCGGTAACACCAGTACCAACAGGCACTTCAACGACTCCACTTCCCGATTTTTTGTGCACATATGACACACCGTCTCGAGTATAGAGCGCTGTGTTTGGAATCATGACTGCGACATCTTTTGTAATACTTGTCCCAACCATTTGAATGACGGGGATATTCGGTGTCGCAATTTGTCCAACCGTAATTGCGACAGAAGTGACAGTTCCCGTACTTGGAGCAGTGATAATTGTATTTCCGTATGCAGCGTGCGCAATAGTCACCGCGCCTTGAGCTGTATCAACTTGTGCTTTCGCAGCAGCAACGTCCTCTGGCCGTGCAGTAGCCACAAGAGCTGCGAGTGAAGCTTTGGCCTGATCGAGTGTCGCTTGAGCACTCGCAACCATTTGACTCTTCGACTGCAGTGCGTTTTGGTATGCGTTAAAATTTGAAAGATAATTTACTGCCTTTGTATTCGGGAGCGAAATAGTCCAACTCGTCGTTGAGCCAAGACTCGATGGGAACTTCACAAACAATCCTGAATCACCGATCGGCTCCGCCACGGTTCTCGAAACAATTCCGGATGCATTCACGACTCCTGAAGCATTAAAATACCCTCCGTCCCCAGTAAAATACGTATCGATTGTTATGATCCCCTCCTTGCCAAGCGTGTAACTTCCAGAAATAGTTGGAATATTCGAATCAGTGTTCCCGTTTGTTTCAGGAACAGCTTCGACTGTTGAGTTCAGAAGATTTTTGTATGCGTTTGAAACGAGAATGTCTTGCTGTTTTGAGGTCTGATCAAAATTCACTTGCGCAGTATTCACGGCTGCCTTCGCAACATCAATCGCAGGGCTTGTTGCACCATTGATTACTTTTTCGTAATTCGCCTGTGCACTCGCGAGTGCAGCTTTGGCTTGTGCAAGAACACCGACAGCATTCCCCGCATCAAGTGTCGCGAGAACTTGTCCTGCCGTCACCGTGTCACCAGTCTTTACCGCGACCGTTTGGATTCGGCCACCCGAGAGAAACCCGAGACCAAAATTGGTCTGTCGAGCTGTCCCCCCTTCTGTTCCACTGATTTTGCCACTCGTTGCAGTGACGAATGTGTATGCGGGAGCACGATTGATTCGAACGTATGCAAAAATACCAATCACAAGTGCAATGACGAGTGAAATGGCGATAACTTTTTTTGGTTGATGGATAAGTGATGTATTCATACTACTGATTCGGTTATTCTTTAATAAGGATACTGATAATTCGCTCAAGTTCTTTCTGGTCTTTCTCCGTCAATTTGGAAAGCATGCCTTTAAAAATGAGCTGTTTCTTCTTGCACGCGCTGTCGATTAATTTCTTGGTCTTCGGTACGAGAGTGATCCAGACGACTCTTCGGTCAACGGGGTCACTCGTTCTGCGAACGAGTCCTCGTTTCTCCATATGAGCGACGAGTACGCTCGCGGACGGTGGGGTGATCTTTAAATGTTCGGCAATACTCTTCATCGTCTTCTTCTCGTTCAGACCGATAAATCGCAAGATTTCAGTCTGAGAGAATGACAGGTCGTGTTTCAGTGATTCAGCCCGCATGCTCTCGAGGATCTTCCTACGGAACGTAAGAATGAGATCCTCAAGGAATGATTGATTTGGTAATGACATGGCAATATTGTTAGTTTACCTAACTATTAGTTACCCTAACAATATACCGGATTGTCTCTCCCCTGTCAACAAAGCCCACCGGAGATATCTCTGGCGGGCTTTGTGTGCTTACAATCTGTGAGTACGACCTACTGAGTAACTTGCAGTGAATGCACCAGCGCCGTTCGTGTCTTTGGTCCAAAGACACCAATAGCGTCAACTCCATTTTGCTTCTGGAATTCTGCAACTGCGGCCTTTGTCATCATTCCGTAGTATCCCGTTGGAGCAACAGTCAAAAGCTTGTTGGCATAGAGATACGACTGAAGTGTGAGCACTGCGTCGCCAGTTTTTCCAACACTGAGGGAAGGAAGTGTACTCAACTGATCAACAGTTGGAGCGGTAATCGCCCCACTTGAAACCGTCGTGTTCGTAGTTGCTGTTTGTGGAGTTGTCGAATTCGTTGTTGGTGTAGTTGGTGTAGTTGGTGTACTTGGTGGTGTCGTGGTTGTTCCTGTTGTCGTACTTGTCGTTGCTACGGCTACACATGGACTCGTCGTGAACCCAACCACCGATCCATTTGCCGTTCCTGCCGACGTAATTCCTGTGGCATAGACAGAATAGGTCGTGTTGCAAGTAAGACCTGAAACCGACACAGAAAATGTATTTGTTCCGCTAAACGATCCTGCTGGCACTGTTATTGGAGAAGTCGCATTTGACCAGTACGTCAATGATGTACTGATACTCGAACTACTTCCCATACTTACGACATGACCCTTCAGCTTCGCAGTTGTTGCAGTAAAATCTCCCGCTGAAAGTGCGTCTGTTGCCACTGTTGGAGGAATAGTAGTGGCGGTGGTTGCGGTAGTGGTGGTCGTATTTGTTGTTGTACCGGTAGTTGTACTCGTCGTAGTAGTCGTTGCAGTTCCAGACGGATCAATTTTTGTCAAAGCCATTGCACTGACGGCCCAGAGATATCTACCGTCAAAAGTAATTCCAACAGGGCTCCCCTGATCCGTACTTGTGTTACCGACTCCAGTATAATTTGTCATGACACCACTAGGGCTCACTCTCGTGACACTTCCGTCTCCTGGATTTGTTACCCACATATTCGTACCGTCGAATGCGATACCGTCTGGTGTTATTCCAGCACCGCTATAGGTAGTCATCGTGCCAGTTGGACTAATCTTGGTGACTGTTCCAGTTTGGTTTGCTGTCCACATATTCGTACCGTCGAATGCAATGTCGACTGGCACAGACCCACTCGGATCTACTGGCAACCCAGAAAAAGTTGTCATCGTTCCACTTGGAGTAACCTTGGTAACGCTGCCATCACCAATGTTTAATGTCCACATGTTGGTGCCATCGAATGCGAGCGTGAGCGGTCGAGGACCAGTGCCTGAGTACGTGGTCATCGTTCCACTTGGAGTAATTTTAGTTACACTATTGTCATCTGAATTTGTAGTCCACATGTTGGTGCCATCGAATGCGATACCCATTGGGGTAGCACCTGTACCAGTATAATTGGTAATGACTCCCGTTGGACTAATCTTAGAGACAATGCCCATTCCTCCAGTATCGCCAGCATCAGCGGTCCACATGTTAGTGCCATCGAATGCAATACGAAAAGGAGTCCAATCTGGCGCTGTGAGTGTACGAAGGACTGTGCCTCTCGGACTCACTTCGGTAACTCCGAGACCATTCTGTGTAATCCAAATATTGGTCCCATCGGACGCAAGCTGGTGGTATTGAGGATTACCTGACGGAGCTGGATAATTGGTAATAACAACATCAGCCGAGACGAGTGATGGAGTAACGCCGAATACGAAAATGATAAGGAGTACCGGAACACACGCGCGCAATCGTTTATATGCTTTCATGATTATAACGATACTGCGAATTGTGATTCGTGTAAAGCCCCTACCCCCTCCGCCCGATTATGTAAGGTAACTATCAAACCAAATCGCGTGACAGGTATAGCCACCCGGATGCTTTTGTAGGTAATCTTGGTGATAGTCCTCGGCGAGATAGAATTCGGTGAGCGGTTCAAGTGTGGTGACGACAGGATCAGGCCAGCGTTTTGAATCGTTCACAATGCTGATGAAATCCTCAGCTTCCTTTTTCTCTTCGGGTGTCGCATAGAAAATAGCGGAGCGGTACGAAGTACCGCGATCGTTCCCCTGCTGATTGAGTGTCGTTGGATTGTGAATTTGAAAAAAGAAATCGAGAAGATTTTTGTACGATGTCTTGTCAGTGTCGTAAGTAATCTCGACTGCTTCTGCATGTCCCGTATGGCGTTCGTATGTCGGATTTGGAACGCTCCCGCCGGTATACCCTACACGTGTCGAAACAACACCTGCTTGTGTTCGGATCAAATCTTGTAAGCCCCAAAAACATCCTCCGGCAAATACCGCTGTTTTGATCATAGATTATTTTCCTGGAATAAATCTGAGTGAAATTGAATTCACGCAGTGACGAATATCTTTATCGGTGAAGTGCTCACCCTTAAATACGTGACCGAGATGTCCCCCACACTTCGCGCACGTGATCTCGGTGCGCATTCCATCAGCGTCGAGACTCTTGTGCACAGCACCCGGAATCTCGTCGTCAAAACTCGGCCAGCCACACGTCGATTCAAATTTGTCTTTTGAATCATAGAGCGGTGCGCCGCATTGTCGACACGCATACACCCCAGTCTCCTTGGTGTTCACATACTCTCCGACAAACGGTGCCTCTGTTCCTTTGTCGATGATGACCCTTTTTTCTTCAGTGGTTAGTTCATTCATATATTCGAGAATATTAGAATTTATAATGACGACGAATCAGAGACACCCATCAGAATGGTTATATCTCTATAATACCTCTCTCTGATAACACACTTCGCAGTAGACAATTTCGGGGCGGCCTGTGGTGTACGGTGTGCGTATTTCTTTTTTACAACTGTCACACACTCGGTCAAAGAGCTTGCAAGGCAAGAGCATCTGAAAACGCTTGTCATGACGCTCCGCCGGAGCCGTTCTTGGGATCGGCAATCCTGTGTGACGATAAAAAGAAAGTTCGGCAGGAATAATACGGTAGGCCTTGCCTGTAACCTCACATTTCAAAATCTTTTGCAGAATATCATCCTCTACATTTGTAATATCGTCAGGGATTTCATAATCAGAAAATTTGTATTTCGTGTCAGATACATATTCATTCCATGAAAATCCTTCCTTAAGCGCTTCTTCCTTTGTCAACGGAAATACTTCTGGGGCTGTGGTTTCGTTGTACCCAAACGATGCGAACTCTGCCGGAAAGAATTCTCCGTACCCGTATACTCTACCCTTTTTATCGATGTACGGCATATCTTTCATATGTAGTTTTATTTTCGGCAGCAACTCAAGATATTCTTCCTTGGTATATTTTTTGTTTAAAATTACGTACTCAGCACCACGAACTCCGACACAACCAAAACAATTACTGAGTGCCGATACCATCGCTGAGTACTCAACCGTATTGATCGTGATTTTTTTCAACGGATCATTCGACAGGCACAGCAATAGCCCTTTGGAATTATATCCCCCTCCACTATGTGCACATTCATATACAAGTTCGGCCGCTCCAAAATAGGAGCAATCGTATCCTTCCCGAATCCACCCAGAGATGTAGATGTTCTTCGTATTCTCAAGTTTAATGGATTCCCATGCGTTGTGAGAATTTTTTGATTCAGAGACGGCATTACCAGTAACATCGAGTGATTTGAATATGGTATTTTCGCGATGCGGAGAATTGTTCCAAATGGGAATGATCTTTTCTTTCCACCAAGAGACACCGCTCGCCGATGAAAATGGATGTTCTTTCAGAAATTCCTCATATGATTCTTTCGAATGTTGTTCGTTAAAGATGCAGTATTGCTTATTGCGCAATCCAGCACAACCAATGACATTATTACAATTGCGGCAGTCATACGAAAAGAGCGTATGGAGGGAGTCATGGACTTCATAAGAATAATGAGTGAAGTAGCATCGCTCACAGTGCACATTATGCGCGCAATGATCTGAGTTGAGTATCCAATAATTATCGACGCAATTCTTGCTTTGCACTCCATATGTGCAATAGGCGCAATCTTCATTATAGAGACCGCCGACGTTCATGTAACAGTTCTTGCTATCGTTTTCTTGATTGACCCATTCACTGTTTACACAGTTCGAATTCATGATGGAGATATGCGGGACGCTAAAAAAGAGTTCTCTCCACTGCTCAAAAAAGGGCCTCGAAAAATCGTAATCCTTCCCGTATGAATGTGCGTCCCACTTGTCACTCCACCAGCATTTTGAGCAATACATCGGGTACGCTTTGTCAGGCGAAACTCGCGAAACGACGCTTGTGCCGCAGAGATCACAGACACGCTTGTAAAAATTGCGTTCGTTGCGAAATGCTAGCCTGCGCTGAAACCGACAATCAGGACAAAACGTTGGGGCAGGAACTGCAATCTTTTCATAGAAATCAAAATCCTCCGGTTCGATCGTAAAATCTTTTTGGCAATTCTGGCAATTTCTTGTTTCCATACCTTCCAGAAGTATAGCAGATTCAAAAACTAAATTTTTATGTTGTGCTCCCTATTGTCGCTCTATGGAATAAAGGGTCGACGAATCGTTAAGCCACTTCGTTTTGATAACACTGCTCGCAATAGACAATCTCGAGGCGATCCGAGGAATATCCCGTTTTGAATTTCTCACCGCAGAAATTGCCACCGTGTATATGAGTTCGTGTATTTTTGTATGTCATTGTCGTATCGTTCAAACCACCGCACATACATATTCGTTCATAAAGATTAATCTTCAAACGATCACTAATCCTGCGAGCGTGCCTGCACTCAATACAAAGCGTTGGCAAAGGCAGGCTTTCTCGTCTTAAAAGACTAAGCTCATTTTGAAGTATTCGATATGGCTTTGCGCACTGTTCGCACTCAATAATTTTTTTCAAGATTGAATCATCAACTTCATGAATCGAGTCCGCAAGATCAGATTGTTTTTTAGTGATAGCGTATGTATTCCGCTCAACTTCTATCCACGGATAGGCTTGCACTTTCGCCTCCGCATCTGTAATCGGGAAGAAGTCAGCGGCAACAGTATTGTTGTATCCATACGGAGAAAGCTCGATGGGAAAGAACTCTCCATATTTGTATATTCTGCCTTTTGCGTCCACATACGGCAACGTATTCATCTGTTCAATAATTTTTGGGACAAGCGCTTCGTATTCTTCTTTTGAATATTGTTTATTGAAAATACAGTATTGTTTTTTCTTTAAACCTACGCAACCGAAACAATCGGAACATCCGCGCAGATGCATGGAATACTGACAGCTGCTCACGCTCGGCCAACAATCGTAGGAAAACTGCACGTTATACGCATTCGTTCCGACACCGCTCGTCTCATAGCAAAGCTCTGTTTTCTCTCCCCACTCATATACATCCATGCAGTCTTTGTTTCCGGGTATCTCCATATTTTGGCAATACCGCAAATTCTCGCCTTCACGGATCAAGAAACTATCATGTATATTTTTAGAATCGGTAACATACGATCCAGTCGTATTCAAATTACGCAAACCTTGTTGATATTTCACGATCTGAGTATCCCAAAAAGCTCTGGTCTTCATATGGGCTTCCTTAATCCCTGTTCTTGTATCAAGACGAAGTTTTTCGATCTCCTTTTTATATTCCTCTTTGGTGTATTGCTTGTTGAAAATGCAGTACGAAGATTGGCGTAAATTCGTACAACCAAAACAATCACTGCATCCCTTACAATCCCGACAGAACCAAAGATTTCGGGACTCAACAGACATAATAGTGAAGTAACATTGAGAACAATTTTGTATCCAGAAACACTCATAGCATCGCTCTCCGCCAGTTATCAGCGAAGTATCCATGCAATCTTTCGATTCGTTTGTACTCGTACAATAAAGGCTGTTCTCGGTGAATTGAGAAGCGAATACCAAATAGCAATCTTTGAGGTTGTCGGCATTCGCACAATAATCGCTCCTTTGCATCAAGGCGACATTGAGATTCAGGACTGGCACTTTTTTATCAAGTTCAAAAAGCTGTTCGAGAAATGGCCTAGAAAAATCGTAATCGTGTCCATATTCCGTGCCATCCCAAGAATCTCCATACCATTCTTCGGACGTAATAACCTTACAATTTGCTTCCGGCGGATATAAAGAAAATATCTCCTTTCCTGTAAAGGCATCCTTCACGCGAAAAAGTTTCCGCTCGTTTCGGAACGACATTCTTCTTTGAGCTCGGCAGAGATAGCAGAATGTAGGCTGTGGCACCTGAATTTTTTCATAAAACGAAAGGTCCTCCGAATCAATCGTGAAGGCCATTTTGCAATTCTGACAATTTTGACTTTCCATACTTTTGGAAGTATAGCAGATTCAAATCTTGTTTTGGGGCAAGAAAAAAGACCTTGATCAACAAGGTCTTTTTACGTTGTGCGCAGGAGAAGACTTGGTCACGAATCACTAAGTCTGCTCGGGCGATTACGCCCTGTGCGGACTAAGTGTTCGCGACCCCGCCTCGCGGCCGCCAAGGCGGCATCGCTGCGGCTTTCAAGTCTTCGGGCGAGCCAAGCAGTTGGCTCGCCTTGCCTTAGCCCAGAGTAAATGAAAAACCGCGCAGATAAATCTGTGCGGTTTTTCATTTATGTGCGCAGGAGAAGACTTGAACTTCCATACCCTTGCGGGTGCTACCACCTCAAGGTAGTGCGTCTACCAGTTTCGCCACCTGCGCATGTGCCATCCTTGCGGACAGCTTTCCTAGTATACTAGGCTTCTGCTTTCTCGGCTACTGCCTCGACTTCCGGAACATCTGCTTCGTCACTTGCGACGACGCGGACACTCTTCATTTTCTTGCGGATGTCGCGGACTGCCTTCTCTCGAACGTAGTAAAGTTTACTGCGGCGAGCACCGGAACGCTTGATGACCTCGATTGAATCAATCATTGGTGAGAAGAGAGGAAAGATACGCTCTACTCCAACACCTGAAGCTACTTTGCGGACTGTGAACGTCGCGCCGATTTCTGTGCCGTGCTTGCGAGCAAGTACGAGACCTTCAAAAGCCTGGAGGCGAAATTTGCCTTTTTCAGGAATTTTGACCCAGACGCGCACTGTGTCGCCTGAAGAAAAATCGACTGCTGTGCGATCTGCTTTTTTTACTGGTGTGAGCTGTAATGCCATAACAGGGCGTACTTTAACACACTGCTTATGCATTTGCAACCTCGAGGGCTTTTTGGAAGTCTTCGGGGAACGGGGCTTGCACGGTAATGGTTTGACCGGACGGGAGCGCGAGCGTAAGCTCGCGCGCGTGAAGTGCCTGGCGTACGAAGCCGAGCCCTTCACCACGCTTAGGCGCATACAGTGAATCTCCGACGATAGGATGGTTTACGGAGCGCATATGCACGCGAATTTGATGCGTACGGCCGGTCTTTGGTCGAGCCTCAACGAGAGAAAACGTTCCCTCTTCGGTACTTCCCTTGCCGTCATATTCATGACCATTCGCAGAATGACCAAATCGTTTCAACACACGGATGTTTGTTATAGCTTCACGCAAAGTTCCACGCGCATTTTTGGAAACAGTCCATCGTCTAATGTTGCTCGAATCACGGCCAATCGATCCCGTAATCTCCATCGCATCTTCTTTGATCCACCCATACACAAAGGCGAGATACATTTTTTGTATCTCTCGTTCTTGAAACTGTTGTTTGAAGAATTCATATGCTGCGTGAGTCTTTGCGAGCACCATGACTCCGGAGGTATCTTTGTCGAGGCGATGCACAATCCCTGGCTTCGGCACCGTAATCTCTTCCCCACCAATCCGCACTCGAAGTGGTTCACCGACAGGCGCGAGTGTTGGATGATATTCAAGAATCCAATCTGCAAGCGTGAACTCATTTGCCTTTCCATCTCCATGTACCGCAAGGCCCGCAGGCTTGTTGATACACATACAATACGCATCCTCGTAGAGGATTGGGATAGTCACTTCGATTTTAGGCTCGTGCTCCATATTCCTTTATGAGTTGCAAAATCTCATCGTGAACCAATCCATTCGTCGCAAGCTGTCCTGGAACTTCCCGATCGTAGCGCTCTACAGTGCCTCCTGTAAGGTCTGTTGCCTTGCCCCCTGCCTCCTCCACTAGAAGCTGAATTGCGACTGTGTCAAAAGGAGACAGCCCCCCGAAAATTGTCGCAGAAAATTCTCCTGCAGCGACAAGTGCTCCCATGTAATCAATCGAAAGTCCCGTCACAAGACGCACACCACGTTCGCGCAATTGTTCGCCAACAGGAAAAAGATTTGTAGTGTCGTTTGACCATTTGCCGATACCAATCACGGTCTTTTTGACTGTCGGATTGTCAGAAACATGTATCTGCTTGTTGTTCATGAATGCACCTTTGCCTTTTTCGGCGTAGAAAAGTCGGTCCATGAATGGATCGTAAATGACGGCGACGATTGGTTTGCCGTTCTGCACAAGTGCGAGTGCAAATGTCGCAGTCGGAATACCGTGCGCAAAATTGTGCGTCCCGTCGACAGGATCACACACCCACACATATTCAGTCGTTGGAGTTTTGGCTGCTTCGTCCCCCTCTTCGGAGAGCACGGAGTGAGTTGGGAATGCACGCGCAATTGAATCACACACGAGTGTGTGAATTTTGGTATCTGTCTCGGTGAGCGGTGTCGCATCACTCTTCCATTCTTTCTTCATGCCGAGCATGAAATTTTGTCGCATGATGCCACCAGCATCGCGAGCAAGGTCGAGCGCAAACGGAAGGTATTCTGTGTGTTCCATATAGGGACAGTATATGGGTTTTAGGAAATTTTTGCACCTATCGCCAATTCTTTAATTTTTTCAATCCAACCCATTATTTTCAAGAAAATTTTTATGTCGTTTGTGCCGACTTCAATGGTCCCGTACGGTAAGCTGTCTTTTTTGTTAAGAGAAGCAACACTTTTCTTGCAATACGTTTTGTAAAATTGGGCACGAGGTATGCCAGACACTTTTGACCAATACATCTCTGCTCGTTTTATGTCGAGATGTGAGTGGATATGAATATGCCCATAAAGTCTTCCGTGAGGAACACCACATATATCTACAAGAAACCGGACGGCCATTTGGATAACCTCAGGGTCTGCATTCGTAATACTTGCCCTACCTTTCGATTTCTTCGTCCCCTCTCCGAGATACAGCATGGCACCAGCAACCAAAAGGTCGCGGTGAGAAAATCCCCGAATCTCATTTTTAGCACTATCTCGCACAATTTCTTTCTTTTTTCTCTCATTTGCTAAACGAGAGGTCCGACGAAGTTCAATCGACGCGAGACTTCGACCTTTTTCTGAAATTCGATTTTTTTGTTTTTCAGTAAGAGGTATATTTCGTACCCAAACACTAACGCTCGCCTTCGAATAGCCAGTTTCTGCAACAATTTCATTAATAGTAAGGCCCTTCTTCCGAAGCGAAATAGCCCTATCTCGCTCTACGATTTTCATTACTAGAGTATAGTATATATGTATGTGTTTATCAAAGGTCTATATATCTATTGAACTTTTTGTTTTTTTCTGGTAGAGTACTTTGTACGCGCGATTAGCTCAGTTGGTAGAGCAACTAATTTACACTTAGAAGGTCGGGGGTTCAAGTCCCTCATCGCGCACCCGAACTGTACTCAAGCGGTAGCTAGCTAAATACGAGCGTTTTTTGTATGCTACCACTGTGCCCATTCGCCCCTGTAGTTAAATGGATATAACTGCGGACTTCTAAGCCGCTATTCGAGGTTCGATTCCTCGCGGGGGCACCTGACGATTTTTAAACAACCATGCATAAAAACAATCCTCATTCACTCAAAGCGCTTCTCACTTTTATCAGTGTCGCATCCGTCTTGCTCATTGAAGCAAACATTGTCGTTTACAACGCCGTCATCTCACTCCTCGCAATCACAAGCCACGCTACACGCGTTGCCGGAGCAATCCTACTCACACTCCTCTCAGGCGGATTTCTTGGCATGCTAGTGGTCGAACGATTTTCAAAAAGTCGTCTCACCCGTTTCCTGTACCGACTGACTGCGATTTGGACTGGCTCATTTGCATATCTCCTCATTGCAGGAATCCTGTACGACATCAGCGCCATATTCGTCTCTGACACTCGTCCGTTCGGTGTTGCATTCTTTGGTATTGCGATTCTTGTCAGTATCTACGGATATATCAACGGGAGAAGAATTGTAACAAAGAAAATATCCGTCACACTCCCCAATCTTCCACTCGCATGGCACGGACGAACGGCCGTCTGGATGAGCGATCTACACCTTGGCTCGGTTCGAGGAACTGCCTTTTCCAAAAAAGTAACCGCGCTTTCCAATTCACTCTCCCCTGACGTTGTATTCATCGGTGGTGATTTGTATGACGGCACACATGCACCCGACCCATATGAAATCGCTCAACCACTCACAGATCTCACTGCGCCGCGTGGTGTCTATTTCATTTCTGGCAATCATGAGGAGTTCGGTGATCCAACTCCATTCGTACAGGCTGTTGAAAAAATTGGCATCACGATTTTGAACGACAAACTCATCACGCTCGACGGTCTACAAATCCTTGGCGTCGATTACCAACATGCAACCAAAAAAGAAGCATTCAAAATGCTTCTCGAAAAACTCGCGTTCGATAAATCGCTCCCCTCAATCCTGCTCAAGCACGAGCCGAAGGATCTCGAGATCGCAGAACAAGCAGGAGTCTCATTTCAAATTTCCGGTCACACGCACAGAGGACAACAATGGCCATTCAACTATCTCGCGAATATCGCCTACAAAGGATTCGGTTACGGTCTGAAACCACTCGGTAATCTGCAAGTATATGTATCAAGCGGTATTGGCGGCTGGGGTCCACCACTTCGTGTTGGGTCAAACTGTGAAATCGTACATATTACGTTTCTTTAGTTTCTTTTTGCGAAACAGCACTTGCTCCTTCACGAGTTGATTCTTGAAAGATCAATTCTTTTGCCTTTGATTTAAATTTTTGCAACTCAATCGACATTTCAAGAAAGAAACGCTCCTCAGACGTAAGATTATTCCCTTCGTTTTTGAGGTAGTCGACGACAATTCTTGGATCTGATTTTGCACGAGCAGTGAGTTCAAGGAGTTCTGAAAAACGCTCGGTGCTACTTGTCTCTTCCAGACTACTCAGCGACTGCTCCCAGAGCTTGCGGAGTGTTCCAAGTTCACGACTCAACTCGTCAGGTGTAATTTGTTTCTGTTTCTTGTTTTCGTTTTTCAGTTCCTGCTCCAATTCTTTTATTCGCACAAGATTGAGTGCTTCTGCAGGTTTCATCGTCGCAATATCATGGTCCTCTGAGCCAAGCTCTCGAAGTTCACGATCGATTTCTTCCATGACAAAATCTCGCTCCTCATACACCGGTTCTTCCTTTCTTTTAAGACGATCATCCGTTTCGTCTTTGTCTAAATCTTCAGCAAGTGCAGTAGTCTCGTGTCGAAAACGAACCTGTTCCTCTTCAGTGTTTGGATGTGCAAGGGTGCTTGTATCAAGCCGATCAGTTGATCGTTTTGCGATCCAGGAACCAATCATATACCCGATCCGAAATGATTTCTTGAATAGATTTTTCTCTTCCTTCACTCGACGGGCGTAGCTTTCTTTGCCCTTTCGGACACCCTCCACCCGTGCCTTTTCGCGTTTCTCAATTTTCTCTTTTTCCTTTTTTTCTTTCTCCTTCTTTTTCTTTTTTTCTTTTAATTCCTTTTTTCTTTTTTCAACACGACGATGCTCCTTCTCTTCGGGAGAAAGCTTTTCTTCAGCGACATCATAACCGGAATGAAATTGTTCCATGGGAGACTACTTACTTGGGTCAGCGACTGCAGGTACAAGATTGAGTGCGGCAGAACGGATCACTGCTTTATCTTCGAAGCGGAGGAGTACGGTGGCGAGTTTTGTTTCATTCACGACGGGGACACTTGTCGATGACATATCTGCTGACTGGAAAATAGCGTGAGATTCGATTTTGTAAAACAAATACATGTGGCCAAGAAAGACAAAAATAAACAAAATCAGACCTCCAATCATGAGGCGGCGAAATTGCAATCGCGGATTGATTGGAAAAATGAATGTACTGGTGAGAAATTTTTTCGAACTATTCAATTTTGATCGAATTTCATTCATATTATTTTGATTTTACTGCATCCTTTGGAACACCAGTAATACTTGTAACCGCAAGCGAAATCTGCGCTTCCCAGACTGCTGGACCTGCGACTTTGCCTTTTGTTGCATCGAGTCCTTTTGGTTTTTGCGCCTGTACATTCACACTTGTCATTCCAATCTCATATGGAGCAGCTTCAAGCAATGCCATAAAGTGGTACAAATCAGTAAATGAACCATCGGCAACCATAGAAACAGCAAGCATGTCAGGTGTCTTTTTGAACACGAAGGTATTGAACTTGGTTGTTACGTTCGTTTGTTTTCCGTAGCCTTCAATCGTTTCAAGGAATGGAACAATATCACTTGCATCAATAAAGTACGAAACGAGGACAGGGCGACGAGCCTGAATCAACGCAAGGTTCTTCTTAAGTTCCCCTACTTGCGACGCCTGTGCTTCGAGTGTATTTGTTTCAGCTTCAAGTGCTGCGTTTTGTTCACCAATGGTTTTAATCGTACTAAAAAGATATGCGTAGGCGCCAACAACCAAAAGTGCCAAAACAACTATCGCGATAAAGATAGTATTCGTAATTCGGATTGGCTTTTCTGAGAGATTATTCATACAAAATTACTGAAGTGAAACCGTCGCACTGATAGTAAACGGAACATTGGTATCCAAAATGAAGTTGGTAATCGGAACATTCACATCACTAAAACTGCCAACTTTTTTCAATCGGTCTGTAAACGCAAGCAACGCTACTCGGCTGTCTGCGGTGCCTGTCACCTTCACCTTTGCCTCGTTTGGCTTTACTCCCTTTTCGTAGGAGAAGCCAACCAAATGAATTGAATCGGATTTTGCGAGCAAGACTGGATTTACAAAGTCAGCAATGAGTGGAGAAGCTGTCTCTGTTGCGGGGAAAACTGCGAGTCGTGAATTCACATCGGCGACAGCACTACTCAGCGTGCGGGCAATAGAACTTGTCTCATATCCCGAGAGTGTGTCTCGTTTTGCAGTGAGCACGATCTCACTCGATTTCAAAAAGAGCAGCGACGGAGTCGCAAGCACGAAGGCAGACATCATAAGACCAACGACGGTCAAAAGTACAATTGAAACAAATCGCTTGCGGTACAAACGAAGAATTTCCTGCTTTTGTGATGAAGGAAGAAGATTACTCATATGATTTGATCACTTGATGCTTCATGAAGCGAAAGTCCAACGGCGGTCGCATACCCAACCGATTCATTTCGAGACAGCTCAGGCACACCACCATCCGGCATCGTCACGTTTGTCCAAATATTCGCTACTGATGTTTTGACCCGAAGCGATGCAGACAAGTAGTCTGGAAGACCGGCGAGGTTTGATCCCCCTCCGACCAATACAATCTCTTCGATTGTTGGTCGCGCATTTCCGTTTTCATCTGGATGAGTGTGCCAGTAGATAAAGTGCTTGTTGATCTCATCACGAAGTACGGCGACGTTGTTCAATAGGAGTGAAAACAAATCTTGGTGCTCAGTATTACGACTCAAACCAAAATCATGTTTCATTTTTTCTGCTTCTTCCATTGAAACACTAAAATGTTTCGCGAGTGTCTCAGTGAGCATGCGTCCCCCGATTGCAATTGTCGAAGTGAAGTATACTTCCCCTTTGTAACTAATCGCGATACCAGTGCGAGTCTCCCCGAAATCAACGATAAGGTGCGCGAAGGTGTCCTCGTTGTGAATAACAGTGCGTGCAATTGCTTCAGCTTCAAGCTCAAGTGAAAGAAGGGTCAATCCAGCTCGGGAAAAAGTATCGGTATAACTTTCAACGATTGAACGAGGAGCAGCGGTAACCGCAACTTCAACATCTGAATCGGTACTATTTACGACTTCAAAATCAAATACTGCATCAGGTCCTGCGATTGGCACGTGCTCTTCGAGCGAAAGCTCGATGGTGTCTCGAAGGACATCGCGTGGTCCGGCAGGAATAGTCATGCGGAAAAAGTACATTTGCTCTTCTGGAAGAGCAGCTCGCGCAAACGTTATGTCGTGGTCACGGCGAAGATTGCCGAGCGCTGCTTCGAGCATTTCTGGTGAGATGATTCGGCCTGCTTCAACAATACCTGGCGCAAGTGGAACAGATCCGAAGTCACCAAGTTTGTACCCGTCTCCAAAAGGAACGAGTCGCGCGTATTTTATACTTCGATCAGAAATATCAATTCCAACCGCTGGCATCAAAATAAATGCTGGTGGTGGAAAAAGAAAATTCCGTGGACGTGCCTCAGTCATACAGACCTAGTATACGCCAAATGAAGCTCGAAAGAAACAATCCTGTGCATATTTCAGGCTATTTTTTCTTGGATGGGAAAAACTGACGGATAACTGGTAGAAACGAAAGCACAAAAATACCAATAACTATCGGCAGTATGTACTGATCGATATTCGGAATTCGTGTGCCGAGGAAATATCCAGCAAGCCCAATCGAAAAACACCACACGATTCCTCCTGTAATATTGTAGAGAATAAATGTATGGTACGGCATCTCCCCCACACCGGCAACGACGGGAGCGAACGTACGAACGATGGGAATATAGCGAGACAAGAAAATTGTTTTTCGTCCATGCTTTTGAAAAAAATGTTGTGCGCGAGTGACATAGACTTGTTTAAAAAACAGTGAGTCTTCACGTACAAAAATTTTGGGGCCGATTTTTTTGCCAATCATGTAGCCAGTCGTATCGCCGAGTATTGCCATAATTGCGGCACCGGTGAGCAGAATGACAATATTAAAAATCCCTTTTGAGGCAAGAATACCAGCAGCAAAAAGGAGCGTATCTCCTGGAAAGAAAAATCCGACCAGAAGTCCTGTCTCAGCAAAAATCATTCCGAATACTCCGATGTAGCCGACGGTCTCGATGAGTGGGATGAGTTGTTCCATTGTAATATGTTAGCGCACGTGTGACCCTGCGTTCACTTCGACTTCAGGAGAAAGAAATACTGGTTTCCCATCTTTGCCATCGACAGCCATGAGCATGCCCCTACTCTCAACACCACGAATCATGCGTGGTTCAAGATTTACAATATAGAGGACCTGTTTGCCAACAAGTTTTTCATATTCAGGAAAATATTCACGAATACCAGAGACAATCTGGCGGAGTTTTGGAATCGGAGCCGGAGCTTCGGCTACAACTTCAGTGCTTGCCTCGACATCATCGTCACTTGCGACAGGTGATACAACTTCTTCGAATTCACCAAAATCAATTTGGCATTTCAAAAGCTTGTCAGTCCCCTCGACTGGTTCGACGGCACGGATCGTGCCAACACGCATATCCATCTTCTTAAATTCATCGTAGGAAACGTATTCCATATATTTGGAGTATATCCTAATTGGTATGCTTTTGGTAGCACTACACTTGTAGGTATTCCCTCAACGCCTTTCTTACTTGTTGTATTTTTTTAATATCAAGTTCTCCGATTTCTCCCAGTGCAACTTTCTTGTCGAGTGTCGCTATCTTTGAAACACGGATTACAGAAGTCGCTTTCAATCCCGTTTTCTTGAAATGAATATCCTCTTTTGAAATCACCACTCCGTATTTTTCTTTTTTTGAGACGACCGTGGTAATAAAACAGACAAGGAAGTCGGCATCCTTGTCGTCATCTGCGAGCACAAGCGCGGGGCGAACTTTCTCACCAGAGAGATCAGTAAAGGGAAACGGCACAAGGACTATCTTCCCCACCTTAGACATATTTCTTTTTTAAGTCAGCTCGTGAATAAAGGTCAGGTTCATCAGCAAGGAAATCAAAACTCTTTGAATATGCATTGATATTTGTCAGCTCAGAAAGGTCGCGATTGTATGCGCGAGGAAACGAAACAAGTACTGCGAGAGGTTCGTCACGTCGTCCAATAACAACACCAATACCCGAAGTGTGAACTTCGGACACAATATCCCCGAGACGGGCGCGAGCTTCAGTTGTCGAGAGCGTCTTTATCTTCATGCGTATATTGTACAAAATGTACAAATGAAACGCAAGTTTGTTTCTATTTCCTTTTTTTACTGTTCGTATCGAGGTATCGCTGAAGGATGACAGCTGCGGCGCGGGCGTCGAGGTCAGTCGGCTTGGTCGGAGCTTTGGTCGCCCGCGCCGCCATCTGTTCCTTGCCGCGCTTCCCATGCGCCTCCATAGAACTAAAAGCCTCAGTAATAGTCTCCACCGGCAAAAATGTCGTCAGGGTGAGCTGTCCAATGAGTTCTTCAATATCTCGCTGCACTTTATTGCCCTCTGAACTTCCAACAACGATTCCCTCTACCCCTTCGCGAGCAATAATACCCTCGATTTCATCCAAAAAACCGGTCGTATTCTTCACCACAGCCACTGGTCGCGCGAGCGTTCCGTCAGAATCACTCACCGCAATACCAATGCGCTTCGTCCCATAGTCTATGCCGAGATATTTCATATATATGCCTAGTATACTCAAAAAATTGAAAAAAAGAGAGAAATAAGGTAATGTAATCAGGCAGAACAAAATAACGCATACGGAGGCGTGGCTGAGTGGTTGAAGGCAACAGTCTTGAAAACTGTCGTATCCGAAAGGGTACCGTGAGTTCGAATCTCACCGCCTCCGCAGATTTTGAAGTTTGTAAAATATGGTTGGATTTCGACACAGAGAGTGAGATTCGAACCTAGATATCTCAAACAATATCCAAGCCATAATAAAATAGAGGCGAGCAATGAATTGCTCGCCTCTGATAGAATTTATAGCACTTAGGAACTTAATTGAACTTTTTGCGTATGGCCTCAAGCTCTTTTTCTTTGTACCCACCGAGCGTACCCGCTCCGGTTTCTTTCCACTGAATTTCCCAATTTGTAAACTCCCCACAGCCAGTGTGAAAATTTTCCTCCTCATCGAAGAAACATTCCGCACTGACAATGAATAGATTATCCTCAAAAACTTGCCGTTTTCCATCTGCCCATTCAAATCCTTGAGCGAACTTGTTAAAAAAACGGAAACCATTGGGCAAGTAAAAGCCCGTGGTTAATTCCAGCTTCTCAGAAACAACTGGGTCTGCAATTTTGATACCTACTTTCTCGGATAAACACCATTCAACATGACCGGGAACACACTCAGCCCCTGTTCTGGTTGGGACTTGTATCCCGTTAATACGAAGACGCAGATCGAACGGCCGTATCTCAACAATACCGTCTTCACTGATAAAAGATTCATAGTCCTTTAGTAGGAAAACTTTCCCAAAGAGTTGAATCTTGTATTCCGAGGTTGGTTTTACAACCATGAGCCAACTGTGGCTCTTCCCTCTAAACATCCTCAAAGTATCCTGTACCCTGGGATCAACCTGAAGATCACCGTAGTTGTCCTTATTTAAATATCTTTTGTGAAGATATAGGACACCTACTGGTCCCGCTATTTGAGCATCAGCAATCATTACCACCACCTCGTCTTTGCGTGGTTGTGGAATTTCTGCCAATTTCCAACCATGATCGGCGTAAGTCATGTGAAGATTATAGGCAATCATTTCGCCTATGTTTTCTGCTTTAACAATTTGTCTGCCATTAAAACGCAATAATACCATTTGTTTTGCCTTGCTCGGTCAAGGTCTTGTTTAATCCGAGGGCATGCGTATGCTTTCTAGTCTTTCCTAGCGTCATCTGCTACTAACCCAGCCTCCTGCATGGCTATGCTTTTCTGGGACGATTAAGGAGGTTACTCACTCGCTAGAGCTTTCTTTTTGCGGAATATTTATCATTTTCAAAGGATAATGAACTGTTACATATTATACACCTTAAAATACTATTTGTCAATATATATTTAATAAAACCCTTTTGTTATAAGGATTTTCTGAATATTAATGAGTTAGTTTACCCAACTTTGGCACATAGATCGGCACACTTTGTCCCTCATACCAAGTTCTAACAGCCTCAACGGTCCTCCGCAGTAAAATGACCCATATTTGCATGGGTCATTTATTATGTTAGATTAGCATCAGCTTTGGGCATATTCTCTCCTCGACCCACAGAAGACTTCATCCAAAGAGCGATGAAGTGACAAGAGGAGAAAAACACCGGTTGTTCATCTAAGTGGACAGCCGGTTATTTATTTTGCCCCTCACCTGTACTGTGTCTTTGACTGAAAACGGATTTCTTTCCCCACAGCAGGTTGTAAGCTACAATGCTTACACCTATGAAAAACAAGAAGGAGTCTCTAATTCTCGGTAAAATGCTAAAGCGGATCGCGCCGCAAATCGGCGCAACTGTTTTTCTTGAGCCAGAGTGGAACATCGCCGGACAGATCACTTTTAAGAGCGGAAGGAAGTCATATTTCCGTTACAATACACTCGACCTTAATCCTGTTGGTGCGTCAGACATTGCGAAAGATAAAGATTACGCAAGCATCTTTATGAAACGGCTCGGGTATTCTGTTGTGCCAAACAGCAAGGCCTTCTTTTCAAAGGAGTGGGCGGAAGCCATTGGAAGTACTCACAAGAACATTGATGCCGCATATATTTTTGCACAGAAAATTGGTTTTCCAGTCGTTGTAAAACCAAATAGTGGAAGTCAGGGATCTGGAGTTTCTCTTGTCCACAACAAAAAAGAGCTCTACCAAGCGATGCGATCAATATTTAAAAGAGACCGTGTTGCCCTCGTACAAAAAGCGCTTCAAGGAAAGGATTACCGAATCGTCGTGCTCGATGATCGAGTTATTTCAGCATACGAAAGAATCCCTTTAAACGTCCTCGGTGACGGGAAATCCACTATCGAAAAACTCCTCAAAGAAAAACAGAGGAAATTTATTGTCGAACACCGTGACACGCAAATAAAAATGACTGATCCTCGGATCAAAATAAAACTCGAGCATCAAGGTAAGACGTTTCGATCTGTTCCCGCTCATGGTGAACGAGTATACCTTCTGGATAATGCGAATCTTTCGACTGGCGGAGATTCTATCGATGTAACAGAAAAAATACATCCTGATTTCAAAAAAGTGGCAGTGCGTCTCACCCGTGACATGAATCTTCGATTGTGCGGAGTGGATATAATGATCGATGGAGACATATCTCAATCGCCTAAAAAATATTGGGTTCTTGAAATCAATGCTGCGCCTGGTCTTGATCATTATGTAAAGCTTGGTAAGGCGCAGGAGAAAATAGTAGAAAATCTGTACTTGCAGGTACTACAAAGCCTCGAGAATAAAGATGCTTGACCGAGTGCTCCAAAATAAGTCCGGTGACTTTTATTCCAAAAAGTAGGTTACTATTACGTCCATATGGGATTCGACAGCCTACCGATTCAAGAGCCTCACGCGAGTGAGAGCCTGCCGGAAAAACATCCAAATTTGAGCCAGCAAGAATTCCTCGCTGACTGGAACAGACAATACGGTGATTTCAATAATCCAGAATATGGACGACGTTTCTATTACCAATCCCCAAAAACATCACTCAACGCAGAATATTCATCGAAAGGCTGGAAGGTACATGTGCAATTCGAAAAAGGGTTTGAAAAATTCCTTGCGAACCTCCTGAATGACTACGGTCAATATTTTAAAATTGATGGCGCAATCGGTACATGGTTTAATGCAAAAACAGATTCTGGCGCGACCATCTACGTGGGCTCACGAGAAAATCTAGAGAAGCTTGTAAACCTCGTCAATCAAGAGGCTCCACTCTTGCCCTCCCCTCGAAATTACGGAACAACGGTCTTCGGTCATTACATATATACGGGAAGCGGTTCTGACGAACCAATCAGTCGCGGAATCGCCGCACGTTTTGATGTACAAAAAAGCGTATTCAAAGACAAATATTCAGAATACGGCTTTGCGTCATATCTTGAATTTCGGGGAATCCCCGTGCTAAAAAGTGACGCCGAACATGTGCGCTCGCTTGAGGCAATCATCGAGAGCGACAATACGAACCAAACAGAAAAAAGCGACGCATACACTGAATTGCAATCAATCTTTCAGAAAACTGAGAGCGAGGTCTTAGCCGATTTTGGAGAAGAATTCGTGTACGGCAAAAAAGAATAGCTGTGTTCGCGAGCGCGATTGGAAAATCAATTACTGACACGTGTACAAGGAAATATATGTGGTGAGTTTTTGCGTGCACTCTGGTGGCATGAATACGTCATGGTCTTCAGGGGGCAGAAACGCATACAACGGTTTTGGAAAACTATCCAAAAAACTCGTGCGCTCGGTAAGTCGGGTCGCGTTCCAATAGTCTGTCCACTCAGCTTTCGTATGATGATCGTAGAGCAGTGTCGGAGCAATCACGTGCGTGTGACTGAATCCTTCTACCCATGGTGTGAGCTGCGAGGTGGTGAGCACATAGCTCCCTTTCGGCAGGACTACATCAATCTGCTCGAGCGCAGAGAGTTGTTCAAGCGTCACCATCGCGCGAAGTGTCGAGACTTTGTATGCAAGCATGAGACTCATGCCGATCAAAAAACTCACCAAGAAAATTGTCCCGAGATGCTTATCTGGACTCAGACGTTGTGCGAGATATTCCCCCGAAAGCAGTGTCGCTCCGTATGCAGCCATGAGAATGAGCGCGAGATCAGTAAACAAAAAGATTCGTTGATAGAACGGAAGATGTGAAATTGGATACACAATCGCAACGAGGCAGAACGCGGAGAGAAAATTGAATCGCATCGCTTTGAGGAATGGTACAAGCCCGATGAGTGCGAGGCCAAGAATCGGCGCAGAGAGTGTTAGGTATTGATACCACGACAAGAAACTTGCCTGTGGTAATGTCACGAGATTCGCGCCAATACTTTGAGCACGGAATGCGACAAGGATTGAAGCCGTAACACAAAACATGAATACGGCTTCACGTCTGAACTGTTTGTTGATGACGGCGAAGACGACGAGCGACATAAGGAAAACAACACTCGTTGTCTGGTGCGTACACGCGATGAGCCCCGCGCCGACGTACATCCACGGCGATCTTTTTTCAATCAGAAGTGCCGTGAGTAACAGAAGCACAATGCCAAATATATTTTTGTAGAGCATGCACCAATATCCAAAATATTGCACGGGAGAGAGCACCCAGAAAATGAGTGCGAACAACGCGACACGTCTATCCGCATATCGTGAGAATGTGAGAAAAAGCATGATGCCCGCAAGTGCGGAGAGCGCGATGAAGCTTCCGTACAAAATCATATTCGTCGATAGGTGCAAAAATGACAAAACATCAAAGGTAATTTTTGGGACAAGGGCCTCACTCCCGAGCCCAGGCACACTATGGAGGAAATTGGTGTGCTCAATAATGTACCTGCGGTAGAATCCGCCATCGTATCCGAGTGGATCACGACCATACAACCAAAACGGAAGCACGTGAATGAGCACTCCGAGCACCGTAATCACCCCAACATCCACATATCGTCGCAATTTCATCCTTTAAGGGTACCATAGGGCGACCTGTAGATACCCCTTGACAAAATTATCCATAAAGAGTATAATATGTGTATTAATAAGTTAGTATGTTTTTTACACTTTTTGTATGACTATTTCAAACACTATGAAGACAAAGGTTTTGAAGGGAGCAATCATCGCCACAAGTATCGGTTTTACCGCATTTTGTGGAGTCGCATTTGCACAAATGAACCCTGCCCTTTCGGCAGGACGTATCGCCCAAGGCATCGCAGGATATTATGGCTACGGAGCAACACTTCCAACTGTCACTACACTCCCTGCAACTAATATCACCGTAAAAGGTGGCGTCATCTTGAACGGACGTTTGAACACCATGGGGAGCTTGAGTAGTGTTGTTGTTGGATTCAACTATGCTCCAGTCGGAGGAACAGGAACAATCGTTCGCGTTCCCCTTGCTCGTACAACTGTTGGAACATTCACCAACCCGTACACTATTACCGGTTTGCCATGTGGCACATCGTACAATGTAAATGCGTTCGCACTTTCCGGTACCAGAATGATTTACGGAGCAAATGTTCCATTTACCACACCTGCATGTATCGTTCGTACAACAATGGCTCCAACAGTCGTGACCAATCCTGCAACAGGTATCACACGCACCGGAGTCACATTGAACGGTAGTCTCACTTCACTCGGTGGCGCATCATCCGCAACAGTTGGCTTTCAGTATGGAACTACAACTACTTACGGTACCGTCACGATGGTAGGAGCTCCTCGCACAAGTGCTGGATCATTCTCAAATCCGACAACTATCTCGACACTCCGCCCTGCGACGACCTACCACTACCAGACGATTGCAACGAACTCTGCAGGTACCACTTATGGTCCTGACATGACATTCACTACACGTCCGTAAGTTCTCTCGCGTTTCAAAAATCCCCGAACGATTCGTTCGGGGATTTTTGTATGTATCTTCCAATATGCTACCATGCCGTTATTATGCAAAAAAATTACAAGTATCTCGGCGCAATTAGTGTGTTCTTCGTATCAATTCTCCTGATCTCTGACGTCGCATCATCAAAAATTGTGGACCTTAAATGGTTTACCTTTGACGGGGGCACGCTCCTCTTCCCGCTCAGCTATATCTTCGGAGATGTCCTCACCGAGGTATACGGGTACAAGCGTTCACGCCAAACGATTTGGCTCGGATTTGCGATGACGCTCCTCATGTCCATCATCTTCATCGTCGTGGGTAAACTTCCTCCCGCAGCTGGCTGGGACAATCAAGCCGCATATGATGCGATTCTCGGATTGACTCCACGTATCGTCATCGCAAGCCTCATCGCCTACTTTGCGGGAGAATTTTCAAATTCATATATCCTCGCCAAAATGAAAATTTGGACCAAGGGCAAAATGCTTTGGGCCCGAACAATCGGTTCCACAATTGTCGGAGAATTGCTTGATAGTATGCTTTTCATTGTCATCGCTTTTTGGGGCGTTTTCCCAACGTCGCTCATCGTGACGCTCATCGTTTCAAATTACATTTTCAAAACTGCAGTCGAAGTACTCTTTACTCCGCTCACATACAAAGTTATCGGCTTCCTTAAGAAGCACGAGAGCGAAGACTACTACGATATCGGCACAAACTTCAATCCGTTTAGTGCAAAGTAGTTAGATCATTTCGTCAGGACGAACCCACGCATCAAAATCTGCTTCATTCACGTAGCCGAGTGCGAGCGCTGATTCTTTGAGTGTGGTGTTTTCTGCTTGAGCCTTCTTTGCGATTTCGGCAGATTTGTCGTACCCAATGTGTGGAGTAAGCGCAGTCACAAGCATGAGTGATCGATCAAGATTGCGCTTGATGTTCTCGGTGATTGGCTCAATACCTGCGACGCACTTATCGCTAAATGAGGCACTCGCCTCTCCAATGAGTTGTGCGCTTTCGAGTACGTTTCGAATGATGAGCGGTTTGTACACATTGAGTTCGAGATGACCATTCGCATTACCGATACTGACAGCGACATCATTGCCCATGACTTGCGCTGTGACCATGGCGAGCGCTTCACACTGTGTTGGATTTACTTTGCCAGGCATGATTGACGAACCAGGTTCGTTGTCGGGAATACGGATTTCGGCAATACCTGCACGTGGACCTGAGGCGAGAAAACGAATATCGTTTGCAATCTTCATGAGACTCGTTGCGACAGTTTTGAGTGAGCCGTGCATATCGACGAGTGCTTCGTGGGATGCGATAGCCGAAAAAAGATTTGGTGCCTGTGTAAATGGGAGTCCAGAAAGCGACACAATATTTGCGATTGCCTTTTGCGCGTAGCCCTCGGGTGCGTTAAGTCCAGTGCCGACGGCAGTGGCGCCGAGCGCGAGCGTAGCGAGCGCGGGAAGTTTCTGCTCAATACTTGCGATGCCCATATCAAGCATTGCCACATACGCACTGAATTCTTGGCCGAGCGTGACCGGCGTCGCATCCATCATATGCGTTCGTCCCACTTTGACGACATTCATATACTGAGTGGATTTTTGAGCGAATGTATCACGAAGCTTTTTGAGTGCAGGCAGTGTCGTCTTTACGATCATCACATATGCAGAAATATGCATGGCGGTTGGAAACACATCGTTTGAAGATTGCGACATGTTCACGTCATCGTTTGGATGAATACTTTTTGCGAGATCTGTGAGCGCTCCCCCAGCAAGTACGTGTGCACGGTTTGCAATGACTTCATTCACATTCATATTCGTCTGTGTGCCCGAACCCGTCTGCCAAACGACAAGCGGAAATTCTGCATCGAGCTTTCCGTCCAGAATTTCATCACACACGCGAGCGATGGCATTCGCCTTCTCATTCGAAAGCGCACCGAGACTCTCGTTTGCCTGTGCGGCTGCTTTTTTGACGAGCGCAAGTGCACGCACAACTTCGATCGGCATTGTATGAGCGCCTGCTCCAATCGGAAAATTCTGTATCGAACGCTGTGTTTGTGCCCCATAGTAGGCAGTCGCAGGAACCTGAACCTCGCCCAATGAGTCTTTTTCTGTGCGGTATTCCATATGGGCGTATTCTAACTGTTTTCACCCGTATTTCAAATACACGATGTTTCGTATAAAAAAATGATAAAAAGGAGGTAACGGATTTTTAAACTACGTCACCCAAACCAAACAAGTGCGCGATATACTACGCACACTCTATGCGATTACTTGTTGCAGAAAATGACACCAGTTTCCAACTTTTTCTCAAACGCCGTCTTGAGGAAAAATGCTTTGCCGTCGATGTTGCGAGTGACGCTCCAAGCGCGACCGAGCTCGCCGAAATAAATCCATACGACCTTATCGTGCTCGACAATTCTCTCCCCGGACAAGCGGGCCACACGCTTTGTCATTATATGCGCATGAACGGATGCCAAACTCCGGTCATCCTCCTTTCAAACATGTGTAGCCTTGAGCACAAGCTCAAAAGCTTCACGGCTGGGGTCGATGATTTCATTATGAAACCATTCTATTTCGAAGAACTCCATGCGCGCATCAACGCGATCCTTCGTCGCCCAAAAATACGAACGTTTCCCGTACTCACCTATCACGATATTACGCTCAACGTTGAAACACAAAAAGTGACTCGTGGGCGCGACGCTCTCCGCCTCACCAGAAAGGAATTCGCAATTCTCGAACTCCTTCTCCGCAATGTTGGTCGCGTTGTGCCACGGGGAGAATTGCTTGAGCATGTATGGGACACGCGAGCAGATGCATTTTCACGTACTATCGAAACTCATATTTTGAATCTTCGAAATAAGCTGAATGCTTCGGGCAAACGCAATCTCATTCATTGTTTGTCTGGACGTGGATACAAAATCGATGTGAGTAAATAACAGCTCGCACGGTTTCTTTACTTTTTCTTGAGTACCGAATAGCTATGATACTCGTATCACTTGTCGGGTGATGCTCATTATTCATTTATCATCACCACACGCCGTCACAATATAATTCTTTTACAATTCAATCGGATCATGGAACAACCACCGCCCGACGTATGCACGCGATTAGAGAAGCTCACGTGTATACCAAACGGCGGTTTTTGTTTTAGTGGGCGATGGTGAATGCGTGGACGTGGGTGAAATGGGCGGCGCGGAGCGAGCTCCGCGCCGCGCCGAGTGTCGCTCCCGTCGTCGTCACATCATCGATCAAAATAATGCACTCCCCGCGTGACCCTCTCGTCGCCCGAAAACACGACCCAAGATTGGCGAGTCGTTCGCTCTTCTTTTTGATATCTGATTGTGCCGTAGTCTCGATTTCCTTAACTAAAAGCTTCGTATCAATACGAAACCGATCACGGTCGAGATACCTGAGCATCTTTCGGGCGACTAATTCCGATTGATTGTACCCGCGCAGTTTGGCTCGTTTTTTCGAGAGAGGAATAGGCACAAGCAAGAGCGTACGCTCACCAATCATCAGCGTCTCCTCCCCCACATATTCAGTCACTGCCCGAGCGAGCGCTTCCGCAAAAACATCCACACCGTGACGTGTATTTTTAAATTTAATTTTCTTAATCAAGCTCCGCACTCGAGAATCTTGGTAGGCAAACAAGCTTGTGATCCATGGGTGCTCGGCGGGGCTTGCCTGCGGCAAGCCCCGCCGACACTCCTCACACAACAAACACCCCCGCACACCACACCCAACGCAAATATCAGGAAAGAACACGCCCAGTATCTGTTCGAACATTTATAAAAAATTATTTTTCGAGAAGCTTTTTCGCCCGCGCCACAATCGCCTTCAAGTTCCAAGGCCGCAAAATAACGACACTCCCTGGTGATACCGCACTCGCGCCAGCCGCAACCAGCGTATCAACATCGCGAGCACGCATAATTCCGCCACCTGCAATCACCGGCTTGCCACCAGAGAACTTTTTGAATTGATACAACCATTGCTCGACAAGTGGCAACAAATATTTTCCCGAAATTCCCCCACCACCAAATCGTGCGAGCGGAGATTTTGTCGTGCGGAAAAATACTTTCTGCACGTCTTCTGACAAATCACTCCATGCAATCGTATTTGAAACTGCGAGCGCATCACAGTTTGGATCTCGAATGATCTCTCCAGCCTTGTCTGGTGGAATCATCACTGAGATTTTTGGGACGAGTGGGATGTTGAGCACGCTCGCGATAGCGAGCGACTCATGAATGTCTTGCACCATTTCTTCTTGTGCATGGCCGACATTTGGACACGAGAAATTCAATTGTAACCCGACCGGTGCCTTAAATTTTGGTAGTTCTGTTTTTAAAATCTCTACGGCCGTGCGCAATTCTTCGATACGTTCAGCACTTGTCGCGCCGACAGACATAAAGGAAAGGAAGAATGGCTTCTCGAGTGCCTGCCATTTTCCGAGGTCAAGCAAGTAGCGCAATCCAGGACCCGAAAGTCCGACGGCATTCAACACAACCCCTGCTCCAGGCTTCACCACAATGCTGACCGGTTTCAATTCGCGCGGAGTAATCTTGTCTTTTCGCAGTGGCATATTGCCCGCACGGCTTTCAAGCGTCGTTGTTTTGGCAGTAAGAGTCACACCCTCAAACGTAAACCCTGGGAGGAGGCGCAAAACTGTGTGATACGGATATCCTTCGCCAAACCAACCATTGAGGCCCGAAGCCCCAATACATGATCCGAATTCTATCCCACGTAGTTTCATAATTTCATTCCTATGCTACCATATGACGCATGAGTGACCAAATAGACCCACGCCGTGCTATTGCACGAGCCATTTTGACCCGAGGTGCCATCAAAGTCTCGCCCGAGAAGCCTTTTCGCTGGGCATCAGGATATGCGATGCCTGTATATATAGACAATCGTTGCCTAATTGGATACCCCGAAGTTCGTGCGGCTATCGCCGAAGCATTCGCCACACAAATCACCGAGAGTGGGGTGAAATATGACGCGATTGCCGGTGTTGCAACCGGTGCAATCCCCCACGCGACAACTCTCGCCGACAAACTCGGTCTTCCCCTCCTCTACATCCGCGCAAAAGCCAAAGATCATGGAGCAGGCAGACAAGTCGAAGGCGATATCCCTGGCGGTCTCGCCGGCAAAAATGTGCTCGTTATCGAAGACACCATCTCAACAGGTGGAAGTGCATTAAACGCAGTTGAAGCAATGCGCCGTGAAGGAGCAACGGTCTCAACATGTTCGGTCATCTACTACTACGATTTTCCAAATCAAGAAAATAAATTTAGTGCGATGACGCCCTCATGTACGATGACGTCACTCATCAATTTCCCTTATCTACTTGAAACAGCACGTGCAGAAAACTTGCTCGACGAAACCATTCTCACTGAACTCGAAACATGGTATCAAAATCCATTCGCATGGGGCGAAGCTCACGGTAGTCCACGAGTCACCGAGTAATTCACCACACACATCATCTTTTCCGTGATACACTAGTAATCGTATATGGCACAAGGAAACAAAGAACCTCGAATTTCATGGGAGATTGAAGAATACAATCACCGTGAAAAAGGCCCAGATTGGTTTTGGGCTCTTGGAGTTATTGCGATTGCAGGAGCGGCAATCGCGGTGATATTTCATGACACACTCTTTGCTATCTTTATCATCCTTGCCGCTACCGTTCTTGGATTTTACGCAGCGAGAAAACCCGAGATCATCGAGATTGCGATTTCAGATGAGGGAATCCGTATTCGCAACTTTTTTTATGCGTTTGAAAAAGTAAAAGGGTTTTCAATCGACGAACACGACCTCGGCAATCATCTCATCATTGAGACTAGTCGCATTGTCGCTCCGGTAATTTCTATCGCACTTCCCTATACGATAGACCCTGAGGCGCTTCGCCAACTACTTCTCACCCGACTTACGGAAAAAAACTTCAAGGAACAGCTGACACACCGCGTCATGGAACATCTCGGATTTTAATCCACCACTACGAAAAAACGCCTACAATAAAGGCTTTTTTTCGTGTCTCGAGTTTAGATTTCGATTAACTAGTTGTGTTACCATTTATGGGTAGCTAACGGCCATGAAAGTTCTCATTATCGAAGACGAAATTGAGATTTCCGAATTTATCAAAAAAGGACTCGAGTCCGAACTCTGTGTGGTAGCCGTCGCACGCACGGGAGAGCTCGGCGTAGCGTTCGCATCTGAGCATACATTCGATGTCGTCATACTTGATTTTCATCTTCCCGACATGGAAGGAAGTGAAATTTCGCTTGCTATCAGAAAGTACCGACCGTCGATACCAATTCTCGTACTCTCTGCAGAAAAAAATATCGATATCAAAATCGATATGCTTGGTGTGTGCGACGATTACATCACAAAACCGTTTTCGCTTCGAGAATTAGTAGTCCGACTCCGAGCACTGACGCGTCGAGGCCAGATTCTCTATACTGATATTCTCAAAGTTGGACCACTCGTGCTTGATTCAAAGAAACATCTCGTAACACTCCACGGCAAACAGATCACCTTGCGAAACAAAGAATTTTCGCTCTTGGAATATTTCATGCAACATACAGATACCCTCCTTTCGAGAGAAATGATTCTTGAATATGTTTGGGACATGAATATTGATCCATTTACCAACACCGTTGATACACATGTTCGGCTACTCCGAAAGAAACTCGAATCAAAAAAGATTGGCTTCATTAAAACAATCCCCCGTCGGGGATATCGATTTGAGGCTTATAAAATATAAACGTTACATCCAATGACCCAATTACCCTCTACCGGAATCAACCTCGAAGAAATCCTCCTTTTGGTCGTCATTGTATCAAATCTCGCCATTGGTATTTTTGTTTTTCTCCGTAAACCAAAAAACATTATCCATCAATCATTCTCACTCGCAGTTACTGGCATTTCGTTTTGGAGTTTCGGTCTTGTCCTCACCGAGACACAACACCACATCGAACGGTACACAACACTTTCTCTCTTTGGATTCCTTGTACTGCTTTCAGGGTTCCTTCTGTTTGCTAAAACATTTCCCTACGGGAAAATTCCCCACAAAAGTTTTTTCCTTCACTTTATTCCAATTATTTTTCTGGCAGTACTCGCTCCATTTAATCTTATTATTACAAAGACTGACCTTCTTCCAACACACCCCAGTACGCCCACAAACGGACCTCTCTTCCCTGTATTTGCCCTTGTGTCTCTCTTCGTTATCGTAGAGAGCATCGTACTCTCAGTTCGTTCCTACCTAAGGTCGTCTGGTAAGGCTCGTCTCCAAATGAACTATCTGCTTTTTGGACTCTCCGTATTTCTCTTGTCCGCTGGAATATTCGATATCCTCCTCCCCTCGGTCGGTTTTTTTGAGCTCACCTTTCTCGGACCAATTTCATCTATTTTCTATATTGGACTCACCGCGTATGCGATCATCCGCCATGAACTCCTTGATATTCGTATCGTCATTCAAAGAAGTTTGATTTATACGATCGTGCTCATTCTCATCGTGACGGTGTACCTGCTCCTCATTGTACTTTTTGGACTTATTCTCGGCACAACGACTGACACCTCAAGCATCGTGAGCGCGGGAGCAACAACCATACTTGGCATCGGTGGTTTGCCAATCATCCAAACATATTTTGAACGATGGTCTGATTCGATCTTCTTCAAATGTCCTTACAATTATGCAGAAGTGATGCATTCACTCAGTCGAATCCTTCATACCAACCATGAAAAAAATGAAATTGTTGCAGGGGCGACTCGAATACTCCAAGAAACATTCAAAACAAACAATGTATGTTTCTTGTTTGACACCGATATCTTTACCCAAACATATCCTGAAGCTCGTGTCGCTGGATTTCGCAACGCATATCAACCAATCATGTTCGAAAAAAGTAGCATCGGTGTTTTGACGCTTGGTCCAAAAAAGTCCGGCGATTTCTATACCCAGAAAGATGCCCAATTCCTCGCGACATTTGCCGTGCAAGCCGCAATTGCACTCACCAAAGCGGAACTCTACGCACGGGTACAAAACTACAGTGCACATCTCGAGCGACTCGTCGCAGAACGTACAGATGAAATTCAAAAACTCCAAGAGGAACAAAAGGAAGCCATGATTACCATTTCACACAATCTGCAAACTCCCCTTGCAATCATTCGAGGAGAACTCGAGATTCTCAGTGACCACAGCGAGAATCCAACACAACTCCTCGCCGTTCAAAAGTCGATCGACCGAGTCTCAGGTTTTATTCGACAACTTCTCAGGGTTGTTCGTTTCGAACACTCACTCGACCAGCACGAGATGACTCCTATCGCACTCAAACCCCTCCTCCAAGAACAAATCGATTATTTCGAAGTTGTGGCTGAGGACAAACACATCACACTCATTACAGACATAGCAGACTGCGGTTCGATTCTCGGCAACAAAAAATTACTCGAGGAGCTTGTTACCAACATTGTGGCAAATGCAATGCATTATCGTTCTCCCCTCCGTGATGGGCATGTAACGATTACACTCAAAAAGTCTGGACATCTCGCACTACTCACGATAAGCGACAACGGGGCTGGTATTTCAGCAGACGACCTTCCTCATATTTTTGATCGTTTCTATCGCGCACCCCAAAATCCCGCAAGCCACACAGGAAGCGGCCTCGGTCTTGCGATTGCAAAACAAATCGTTACGCGCCACAACGGCTGTATCCGTGTTACCAGTACACTTCACGAAGGAACTACTTTTTCGATTCAATTTCCGATACTTTCTCAATGAGACGATCGAGCTTTTTTGAGAGGACGGTGATACTCACTTCTTCTGTATCGACTTCCCCTTCGACTTTCTCAAGCACCTTCTTTTCCATTTTTTCTTCTTGCTTCACGTTTTTGATGATGATCGTATTACCGATGAATGTTTGAATGAATACGCCAACGGAGCCGAGTAATAGGATACCGATGAGGATTGACCAAAATGGTGAAATGCCCTGAGTATCGAGAAGCTCCCAAACCCCACGCCAAAAAATGATGACGCCGATACCGGCTACGAAGGCCTGAATAAATGGAAAACGTTCAAAATACACCCGTGCTCGTTCCTCAATACCGAGAAAGAAATTGGTGATAGTACGCATATGTTGTGGTCTTGGCAGGAATCGAACCTGCATTTCTCCCTTCGCAGGGGAGTGTCCTATCCATTGAACGACAAAACCGTTGGTCGAAAGACCGCTAGACTATACGTTATTTTGGAAAATTAGTAAAGATACCGCAAACAAGCTTGTGAATACAGGGTTTTAGGGTGTATAAAATTTGACTTTTTTAATTAATATGTTAGACTAAGTGCCAACCATTTTAAATACATATGAAAAAGAGGAACAATTTCCTACGAATTACTGTGACGGTCCTAGCACTGTACAGCATCACAATCAGTTATCTGCACTTTGTGGATAACCCGACGTGTCTCCCTGACAAAGGGCACCGCTATTTTGGTGTCCAGAACCAAAAAGCCGCCGTTGATCTGGCGGGAATTTTTAGAGAAGAAGCAGGCCTCAGGGAGAGAATGACCTTCTCTCCCACTCCGAGTAACCAGATGTTGCTAACGGACAACACTACAGTTTTGGGTTGGCTCGATCAGCCAACCAACCTATTGCCTTCAAACGCAATATCACTCCCCGTTGATGACCCAATGACAAGTGCGGTAAGAACAGTAGCCAAGCTTAAAAGTGAAGGCTACGAGGCACTCATTGTTCCCGAAATCATGGCGGGGGTAAAGGGTAAATTAGTTATGGTGACAACAAATGCATTTGATAATGCGATGATTGTCTACAGAAAAAATATTACCGAGATGGGGTCGATCCCCCACCAAAGAATGCTGACAAAATAAAAGTCAGCAAAATAATGTGCAATAAAGGCGCTTCACATCGAAGCGCCTTTATTCTATTTCCCTGCCCACGTCTTCAGTTCGTCCATGTCAGCTTCGCCACAAATCCATTTCTTCGTTTCGGTGTTAAAGAAGAATGGTACTCCCCCACAGAAATCCTTGTCGTATTCGGAACGGAGCTTTTCGTTCTTCTCGTCGTGCCACGTCTCGAGGCGTTCCACTTTGACTCCGGTCTCTGCTTCGAGCTTTGCTATTAATGGTTCCATCGTGTGACAGTGCGGGCACTCGCGTCCGTAAAAATTCAATAATGACATAGTCCCCCAATTATACAGACACAGGGAGATTTCGCAAAAAACAAAATACGTACTAAAAAACACGGAGGAGGAGCCGTGTTCTTTAGTACGTATTTTTTTGCGATTCTTCCCTCCTCCTCGACTATTTGACGAGACGAGCCATGCGAGCCTTCTTGCGACTTGCAGTGTTCTTCTTGATGACTCCGCGCTTTGCAGCCTTGTCGATTGCAGCGAATGTAACTGACATCATTTTCAAAGCTTCGTCTTTCTTTCCAAGCTTGACTGCCTTTTCTATCTTCTTGACCTCGTCTTTCATCGCACGTGTGCGACGATCGTTGACGAGCTTCTTGCGAGCACTGACACGGATAGCCTTTTTGGCTGAACTGGTGATTGGCATAGTATGTTCTTAATAGATTAATAGTGTATAGAATACAAAGATTTCTCGCTCCCGCCGAGACACAGCTAAGAAGCAATACCCGCAAACTATACCAGAAAAGCATTTTTTTGCAATATACCGCTCGCTACCCGCCCGCCGGTCTTTCCTATATACTAAGAGAATGATTGCTCACCTCTCTGGCACCGTTATCGACAAAGCTGAAAAATACATCGTCCTCGACGTGAATGGCGTCGGCTACAAAGTCTCGTGCTCGAGCGACACGCTCGCGCGGCTCGATCTCGATACGCGTGCAAACTTGCATACGTACCTCGCCGTGCGAGAGGACGCCCTTGATCTCTACGGATTCGATACGAGTGATGAAAAAGATTTCTTCGAACTCCTCATTTCAGTCAGTGGTATTGGTCCAAAATCAGCCCTCGGTATTTTGAGTGCGACCTCAACCGAAACACTCAAGAAAGCTATCGCCACAGGAGACACAAGCTACCTCACCAAAGTCTCCGGCATTGGTCGCAAGACCGCTGAGAAGGTCGTGCTCGAACTCCGCGACAAACTCAAAGCTCACAGTAGCATGAGTGAGACGCCAAGCGTCCTTCGTGCCGAAAGCGATATCATCGAAGCCCTCAAAGCACTCGGCTATTCTCAAAATGAAGCACGCGAAGTCGTCAAAGAAATTCCAAACGATATCGTCGGAACAAATGCTCGCATCAAAGAAGCACTGAAACTACTTGGAAAGAAATAGCGGAGATCATCCCCCAATCGGAAGTTGTGGCTTGTTTTCAGGACGATGAGCGATTGTCTGATTGTACGTGTTCTTGGTCTTATTCTTTCGCATGATCGTTCGAATTGCACGAACCTCCCCATGTTCGCGGGCACTCTCAACTTTCGCTTCATCATCACCTCCTTGTGTATTCACAGTGATTTTACTGATACGATATTCCAAGAGCATCTTCTTGCGATTTTCCTCTGCCAGTATTTTTAATTTCTTAAGCGCTTCAGCGTTTGTTTCATTTGTGACTGCTCCTGTTACTGGATCGATACTCTCACCCTTCCCGAAAATATATGAAGTGAAAGAACGTTCTCCGTCAGCATTTTTCTCTGCGGGGAGCATGTACTTCACCAGCAAATCGAGACTCGAACTTGATTGGCGCTCACACATTCCGCTACGGCAACGATCGTTTTTGTTTTCGGATTTCACTGCAGCTGCTTGCCCCTTGTCACTCTCGATAAACTCATGCTTGTATGAACGACCATCGATGTGGAAGAGGTATTTAAATCCGCCATGTCCTTCTGGTTTCAAATCAAGATTGTATTTTTTCTGATAGTCAGCATCGACAAGTGTGACATTCTTCATGCCGGTCGGCGTAAGCCGTGTCGCGTTTTGCGCGAGACGTTGTTCGGCCGTGAGAGAATCATCTGCCCCGTGCAAGATTGGAGTCTTCCACATGAGAACCCCATCCCTAAACGCAAGTTCCTCCCCTTTTTCCAAAAGGTCGATTGTGTAGGTACGAACACTTTCTTTCTGGATAAGGTTGTCCTCAAGATTTTTTACATACACAAGCAACGCATGTGGATTGTCTTTCAACTCTTTTACCGCATTCTTGTCCATTTGCTCGTAGAACTTGCGAGTAAACTGAACTCCACCAACATTGATGAGTTCAAAATCTTCGATAAAGAAACTACCGGTGCGCTCACCAACAGAAACATCATAACTATTCGGAGTGCGAAATGGTGAAAAATCATACCCGCTTCTGCGAGCTTCAGCTTCAGCTCCCTTCCAGTCCCATTGAATGGGTGTCTGTTTCAGGCGTTCCATGACTTCGGGTGTCATGTTCTCTTTCCCGACAGTATCAATCTTCGGATACATGATTTTTTCAACACTGTCAGAAGCAGTTGCAACTGAATCTTCAAATGCTTCGTCGAGTGTTCGAGGATCCACGAGGAGCTGTACTTTCTCGGTATCATTTCGCACTGTGTCTTGGGTCGCAAATTTTTTAGATGAATTCCATGCGAGTGTTTTCTCAGAATGCTTTCCTTCGCTAAGCGTATCTCCCCCGCGAGTGAGCGTGTCTGCACTTACGAATCTTGCCGTATCAGCTGAAGCGCGCGCTTCTGTCTTGACACTGTCACGGTTCGCGAACGCTTCCGCAGTATCAGCCTTTTGGTTATTCTTCAATCCATTCGCCGTAGCGAGTATTCCTCCTGCGACAGCAAGCTTGGTTGTATTACGGAAAAATCTTCCCACATCGATACCGAGGAATTTTTTCTTTGCAGGCTTATCGAGCTCACGTTTAAATCGTTCTTCGCGAGCTTCCTGCGCGCGACGCTCTACCTCCTCTGGAGTAACACCAAACGCAAACTGATTCCACGCACGCGAATACCACGTACTCGCCTTCGTCTGGCGCTCGCGCTCAAACTCAGCTTCCTTTGTTTTACGCGCTTCTGCTTCGCGGTTCAGAAGACGTGCCTGCTCATCTTTTTGAGCATCCTCCCTTGGTCGCCCGAGGAGTGCACTGTTGGCCCAAACATTCAAACGTGAACGCCAGCCGAGCTCAGGCTGTGGTCGTGAATCATTTGTACTCTCATATTCTGAGACTGTATTCTCCACCGGATTGTCTGCCGCAAAAATATCCCTCGGCTCATATCGATTCGAGGAAGAAATTGTTTGTTCGCTCAAGTCTTCAATCGTTCCCGAGATTGTTTCTCCACGCTTGTTCTCAGCGAAACGGTGCATGACTTCACTCGTCTCCGCATCTGAGAACCCAGCTGTCTCACACACTTCACGTGCTTTGATTTCAATTTTTGTAAGCTCATCAAGTGTCGCTTTGGTGCTCACTGCAAGTGAAAGATGGTCGGACAGAAGTTTGTCGACAAGTCCCTTGGCTGCTGTCTTGCGAAGATGTTCCGAGCGATCAATCTTCCCTAAGGGGGGTTGGGTTGCAGAAGATTGCTCCATCGTATTCGATGCAGTATCGAGAACATTTTCATTTACCGACGGAAACTTATCTTTTTTGATGACCATAATGCTGTGAGTGAATTTATAAAATCGTTACTAAGCAATTATGCCATGCAGAGCAGAGTATGTAAATAAAAAATCCCCCGTACTTTGATGTACAGGGAATCTTCTATCATTAAGCATGGTTTTATTTATGCTTTCTCATTTTTTTGCCTTTTGGAGGCTCGACGAGTTCTTCGAGGACTTCTTTCGCTCCATCAAGAGCTTCCGAGATTGCCTCGAGAGCCTGTTGAGGATTTAAAAATCCAGAGATTTGAAACGGTTTGCCCGGTTCAAAATGGATTTTCCTCGTGTTCTGACGGTCCTCAGACTCCGGCAGTTTGCTTGCATACTCAAGCGAAATAATCTTCGACTTTCGCCGAACAATTTCGACTTTTACATCATTTTCCACCAACCGGTAGTGGAGGGTCTTTTTTTTGCCCCTCCTCTGCCAATTGAGGCTGATTTGCTCGTTGTCGAGACCAATTGTGGCCTCAACAACGCGACTTTCCGCTAAGTCGAACACCCAATTCGCGGGGTGCTTGATTCCCGCTTCCTCTGATTTAGAAAGGAGGTAGGAGTTCACGTTCGGCATGGGCTTCCTTGCGGAAGAATCTGCCTGAGCAAAAATAGTTGTGGGTGCGAATGCCACTATCACGCACAATAAAATGATGAGTTTTCTCATTTTCTATAACTTTTTTGGTTTTTAAATACTTTCTAGTTAACCGCACATTAGCATATTTATATAGACTTGTCAAACAAACAGAGTGAAACAGTTTGACTTTTTGTGCAAATTATAGTATTGTGCAATCAAACCATTTTATAAATAAATATGAAAAAAATCGTTATTTTAGCGCTCCTTTTCTGCGCGTCGACAGCCTCAGTCTGGGCTCAAAATACAGACGCCCCGTACGTACCAGCAACATGCAAATGTTCCGCTGGTTGGCGCACAGCAACAAAGGATAGTATCGTCGCTATCCCCTGCCTCAAAGCAGGGAATGATTCTCTAAGATTACTGTACAATTACAGAAATTGTGTTGCATGGTTCCCATTCAATATAATTGGGGACTTAAACTCATTTCGCGATTTCGTAAGAGAAATCAACGTCGGTAATATTGGAGACACTGCGAGAAGCGGACCAACCGAGGAAATGACGTACAGCTTGTCGATAGACTTCGACAGCACCGTATCATCTCCTCAGGTTCGAGAAGCAACCCGAGATTTTCTGGGTTACAAAAAAATTAATGCCGTGATCCACTGCATCCCAACAATCACAGCAAAAGGCGGTGATGATACCGCCCACTTGTACAAAGAGTCGAGATTCCCGCTGGTCTTAGATAGCATGAAATTGTTATCAATCGTTACATTGTCGGACTCGGCTAAAGTAATTTCTGTGCAACCTATTGAACCGGACATGCAATTATTGCGTTCGATAATCAGAAATCAGCGCTACTCGCAATTTAACTCCCCTGTTAAAAGCGACACATTATTGGTTACTCAAATTATGAGCTGTGAAGGACTGACGCAGATAATTCACTCTGACCATCCTAACGGAATCGACACGAATGGAATGATTGTGGAAAATGACACGATTACGATCATTGACCCGATTACTGGATGTGAAGTGACAGAAATAGCGACGATCACCTTGCCACAACCGAAGCCACCGAAAGCAAGCGATCCTATCGTTGGAGTATCCTGGAAAGATCCTGACTACAAATTTGATGTCAGGCTTCCAAAAGATTTAAACTTCCGATTGGCTGGAAAAACATTCCTGAGGGGTTACAACACCCAAATGACTGGTAGTACTTGGATCGACTCTTTTGTCATCCATGGATACTCGGACACATTGCGTGTTGAGCCAGGGAAAAAATATACCTTCGAGGTATACATATTCCAAAAGGAAGTTGTTTCGCTTGAGGAGGCGTACTATTACGTCTCTTTGAAACCAAACACTATTCCCCTCGGGGTTTCGCTATCAACCCTGATAGCGAACAAAACAATCCTCTTCCCAAAAGAGGTGCAGGACGAGCTAGTCCTCAAGGGGATTCCTGTAATCTCTTTCGGCACTCCATCGACATCTACAATCAATGGAGAATGCCTCTTTGTAACTTTTTATGACGATGGTGCTCAGTTTGGGCACCTCGTAGATAAATCGAGTTACAATGAAGTACTCGATAAAACGTACGCCCTAGTGCGTCTTGTCCAGAAATAAAACGACTCAAAATAAGCATAAAAGCCCCTTTCCATTAATCGGAAGGGGCTTTTTGAATAAGGGTGGCTTTTCTTAATGAAACACTTCAAGCGCAATTCGTGTTCCCTCATTAAACCGTAAAGCCTCCGCTGGAACCAGATTGCAAATTCCGTTTGCCCATAAACAGGAATAAGCCCACCAGCTGATTCCGGATTTATCAAAAAAACCGTTGCGCGCCCGGTTAACGGGGCACGTAACACATAATCCGGTTGACACAGCCCGTAGATACCATGTTCCTTCACTCGTTTCAAACAACTTTCGAAATCGAGTGGGAAACCAAAGTCTTGGATCGCACCCACTGCAATAAAGGACGGTAAGCAAATTCCGGAACACCTTGTCCGGGAGAGCAAATCGTATTGTTTTGCTTCGATAATGACCTGTGGCTTCTGGACCGTCAGGTACAATGAATAATATTTCATTTTCATATTTCTTGATTTTGAATCATCTTGCCACAACCAATTATAAAGTCAAAGATGCGAAGACTCTCTGATTTGTATTTTGAGACAGTGCTATACTACGCCCATGCCTGAACTTCCTGAGGTCCAAACGACTGTGAATGGTCTCAACGCGACTGTTCGCGGACTTACCATTCGTGATGTGTGGAGTGATTTGCCTCGCGCGCGCGTAGCGCGCGCTGACTATCACGACACCATAAAATATCTCCCCTTCTTTGAGCACTTTCAAAAAACAGTTCACAGAGCAATCATCATTTCGGCTGAACGTCGTGCCAAAAATATTCTCCTCAATTTGAATAATGGAAACACAATCCTCATCCACATGAAAATGACCGGACATCTCATGTACGGTGACTATGTGCTCGACACAAAAACGAATGAATGGACGCCAAGTCCTACCGAAAAAAATGACGCGCTTCGTGATCCATTCAACCGACACCTGCATCTCGTGATTACATTCACGAACAGCAAACAACTCGTCCTCTCCGACGTACGCAAATTTGCAAAAGTCACACTTCTTTCGACCGAAATCGCTCACACGACCAAACACCTCGACGGTATTGGTCCCGAGCCACTCGACGCACGATTTACTGCAAAAGAATTTATTGCTCGCATCGCGACCAAACCAAAAGGCAAAATCAAAACGATACTCATGGATCAAAATGTCGTAGCAGGTATCGGCAATATTTATTCCGACGAAGCACTTTGGCTCGCTGGTATTCATCCCCTCTCAATCACAAGCAAAATTCCTCTCGATGTACTCGAGCGTCTCTTCCGCTCAGTACGAACAGTACTTGAAAAAGGAATTGATTTTGGTGGAGATTCAACAAGTGACTACCGACAAATCGATGGCACTCGAGGCAACTTCAGTCACGAACACAATGCCTACCGACTCACCGGCAAACCGTGCAAAAAATCTGGGTGCAAAGGTGATATACTTCGTATAGTCGTTGGTGGGAGAAGCACACACTTCTGTCCACGGCATCAACAATTGTGGAAATAATATGATTCAACAATCAAAACACAAAGAACGCGGAGGTACACTCACATGGTTCATCATCATTGTCGCTGGAGTATGGGTACTCTGGTATTTCACTGGCGGACCCGAGCGTGCTCAAAACCAAACAGGAGCTTTCCTTGACCCTGCTCCAATCGGTGGCACCGGCAAAACGTACGGTCCCGGCCAGTAACTATTGCCCAAGCATTCGGAAGAGTGCAATCCCAGTCGCGACGGAAACGTTGAGCGATTCTTTCATGCCCTGCATCGGAATTTCAGCGATGATATCAGATTTTGCGAGTACAGATTGAGGAATTCCTGTAACCTCATTCCCGAGAATAAAGGCAGTCGGTCCGCTCACGCGGACCTTTTTGTAATCCACCGAACGCGCCGATTGTTCAATAGCCACAATCGTATACCCCACTTTTTTCAGTCGAGTGATGAGTGGCGCGATTCGCGCACACTGTTCCCACGGCACAGTCTGCTCCGCACCAAGTGCCGACTTCGCAATATCACTCCGCACTCTGCCAAATCGATCAAGCGGAGCAGGCGTAATCCCAACGAGATATATTTTTGCGACGCCAACCGCATCAGCCGTGCGAAAAATAGCACCCACATTGTAGGTACTGCGAATATCGGGAAGGATGAGCACGGCGTCAGATTGCTTCTTTAGCATAAACTCAATCTACCACACTCGCACGTATTCTGCTTCGGGTAACAAAAAACACCTGCCAGCCTGTCAGGTGTTTTAATTACATTACTAAAAAAGTTCCCTTTCTAGTAATTCACGCACCGCTAGTTCGTACGCCTGAATTGCACCAAGGATGTCTTCCTCCATGGTTACCCCAAATGAATTTTTAGAGTATTCGTTTTTAGGTCCCTTAATTGTTACCAGAATATTCGCTTCTGTTGCAACAAGAACGACACTCCCTTGATGACCCACGGCGTTCGCCAGATAAAGTGGCATCATATATTCATTCAGGAGAGAGGACAACCATACCATTTTGAGATCATTAATAAAGTTCTCGCTGCATAGCACTCTCATACGCCCACTTGGAGAACTAGTGTCATCGATATACGACCTAACAAGCGTTTTATCATCTAATAATTTAGTATGGACCAAATCAATAGAGGACGAGATCTTTTTAATCAGATTTGAAATCATAATTTTTGTTTTTTCTAATGTAAAATAACTTTTATCGACGTAAGTATTGCATATAAATACATAATATGTCATAATATATTATCGTTTATTTAGTATAAAATGCTTATAAAATAAGGATATATTCAAGTTCAATATATTTTTGTTACAAAAAAATACCAATAATATGACAAACGAATTCATCGTAGACAAACTCAAACGAACAGGACTCGAAGAGAAAGAGGCTCAGATATATGGATATCTCGTCGAGACGGGTGGTTCATTCCCTTCCGAGATTGCCGAGGCAACCAAGATAAACCGCAGTACGGTCTACAAGACGCTCGGCATTCTTTCGGTGCGCGGGCTCGTCGGTGAAGTCGAGAAAAAGAAAAAACTCTTCTACTTCCCCGAATCACCCGCCAAATTCCTGCGTTCGATGAAATCAAAAATCAGCATTGCTGAAGATGCGTACAAAAAAGCTTCCGAGCTCGTACCGGCGCTTGAGGGACTTTTTCAATCACACGACAACAAGCCCCGTGTCACCTTCTACGAAGGCAAGGACCAAGTCATCAGAGCATATATGACGCAGACACTCGAGAAAAATTACGAGCTCCTTGCATTTGCAAACACCGACGCGTTACTCGCATTTATGACACCAAAAGTACTTGGTGAATTTATCAAACTCAAAGAAAAGAACGGCATTAGCGCACGCGGTATCATTCCCGATACACCAACAGCCAAAAAGTTTACTGAAACAACTCACTCAGGATTAAAGAAGAGTACTATTGCGCGGGCTCGCTATGTCCCACACGCAGTCTTCCCTTTCCCCGGCGAGATCATTGTCTACGGCAAAAACAAAGTATTCTTTGCGAAGTTTGACCAGCACGCACCAATCGGCGTCATCATTGAAGACAAAACAATTCACAACATGATGCGCATGATTTTTGAACTCGCGTGGAAAGAAGCGAAGGAGAAATAGGACTACGCAAATCCAGGGAAAAAGTCGGTGCGTATGTGACTACTTGGGACACCGAGTTGCTTGAGCATCGCTTCAGTCATCGAGACCATGCTGTGGGGGCCGGAGATATAAAAGAGTCGATCTTCGTAGTCGGGAATTTCTTTTTGGATAAGGGGCGCGGTGACGTAGCCGGTGTATCCTTTCCATGTGGCAGGCAAATCTTTGGTGTCGCTGAGCGTATACACCATCTTAAGTCCGAGTGGAGATGCAGATGCTTGATCAAAAAAATCTTTGTATGCGATATCACTCACTGTCTTGTTTGCATACACCATGGCGATATCACGCTGTTCGTTCTTGTCGACGAGATATTTCACCATAGAGCGGAATGGCGTGACCCCGATACCACCAGCGATAAAGACCAATTTCTTTTTTGGATTGCTTGGCATGACGAAATCCCCCGCGAGCTGTGAGGCGATGATCGTATCACCGATACGCATATCGGCAAGCTTCGTTTTGAAACTACTTGCGTTTGGATAGAACTTCACGCCAAGACGAAGCTCGTCCTCTGTTGGCGATGAAGCAATCGTGAAGTACCGTCTATTGCCTCGACTGTCAGGACTCTCGTGCCCGAGTGTCCATTCGAGATATTGCCCTGGAAGGAATTGCATGCGACTGTCCGGCTGAAAGACGAATTCCCCCGTATCGGCCGTGACCTGAATCGCCTTTTTGAGCTTGAGTGTCAGACGACTCTTTGGACTCACGATATATGAAAAGACGTTTCCAATGAGAAGCGCGATTTCAGGAGTGAGATACAGTCCACCGATGTGGACTTGCGGAGCAAAGAGAAATCCCACAAATGCTCCATAGAGAATACGAAGTGAGCGTGATGGCGGAGTCGTGAGCGGCTCCGTGATCATGATGAATGTAAAAAAGAGAATCGGCGAACTTGTGAGTGTGCGAATGAGTGTACTCATCAAGTCTCCACCTGAAAAAAACGTGAACGCGAGCGTCGTCGTGAGTGCTGCAATGAAAAATGCGAGCGTGAGGTCGGCGCGCACGATCTTGCGCACGATGAGTACTCCACCTACGAGCACAAACGGCATCATCACCAGTGTCCCTACCCACCAACTCGCCGAGCCATTGATGGCAAGCGCAGTGATTGCAACAGCAAGGGCCGCCGGATTAAAAATATGTTTGTGTTTGAGTGCAAAAATATATTTTGATGCCATCGCAAGTACGGCTGCCCAGCCAATGAAAATATATTCAGATGGTGATTGCCCTGGAGTGATGATGAGCGCGAGAATAAAGGTCGTAATGTAGATGGATTCGACGTTGGCTGGCACTTCAAAGATGTAGGCAAACAGCGCATTTGTCGCCCATGCAACTGCGAGCAAAATCCCGAGTGTGATCGCAAGCGCAAGTGGTGTGTACGGAAGCACCCCAAAGAAACTAAGCGCGAGCGCTATAACCCACAACCCTGTGAGGTAATAGAGCACGACCTTGTACATAGTGATCTTGTTTAATATGGTGTCGATTGTGTTGAGCATAAAGTTAGAATGTGAGCGCACGGGTAAACTTGGTAAATCCACTCGTCATCGTTGCAATCCCCTTCGTATCAATCATGTATCCTTCACTATTCGGAAGCGCTTCGATGAATTGAATTCCATCACCCCCCATTGCGAATGCCGGCGTCGCAAATCGGTCGGCTTCGTACACATTCGGACCAATCACGGTAATACTTGCAATGTCATTCGGACGCGCGTCGCCTTTTGGATTATAAATATGGTCTCCGCGAATTGCTGTGCCCGATGTTGCGATACCACCGCTACTCAAGTGTACTACTTTTACAATCTCTTCACGCTTGAACGGATTGCGAATACCTATACTCCACGGAGCGCCATCGGTATTGTGCCCCGAGACTTCAATATCCCCTGCGATCTCAACATAAAAATTTTGGAATCCTTTCGCACGGAGTAGATTCGCGCCCTCGTGTATCGCCCACCCTTTCACGATTCCTGACGGATCGCATGTGCCGTTGTGTCTCATATCAAAATATCCATTCGTATCGTTCTTCGTTTTTTCAGCGAGCACAAAAATATATTTCATCTGCTCGCTCAAATCACCCTCAGCGATTTCGCCTCGATTATATCGTGAAAGCTCACTGTCTGTTTTGTACGGACTAAATCGCTCATCGACGGAATTGAAAAAATCGAACACCATGTCGAGTGATTCTTGTGTTGCGCCAGCGTCGACAATTTCAATTGTCGCGGGCATGCCCATGGTGATGCGTGTTTCTTTCATTTTTTTGAATATCGGCCGAGAGGCTAGGCGCGAGCTTGAGCGAGCGCCGACGTGAGTGACTGCTGGAATGCGGCGCTTGTGTCAGAGGCACCTGAGACTCCGTTTACATTTGCACTCTGTGCTTGGATTGCTTCCTGCGTGAGAATTGGCATCGCACGCTGGCTCAACTGAAGTGAGTGCGATCGATCTTGTGGGTAGTCGAGAAAAATAACATTCGAGAGTTTGCCATTCGTAATGACAGCTTGGACCTGCACGTTGCCGTAGTATGCGTCTGCAACATCGCCCGTATATGTGCCATCATTGTACAAACCCTTTTTTGTGACCGGAACAGGTATTGGTTTCGGCTTTGTTACTGGCACGGGTTTCGGTGTGGACACTGGTACAGAGACCGGAGTTGCAACAGGTACGGATGTTTGATCAACTAGTGTTGTTTGTTTTTTGGTACTGACAGTTTGAGGTGCCACATATGCCACCGTCGGAGTATTCTGACTTTGGGAAAACGTATAATAACCGAACGCGCCCAAGACGATGATAGATAGGATTATTTTTTTCATTGTTTACTTCTACTTACTATATACGTAAGAGTAAGGGTTTTTGGTTCAAAAGTCACGAAAATGGGTGCGTAGGCAATAAAAAAACCCCGCTAAGGGATTTCTGTGCACCGGACACTCACTATTCGCCGACCGGCGCAATTAAAAGTATTTGCTTCGGACAGGCGCTTCATTGTCTTCTTCATCGAGAGAATCCTGCACTTCCTTCCAGAGGATCATACGCTCTGTGTCAGAAAAATGCTCTTCCTCAACGAGAAAATCGCGTTCTTGTGTAACCATATCGATTTGTTAAATTAACTGCTAACAAAAGAAGTATACCGGCCCTTGCCAAAAATGGCAAGGGGTTAGAGATCCGTCCACTCATTTTTAGGTTTGATGATGGCCTGAATACTCCTCGCGTAATTATTAAAATCTTCAAGTGTCAGGTTCTCAATATTTTCATCAATTATTTTTTTGAATTTTTCTACTTCAAGATTGAGCGACTCGACACGACTCTTGTTCTGCTCTGTCACAGGATTTTTGGTCGTCTTCGGCGCGAAAAATTCTTCGTATGTTTTTGGAACCCACTTGTATTTTTTAACCGCATTTATAAAACCCTGTATTCCTCCCATCTGAATGACCGGCGAAAAGCCAACGAAGTCATTCATGTAATCCTCTGACATTCCTGTTTCGGGCACAATCTGCGTAATATTCTCCATACCGCTATGTTCATCTCCTCCGTCGTCTTTGTTCATCGGGGAGAATTCAATTCCTGAATTAAATTTCATTGTATTTAAATTATACTATACCAAGAGTATTTTGATGCAAAAATTCAAAAGAGCTTCATTTTTAAGAAGCTCTTTTGCATAATTTAAAATTTTAAATGTCTTACTTTTACCCCGTGATTAATCAAAAAACCAAGAGAAAGGATCCCAATCTCAAGATGTTTTGATCCAAACTTCGTTGTAACGGTGCTGCTACTCACCGCTGTTTTGATTTCACTCGATACCATCGGGAGATCCGATACTAACAACAAGGCTCCTGTAGGAATCTTGTTCCGAAACCCAGCAATGAATATTGTTGCAGTCTCCATATCGGTGGCCAGTGCCTGAACCTTTTTAAGGTGATCCTTAAACACCTCATCGTGCGCCCATATAAGGCGGTTCGATGTGTAGACGGTACCCGTCAAATAAGCAGCGCCCGTCCTTCCAATTATTTCAGCCACAACTTTGTGCAGAGCAAACGCTGGGAGCGCCGGAACTTCTGGAGGAAAATAATCATCGCTTGTCCTCTCTCCCCGTATTGCGCCGATAGGAAGAATCAAATCACCAACACTACTTTTCTTTTTTAAACCTCCGCATTCAGCAAGAAAAAGTACGGCGTTGGGTTTTACCGCTAACAGCAAATCCATAATAGCCGCAGCTCTCGGACTCCCCGTACCAAAATTAATTATGGTAATCCCTTCAAAGGTAGCAGACGGCATTACAAATCCGGTAGTAACTTTCACCTTAAATTTTTGGGCAAACTTGTCTACATAATCCTGAGAATTACATAACAATATGTATTTTCCAATTTTTTCAACAGGTTGGCCCAGATGTGTGTGAAACAACTTTTCAGCAATAAGTTTTTTATTTTTCATTCCATGTGTTTTTTGGTCATGAGAAGCCACAGGATAACGGCCTCGTATCACCAAAAAACGACATAGAAAACAATTGTTCTTTTCCTGACACTATCATGCTCTATCACAATGGTAAAGGACCCTCTCATAAATCGAGAGGGTCCTTAACTTCTTGTTTCAATCAGGCAACTCTTGGTACTCGGATTCGTATTGGAAAAAGAAAAAAATAAATCAGTCCTGACTGGAGGGCCACAGTGAACGGGTTGAAGTCTAGCATCAGATTTGTGATGTAGAAGACGCACCCAAGAACATATATCACCGCAAAAACCTTCCCGTGTGAATCAATCCATTTTTTTGAGATTCCGATAAATGAGGCGAGTATGAATATCCCACCTGCAAATCCTATGTTGTGGAACGGAAAATTTGTTGTCCTTGCAAATGTTTCCACTCCTGGCCACACGTTCCAAACAAATACGAAAATTACCAAAAAGACAGCCACGATTTGTGCGAGTATCCCCCAAGAGATTCTCTGTACCGTCCAATCTGTTTTCCACGCTCTATGGTGGAACCAAGCGAAAATGCCAACGAGCGTGTAAAGTGTGTCGAGTGTGACCCCAAACGAATTGAAATAGTACGTAAACGACAACAGATGCAAAAAACCTCCGAGCGTATTTACGATAATAAATATCGGATGGTGCGCGCCCTCACTCCCAAACACTTTGCACTTTAGTAAAATTACGGACATGCCTATTCCGTAAAGTCCTCCGGTCCCGAAGGCGTTAAAAATACCTACAGGATAACCTATTCCTGTGGTCACTACATATTTCTCCCACAATACTGGCATAAACCAGTAAAAAATGAGGAAAACCGAGGTTGCGGCAAAAAGGCTCGCAAGTCCTCCTTTCAGTTGGCGAAGCTGGAATGTCGCCGAATCGAGTCTGTTCATACGCAAGTTTTTAAAGTGCCGTCATTAGCACCTGTTTTCTTGATATTGGCATAAAGACCTGCCGATATCAAGAAACTATAGACAGCAGGAATCTCTCCTGACGGGATCCAAGCAGTTGGCTCCCTCTAGGCGGACGCAAAAACAGCACCTCTACGAGGTGCTGTTTTTCCTTGTCCGGTGAACATGACGTTATTATAACGATCCTTTCTGATCGGGCTTATATGGAAGGGTTGTACAACAAGCTGATGTTTATTCGGGCGCTCCAACAGGAGGAAGAAATCACCAATAGGAATTGACTCCTTTATATTCTTTTTTGCCCTGCAGATGAACTTGGATCTTTCCACGATAGTCTTCAAGACCGCATCCGAGCCTGCTTTCTATTTCGGATTTCAGACCGTTGAGACGCTCCTTGAGAAACGGATTGAGGTGTCGTTGTTTGAGCAAATTCTCGATTCGTTCGAGCTTCGCCAAGAATTCTTCCGTGTCTCGTTCTATACCAAGGCCTCCGAAAATATTTGCGAAAACGTTTTCCAGTTCTTTATATCCGTCAGCTCTTTCTCCGTTTTCGTTAAGTGACGAAGGGGGCACATTCTTCATTTCCTCGGTTACCTCTTTTATTTTCTGTTCCACGTAACGTAAATTCTTTGATATGAATTCTTTCAAATGTACGTCACTCTCAGCTTTATACCATGGTTGCCTTTGATACAGCGGCAAAGAAAGTATTTTATGCCAAGTATCATCATCCGGCGAATATCGGGCGAGCGTCATTTGCGGGATATCATCCGGTCGCGCAGAACTAAAATCGATATTGTGTCCTTCACCATCTTCATTGTCCCACCAGTGGTCGGAAAATCGCAGTAATCCATCATTGGAATAAAAACTTATTGATGCCAGGTGCCGACCCAGATTCGCATTTTCAACATGCCGTTGCTGATCAACTTTTTCAGCGAAAGTAGTCTCGTCTGACTCTTTGTGTGAAGCATAGTAATTTGAATACGATCTTTGTGATAAATGGTGCTCTCGTATGACATCGAGCACTCGTTCGTCAACCATATGCGGAAGTTGTTCTGGTTTCCAAAAAGCATGGTCGTTGCGAAAGCTTCTCTTAGCATCTATTTCTTGAGGGTGTCCCTGCTTTTCAAGAAAACCCGGTTTCTTTTCTTCCGGGATTTCCTCGGCATCTCCTCTATGTCTGGAAGGCATTCTTTCTCTTGGGGGCATGACGATAGTATATAGCCATACTCAAGACAAGTCTATCAAAAAGTTATAATAAGCACTTTGGGTAAAAAGCGGTACTGATAAATATATTGCGAACAAAGCGCATTCAAACAAGAAATCTAAAGTCCGCCCAGCAGGAATCGAACCTGCGACCCTCTCCTTAAAAGGGAGCTGCTCTACCAGCTGAG
>JBAWZD010000002.1:0-271994 GCA_037143195.1 bacterium | reverse complement strand
GCATGCCTTATCCACGCCGCCAGCGTTCATCCTGAGCTAGGATCAAACTCTACTTAAAAATTCGAGGACAATAAATTATCCTCGAAATAGAAACAAAACGGGACAAAATAAAACGTAGTACTTCTTTCTCTATTCCGTTATTAATGTTCGGGAGATTCGATATCCGGTGTTCGGAAGATATATGCGTACATATGTCTTCGTTCTTCGATATAAAATGGCGACCAACGAAGGCGCCGAGGACCATACTATAGCAAGCAATTAGAGAAGTCAAGCGTGTATATCTCGGAAGTACAGTGGATTCACGAAATACCACTAAAATAGCGCTCGCGGAAGGCCCAATCCCCCATTTGGCCCAAAAAGGCCTATATATAAGGCTGTATTTTATTTTGCATAATTACTTGACATTATGTCAATATCTATGCTATAATCTTTTTAGAGTGCTCATCTTCCTTGAAAACGTGTTTTACGTCATTGCCTGATTCACAGAGGGGCTTGAGGGCCTTTGTGTGAGTCAGACAAAACTGGCGATAAAACCAAAGCAAATGAAAAAATTAATCTTCGCGCTCGCTCTATGCTGCGCCACAGTCGTAGCAACAGCTACTGAAATCGAAACTCCCGCCCACACTGGGCCTGGAGTTCAAACAACCGTTGGAATCAACGTGTATGACCCCATACTCGCCTCAATCCACCTTGCGAAAGGTGGGTGGTCACCCTATCAAAAAGTGGTGGGCTGGAACAACCACACCGAAGAGGTGTCGGTTTTTATCTCAGACGTAACCCTTCGCGAGAAGGGCTACGAATACCGCAATGGTGTACCATTAAAACCAACCACGACAACCCCAGGCTATACCATGCCATGGGAATGGCTATGGTATAGCTTGTGTACGATTCTAGGCTTAGGCGTAATCGTATTGTTTACTGTTGAAATAGTGCGCCGGCTCAGGGCGCCGTTACCACAGCCAGTTGCTCCGGTGCAGCCACCGGTGGTAAATCATAATTACTATGCGGCTGCTCCCCGCACCGTGCCGAATGTCCCATCCTATACGACAGCAAACATCAATAGTATGTTTATTGAGATTAAGAATGGGAATCGTTCAGGTAGAATGATTTACCAAAACGGGGATGAGCTTCTAGTATTAGAAGCCGACCCCACAACTGGTGCAGGGGCTGCGCCAGTTGCACCAGCAGCAGCTGCTACCCCACAGGGTAAGCAGTAAAAAAAATTGCAGAATTAATTAGAATCCGCTTAGACACCATTGTCTAAGCGGATTTTATGTTATCTGGTGCGATCCAAACACACTCTATAGTTGAGCCTATCTATTGACCTGAGAAGTTGCTTTTTTCGTCTCATATGATAGAATCCTCTTGCAATGTTACGTTCACTTCTGCCGAGCATCTTGCCGGCCGCTCAAATACTCGTCGGCGCGCTCCTCATAGCCGCTGTCCTCTTTCAACCTTCCACCGCAGGAATCGGAGGTACTTTTGGCGGTTCTGACGGCATGCAAAATTTCCGCACGAAGCGTGGCTTCGAGAAATTTCTCTTCATCGCGACTATCGTCCTCGGCGTTTTGTTCGCTACACTTTGCGTTCTCGCAGTGATCTTCTAATCGCACTTTCAAGCGATTGTATCTAGTATATTGAGCCTTCAAAAGGAAGAAGTGTCTTTCGATTTTGCTTACTACTCTTAACTCACTCATATGGACGAACAATCAAACAAAAAAACCACTCGCCTCGCAGGAATGCATGCTGAGATGAAACGTGCACTTGGTGCATTTAATCCAATCGAACGTGGGGGATTCATTCTCGCCGTCCTCGTTGGAACAGTCTGCGCACTCTCGCTCGTCTATCAAGTCAACGAACACTTCATGGTGGCCGTACCCTCGACTGGTGGCACACTCGAAGAAGGCATCATCGGGACTCCCCGCTTCGTCAACCCGCTCCTCGCAGTGACCGACGCAGATCGCGATCTCACGAGTCTCGTATATCGTGGATTGATGAAAGTAAACAGCGAAGGCGAACTTGTTCCGGATCTCGCAGAAAAATACACTGTTTCAGATGATGGACTCACCTACACATTCACACTCCGCGAAGCATATTTCCAAGATGGTGAAAAAGTAACGAGTGACGATGTCGTCTACACAATCAAGAGCGCACAAGACCCACTCTTGAAGAGTGCACAACGTGTCGCATGGGAAGGTGTCATCGCAAATGCTCCAGACGCAAACACCGTAACATTTACACTCAAACAGCCATACGCTCCATTCCTCGAAAACACGACGCTCGGAATTGTGCCAAAACATATTTGGGGCAAAATTTCCTATGAAAATTGGGCCTACACTGATTACAATGGCAAGAACGCCGTTGGCGAAGGTGCATATCAAGTAAAGTCTGTCGTCGCTGGGGCATCAGGTATTCCTGCGTACTACGAACTCGAACGATCAAAGGCGAAAGGTGGTTTGAAACCACTCATCGATACGGTTCGTATCCATTTTTACGCATCAGAAAGTACGCTCGTTGCAGCATACAAGGCGGGAGACATCGATACATTCGGTGGTATTGATCCAGAGAATGCAGAGATGCTTGCAAACGAAGGAAGTCGCGTCATGACTTCCCCGCTTCCACGAGTGTTTGGACTTTTCTTCAATCAAACACAGGCCAAGATTTTTGCAGACAAAAATGTTCGCCAGGCAATCTCACTCGCCATCGACAAATCAGGCATTGTGAAAAGTGTCTTGAAAGGATATGGAACACCAACAAATGGTGCTATCCCCGCAAGTTCTGAAATGGCTCAAGGTGATGCAGAAGGTCCAAGTACGATTGATGTCGATCAGGCAAAAAAGATTCTTGAGAAAGACGGATGGAAACTTGGTTCAGACGGAATCTACATGAAGCCCGTCGCCAAAAAAGATCCACAACGTCTTTCGTTTGAGATTGCGACAAACAACACACCAGAACTCACCCAAGCAGTCACGCTCATTAGTGAAGATCTCAAGACCATAGGTATCGAAGCAACACCAAAGGTCTACGAGACAGGAAGTCTCAACCAAGACATCATTCGTCCTCGCAAATTCCAAGCGCTCTTCTTTGGTGAAGTCGTTTCAAACCAGTCAGACTTATACGCATTCTGGCACTCATCACAGCGCAACGATCCAGGACTCAATATTTCAAGCTATGTGAATCCAAAAGTAGACAAGCTTCTTGAACAGGGTCTCGCCACACTCGATCAAAGCAAAGAAAACACACTCTATGCTTCGTTTGAAAAAGAAATCGCAAACGATATTCCTGCAGTCTTCGTCTATTCCCCTTCGTACATTTACGTAACCCGTACAGACAAGACTGGTATTACACTCGGACACGTAGCAACAGCAGAAGATCGTTTCAGTGGCATCGAATCATGGTATCTCGCAACAAGCAAAGTGTGGAAATTGTTCGCAAAGAAATAAGAGCAGGTGCATCATTACCAACACGTTATCAATTAGCAATCACTATTGATTGAGTAATTGGTACGCTAGAACATAGAAGTCCGAATGAAGGAGTTGTATTTTCTAATCTACCAATTACGTAATCAAAAATTATAAATCACATGCCTAGAAATCAAAAACCAAAGTCGCCACTCGGCGCAATTCTCCAGTCACTCAAGAACGACATCCCCCGATCAAACATCGGTGGAGGTTCTGGAATCGACGGAGCAATCGAACGTGCTACTGCAGGCGTCGGAGGAGCATCGCTTCCCCCACTCGGACCACGTCGCCCACATCATCATCGCGGACCAGGTGGACACAATCCAAATCATCGTCCACACAATCCAAACAATCCCCAGCGTATGCCTCACAATCCAAATCGTGAAGCAGGCGTAGCAGTGGCGGGCGCACATACCCCTGTCGCAGGTGCAAAACCTGCACATCAAGGTGGCGCGCGTCATTCATCACGTCCATCGTATCAATATCCAGAACACAAGCGTCGTGGTAAGGCTCCAAGTCACCCACGCATGCCCGAAGCTGGCAGTACAGAAAATGCTCCACGAAAGCGTGGCCCACAAATTCCTCCGCCAGAAGAAGGTGTGTACCGTATCATTCCACTCGGAGGAGTCGAAGAAGTCGGAAAGAACCTCACTGCAATCGAAACCAAAGATGACATCATCGTCATTGATGCGGGAATGCAATTTGCTGGCGACAGTACCCCTGGTATCGACTACATTATTCCAAACACAACGTACCTCGAAGAACGCAAGGACAAAATCCGCGCGGTCTTCATCACCCACGGTCACCTTGACCACATCGGAGGACTTCCACTCGTACTTTCACGTATCGGCAATCCACCAGTGTATTCTCGTAACCTTACAGTGCTTCTCATGAAGAAGCGCCAGACAGAATTCCCACATCTTCCACCACTCAATGCGATTGTTGTTGAGCGTGACGAAGTCATCACTGTCGGCAAAATGCGCGTGAAATTCTTCGGTGTGACACACACGGTGCCAGACTCGATGGGTATCATTCTCGAAACACCACACGGCTGGATCGTAAACCCAGGAGACTACAAGCTCGACCAGATCGACGGTATCGTTTCTGATGACGAAGAAAAGGAATACTCTATCTTCGACAAAAATAAGACCTTGCTTCTCATGACAGACTCAACCAACGTTGAGAATGAAGGATTCGCATTGCCTGAAGTGCGCGTGCACCAAGGTCTCGATCGTCTCATCCGTGCAAACAAAGGCGGACGTCTCATCATCGCAGCCTTCGCCTCACACATCACTCGTCTCATCAAGATCATCGAGATCGCCGAAGAACTCGGAAAGAAAGTCGTGCTCGAAGGTCGCTCCATGAAAACAAACATGGAAGTGTCTATCGAAGCAGGATTGCTCAAACCAAAGAAGGACACACTCATCTCGATTGAAGAGATCGACAACTTCCCTCCTGATCGCATCATCATTCTCATGACTGGTGCCCAAGGCGAAGAATTTGCCGCACTCAATCGTGCCGCACAAAAGACACACAAGAAATTCTCACTCAAGAAGAACGACACAATCATTCTTTCAGCTTCGATTGTCCCTGGAAACGAAGTTCAGGTCGCAAAAATGAAAGATGGTCTCGCTCGCCAAGGTGTGAACATCGTCACCTACCGAACGAGTGGAGAAGACTACGTCCACGCGACAGGTCACGGAAACAAAGAAGACATCAAGTGGCTTCACCGCAAAGTGAATGAAAAATTCTTCATTCCAATCCACGGTAGTCACTACATGCTTCAGTCACACAAGCGTCTGGGAATAGAGATTGGTATTCCAGAATCACACATCGTTGTCCCAGACAACGGATCGATTATTGAAATCTCGGCTGACGGTCAAAAGATGACTCTCCGCAAGGAAAAGGCAGCAAGTGGACTCATGATGGTGGATGGATTTACTGTTGGAGATGAACAGGAAGTCGTCATTCGTGACCGACAAATGCTCGCTCAAGACGGTATGTTCGTTATCGTTGCGACAATCGACCAGAAGACAGGCAAACTCAAGAAGTCTCCTGATATTATCTCTCGCGGATTCGTGTACCTCAAAGAATCACAAGAACTCTTGCATGAGGCACGCCAAATCGTGAAGCATTCCATCGAAGATGGCGCACATGACATGCAACAAGTAAACTTCGAGATGCTCCGTGGAACACTCGGAGACAATCTCTCGAAATTCTTGTTCCAAAAAACAGCGAAGCGTCCTCTCGTGATTCCAGTTCTTCTCGCAGTGTAGGCAATTTGCCGAATTAAAAATACCCACTTTCAAAAGTACTCTCGGAGCGCGACGGCGAGAGAGTGAGGCAAAAATCCTTCAGGATTTTACGCCGGTACTTTTGAAAGTGGGTATTTTTAATTCGGCAAATAACATATACTCTGCTAAAATATACACATGCACAAAAAGACGATCCGCATGCGCGGAGTAGTGTATCTCATTAATTTTCTTTTTTCGTTTGCCGGAGCAGTAACGCTCTACACAAACTCAAGTTATATTGAAAATAGTATTGGTCCTGAAAAGGTTGGATTGCTGTATGCGCTCAGTGCAATCGTAAGTATTCTCATATTGACGAAAGCAGGACCAACGCTCAAACGATACGGAAACAAAATGTACTTCTTTGCGAGCGGAACATGCTACGCACTCTCTCTTCTCGTATTGTCAGCACCAGTAAACACTATTTTGCATGTCGTTGCACTCATCGTGTATCTCGTCACGATGAACATGCTTTTGTTCTCACTCAATATTTTCTTTCATCATCTTGAACCCAAAAAAGGGCGCGGTCTTGCACGTGGCTTCTTCCTTCTGCTTGGAAACGTCGGTATCATGCTCGGGCCGTTTTGCGCAGGCAAAGTCATCGACCTCGGTGGATACGCGGGAACATATGTACTTGGTCTCGCTATTTTTGCAGTGCTCGCAATCGCGACATATATCGGTCTCGGTGAGTACAAAGATACGACCTATGACTTTGGAAAATTCGAAAGTGCCTTTCGTCACACGCTCCGCACGCGTACACTCCGCAATGTAATTTCGGCAAACTTCATTCTGCAATTCTTTTACGCATGGATGGTCGTCTATACGCCAATCTATCTCTCGAAATATCTCGGATTCTCATGGGATACGATCGGAATAATTTTCTCCGTCATGCTCGCAACCTTTGTGATACTCGACTACCCACTCGGCAAGATTGCTGATTGGCTTGGCAGTGAAAAAGAACTCTCCGCTCTTGGATTCTTGCTCATGGCAGGAAGCGTCTTTTCACTCGCACTCCTCAATACACCTACAGCACTGACTGTTGGAGCACTCCTTTTCATCTCACGTATCGGAGCAGCAACAGTCGAAGCAATGACAGAGATTCATTTCTTCAAAGTCGCAAAAGAAGACGACCCTGGTGTTATCGCCCTCTTCGCAGATGTGCGACCACTCTCGTATGTCCTCGCACCACTCCTTGGAGCGCTTGCGCTCGCCGTCCTTCCCTTTCAAATGATTTTCGCCGTCCTCGGCATCATCCTCATGATTGGTTTCGTTGTATCATTCTATCTCGAAAAAAACGAGACATGGTGGGTACCTTCACACCGAGACTAAAAATCTTTTTCTTCTCCCTCTTTCAATCCGATAAAGGTCACCGAATTTTGACTGAGTATTTTCTCAAGCATTCCATGTAAGAATCCAACGAAGTGCTGACTCATGATCGCATCGTGTACCGGAAAGGCCACACGTGGTTTAAGCATACATGCATAGGTAATTGCATCACTTACCTTCATCCACGGACCAGCTGATGGAAGCGCGAGAATATCAATAGGACGATTTGGATTCGTAAATGCATCTCCTGGATAGAAAAGTTTGCCATCGATAAAGTATCCAGTATTCTCTGTCTGACCCATGTCTTGATATATCGTCGCGTGCGTACATCCGTAGCCTTCGATATGAGCCCCGTGAGCTTTGTTTTCTCCTCCTTGTGCGACACATTCAAATGGAATATTCTCTGCGGTCAAAAGAGCGCCAACAGTAGCATTGGTGATGATTTTTACGTTCGGATTATTCGCAATGATTTGCTTCACTGAATCAATGTGAAAATGATCGTGATGCTCATGGGTAACGAGTACGATATCGATACCCCGCACGTCGTTCTGCGCCGTACTAAAGCCACCTGGATCAGTCATGATAGTGACGGAGCCGGTGTTTATAACAAGACAACAATGGCCAATTTTTTTGATATGCATAAGGATAGTATACCCAAGTGACGTCATGAGCCGAAATTTGACAAAAATGACTTCAATCAGTAATGTGAAAACAAACCAAAAATTACTTTCATGTCTCACAACTCAACAATTCGGTTTGGCTTACCAAGCAAAAAAACAGGCTAGAAAAAGAGATACATCAGGCTTTTCAAGAACTCGAAAACAATGATGAGTATTGCTTTAAGATTAAAAAAGTAAAAAATCCTACAGCAGGAAGCATTGCATATCTGATTCAAAACAATGCCACAGAAGTCACAACAGAAACAAAAGTGACGATTACTTTTTATGTCACAGATATGGTACTTGAGGTACAATCATTCAGCAGTGAGGACCTCGTCCTAATTGAAAATCATTTGACAACAAATTTAGCTCAACTTGCATGAACAATAAAATAAGCATCGCTCAGATAACCGAGTGATGCTTATTTTTTTTACGCACTTTTTATTCCTGCGGAGCGGCCTGAAGAACGACCGTGACTTTTTTCTGTGTGCCTTTTCCGAGCACGGTGAGCACAACACTGTCCCCGACTTTTTTCGCACGAATCATTTGAGCCAAATCATGATCGCTATCGAGCTTCGTACCGTCGACTTCAGTGATGATATCGTTCTCGACAATACCAGCTTTGTCTGCAGGTGATCCTGGGATAACAGCAAGCTCGCTCTTGTCTGACCCTTTTTGAACAATGACTCCGGAATCAACCGTGAGATTATTCTTGTCTTTCATCTCGGGTGTAATGACTTGGTAACGAATGCCGAGATATGGACGAACGATTTTGCCTGTCGTGCGAACCGAATCAATCACTGTTTTGATACTGTTGATTGGAAGTGCGAAGCCAATATTTTGTGAACCTTGAACGATTGCAGTATCAACACCAATTACATGACCTTCGAGATCGAGGAGTGGTCCGCCTGAGTTGCCTGGGTTAATCGCGGCATCAGTTTGGATAACATGGTCGAGCGATTCAGACGAACCAGACTGATCACCTGCGGTAATTGAGCGAGATAGTCCCGACACAACTCCAACTGAAATTGTATTTTGGAATTGACCAAGCGCATTCCCAATCGCAATCACACTTTGACCGAGCTTGAGTGCATCAGAATTGCCGAGTGGAAGATATGGCAAACCACTCGCTTCGATCTTTACCACTGCAACGTCAAGGATAGCGTCACGTGCAAGGACTTTTGCATCGTACTTCTTGCCGTTTGAAAGGAAGACTGTGTATTTCGCCGTCTTGTCTTCAACGACATGTCGATTGGTCACGATCAAGCCATCGGAAGAAACAATGAAACCTGATCCGGCTCCGACTTCTTGCTCTTTCGTTCCGTTTGGAGTTTGAGTTGGAACTTGAAATTGGAAATTGCCGAATGGGTTACTGCCATCACCACCGAAAAATTGCTGGAATGGATCGACGTTTTGATATGACGTCGTGTATTGTGGCACTTGCTTTGAAATCGTAATAGCGACGACAGCTGGGTTAGCAGATTGAACAGCGTTTTCGACAGTGGACTCTGTAGAAAATACGGCCGGTAATTCTGGCTGTAATTCAGGAAGTCCTGTCTTTGGATCATTTTTGTGTTCAGCCGATGCAACTGACTGCGCATAGCCACGCGCGAAGTACGTAAAAATGCGTCCACGCTCGCGCCAAATAACAGCAGAAGTTATCAAAAGAATAACAATAACGGTCAAGGCACTCGCAAGAATAGTCTTGACGATAGGACGCTCACACAACTGTTTAAACGAATGGATATCCATAACTACTTATTGTATTAAAACTTAATAATCATTTCGCAATTTTAACATACCCCCGAGTATCAACGTCAAGAATACCGTCGCTCACCAATCCATCAAGCGCCTTTCGGGCACGCGCTTCATCCGTTTTCATATATGGCGCAAGTAAGGTTCGTTTTGAAACTGCCTTTTGAGTGCAGATTCTAACAAACTCGCCACGGAGTTCGCGGACTGATCCGCGAAACGTGCTCTGCTTGAGGTAATGGGCACTGCGCTTGTTTGGATTCGGGACGGTCTTTTTTAAATGACTTCCATAATCCATGAGCGCCCAATACCATTCGCGCGGAGATGTACCCTTGGGAAGGGTCGCTCGGATGCATGGAATAAGTTCGCTGTCTGGTATGTTCTTTTTGTCTTCGAAAAAGGTATGAATAAAGACCCGACGAATATTGGTCTCAATGAATATATACGAAGCATCGTGCGAAAAGGTTGCAACGGCACGGGCCGTATAGGGACCAATCCCCGGGAGAGTCTCAAGCGTCTCGGCGTCCTTCGGAAAGACCCCCTTATGAAGGGCTATAATCGCCTCTCCAGCGCGTTTGAGATAGAGAGCACGGCGATTGTAGCCAAGCCCGCTCCAAAGGGCTAGAACGTCCGCAAGTGGGGCCCTCGCGAGCGACACAATATTCGGGAATCGTTTCAAAAAAGCCCGATATTTGGGCACGACCCGCTCAACCTGCGTCTGCTGGAGCATGACCTCAGATACAAGGATTCGATACGGATTCGTTGTCTTCCTCCATGGCAAATCATGCCGACCTTCGCGAGCGTACCAATCGAGTATGAGTTTTTGGAATTTCTGGATTTCCGATTTTTTCACGCGCCAATTCTACCACAAATATTTATCGCAAAACCCCTCCCCACTCAACAACAGTAAATCCTTTTCGTATCGGCGTGTGTATCGTAATCGGATCGAAATGTTTCGGTGTAGTCAATGGAGTGAAGTCCATCAAAATACGAATGACGGTGTCTGGTTTTGGACTGATTGAGAGCGGTGCAATTTGATCCATGGTTTGATTTCCGAGGAACGTAACAAAATAGTATGGAGAACCAGTCATGCGAGGCTCCCAAAATTCGATAAAGTCTGCCGTTTCTTTTGTATTCAAGCCGAGTTCAGTGAGTTTCGAGACGAGAAATGTGTGCACATCGTTTTGGGCAACAACGAAACCTTTGTCTGGAGTTTGATAGAGACCTCCGTGTCCTTCCCAGAAGAGATACGGATACGATTTTCCATCCGAAAGATTCTTGAGTTCACCATTCGGTTTGGCGAATACCGTCCAACCTGTGCCGTACGCTGGTTCTGTCTTGGTGAATCCGCCCTGAGGTGCGATTTTGACCGAAACAGTTTCCGCATTTTGTGGATAAAGATAAATCACGGGTTTGCCACAACCACCAGTTGGCTGAAATACATCGTCACTAAAAAAACGAACGATGCGTCCGTATGGATCAATCATAAACAAGAACGGTCGCGCATCAATAAACTGACGGTAACTCATCGGAGAATAAATAGCATAGCGACCATTCGTAGCATTGTTCACTTCCTCAAAAAATTGTTTAAGCGATTTCGCATTCTCGTCCTTGAGTAAGAAGATTTTCTCGCCGGTGTCGGCCTTCCCCGCAAAAACCAAATCATTAATACCCGCCTCATCGTTTACGACATCAACCAAATACTGAGTACCACATCCTGTTTGTTGTGACGGAACATATTTCGCCGTATTTTTTATTCCACCATTCCATGTAATAGGAGGAGTAAAAGTGTCGAAAGAAAAGAGTTCTTTATTTCCAAAAAATTGTTCACCATATGTCACAAAACTCCCATCAGGAAGACCAACATAAAAACCATGATTGGAATATTCCTGTGGAATCGAACTTTGATTTTTTGAAGCAAAATACACTGGTCCGACGACAGGGTCAGTGAATGCGAGTGTGAGTCCTTTTGGATCAAAAAATATTTTGTCTTGCTGACCAAAAGCACCCTTGAATGGGCCTTGTTGCTCAGCAGTATATGGAAGCAGAAATGTCTTTCCTGTCTGCTTGTCTTGAATTGTTCGTGGTACTTCTGTATCTTTCGTTGCGAACGTGTGTCCGACATCAATCTTGATTTTTGATGCGTCAAAATAGTACTGCAATCCTGAGCCACCAAACACGACGTAGCCATCTTTGGTTTGCAGCATTTTCTGATAATTGTCTCCTCCGGGACCCTCTGAAACGGTCTTGACGAGCAAAACAGTCGCGCCATCATAGGTATCTCCTGTTACCGTGCCAAGTTTGTAAAAATGAGTTTTTTTCGCTACCTCGGCAAAAAAATAGGTATCATCTTGCGCGAGAAAATGATCTTTCTTGATGATATCAGGTTGTGAAATTTCTACTGGAGTACTCCACACAACTGAAAGATACAAAGGTTTGGCTTCAGGGTCATTTTGCATCATTACCGATGGCAAATCTGGTGATTGTATTTGTGGTGTTGGTAGTGGGAATTGTATATTCTGCACAGAATCGTCTGTCACCCCTTCGCGATTTGCCAAAAGTGCTTCATGCTTATCCCAATACTTCCAAAAGAAAAAACTCCCGATACTCACGAGCACAATGACTCCCGCGCCAATAAGATTCTGTTTTTTCATCATATATATGCAGAGTATACAGACAAAATTACGCAAACGCGAGCATGAGTCCACCGGCAAAAAAGAGTGCGATTGCGATACCCTTTTGAAGTGAGAATGATTCTTTGAGTTTGATGACGGCCCAAATCGTCGTGAGTACGAATGCGCCGTTGCGAATCGCGAGCACGTAGGCTGTTGGACCATATGAGAAGGCAAGCTCTGCACCGACAAACGATACAGTCAGTAGTGAGCCAACCAATAAAATGTTTTTGAATAGTGGTCTCATTTTCTTGAGATCATTTTGCTGGCCTGACATATATACATACACAAACAACACAAGAATCGAGATGATCATATTCACGACACTGTAAAAAACTGCCGTTGAAGCTGTGATCGCAATCTTGTCGAGCGAACTCGCAAGTGCGTAGAAAAACATCGACACTGCCATAATGACTTCTGGTCTCCACTTCACTTTTGTCGGAATTTTTTTCTCAAGAAGCAAATAGACTCCAACGGCAATACTTGCAATACCAAGCACTCCGATGCGTGACGGAATTTCTCCAAGCAACACAAGCGACGTTACGATATTAAAAATTGGCGTAATCGTCATGAGCGGAGCAACGGCAGACAATTCCCCTTCTCGTACAGCGCGCACATAGAAATAGACCTGCAGCGGATATACAACAACGGCTGAAAGGAGGAGTGGAATCCAAAATCGTACCGAGAGATGCCAGATATCGTGTGGCATTGGGAAGAAAAACACGAGTGGAAGCAGTGTAAACAGCGAAAAAATATTGATCACCAATGGCATCGACACATTGCCGAAGTGACTCGTGAGTCGTTTGTCATACACACGCCTGATCGACGAACTCAGCATTGAAATACTCGCGTACAATATCCACATACATTATTTCTCTGCTTTGAACCACTGCTCGATTTTTTTCTCATCGCGCGCGAGCCAACGAATATTTGAATCAATATTCTCAAGTGTTTGAAGTGTCGTGCGTTCTGCTGCGGGAGCGGAATGTGTCTTGAAGAATGTTTTGATATCGGTGTATGCGTCGCGAGTCGTGTTGCGATTGAGTACTTGGATGAGGCGCGAGAGCAAATGATTGCCTTCACCGTATGATGCACCAATTTTGTCCCAATTTTTCTTAAGATACTGCCAGCCAAGCGCGCGGCCTGCCGGATTTACAAGCACACTTGCAAATGCGCCATTGCGATCTTGCATGCGGACTTCGTCTGTCATTGTGAATGCGAGCGTCTTTGCGAGCAATTTCTTGTCTTGAAAAATACCGAGCGCTCCAAGCAAACGATTCTTTTCCTCATGCAATGTCTCGGCGCGATACATAGCGAGCAATTGTGCATATTCTTTTTCTCCTCCTGTACGCGCAACTGTTGCATAAATGACTCCGCGAATATCAGGATTGATTGGTCGCTTTGCGTGTTCAGTAAATCGTTTCAATGCTTCGGTGATGACAATCTCGTCGCCGAAGAACGATGCCGATCCGAGCACGAGCGGTCGAAGCAATGTCGTGTCATGTGATTCGTTTGGTTTCGCATCAAATCCAATTCGTGTCGCCACAGCGTGGAACATTTCTCGAGCATATGCACGAAATGGTTTGTACGAAGGTGATCCATACAGAAGGTTTGCAATATATCGCATACCAGACACAATCTCTACCCACACGATATATTCTGTCTCATCTTTGTAGAGCTTGGCGAATTGGAGCACGGTCGTCGTCGGTACTTCACCTGCTTCAGCGAGTGCAAACAAATCACGAATAATTCCAAGACGATCACTCGGTGACAATTGTTTTTTGACGATACCGTCGCCGAGCGCAAAGAGGAGAGATTCACTGTAACGCACGCGATACAGTGAGCCTTCGTGTGCGTTCCATTTATGCCAAAGCGCATTCGGCTTTGGCATAACCAATTTTTTCTTGGTCATGAGATCGAGTTGCTTCTCCCCTTTTTCGGTGACATACGAAAGAGGAATTGGCCATGTCGTACTCTCTTTTGATTTTTTGGCACTTGCCGAACTTGAGAAAAATCGCTTTTGGCTCACGACACATTTCGTGCCCATGTCTTCAATCGAAACAAGCGGATAGCCACTTTGCTTGGTCCAGACTGCCATCATCTTTTTGACAGGCTTCTTTGATACCTTCTCAAATGCATCCCACAAGTCGATCGTACTTGCATTCGCGTAGCTGTGCTTCTTGAGGTAGTACGTGAGACCCTTCTGGAACATCTTCGCGCCGAGATATTCGGCGAGCATGCGAATGACTGATGCGCCTTTTGAATATGAAACCGCGTCAAAAATCTCACCAATTTCATTTGGGTGATGCACGTCGACTTCGATTGGATGCGTGTGTTCGAGTGCGTCGAGTTTGAGTGCGGTGGCAAGTGTGTCGGTCGCAAATTTGTCCCACACATTCCATTCCGGGAAAAGTTCGGTGAGCGCGAGATATGGAATATATGACGCAAATCCTTCGTTGAGCCACAAATGCGTCCACCATTCCATGGTGACAAGATTGCCAAACCATTGGTGTGCGAGTTCGTGAGCAATAACTTCGGCGACGAGCTCTTTGGTCGAGGTCGAAGTGTTTGCTTCATCAACGAGTAACCCTATTTCTCGAAACGTAATCGCTCCCCAGTTTTCCATCGCAAGTGACGCAAAATCCGGAATCGCAATCATGTCGAGCGTATTGAGCGGATAGCGAATCTGGAAATATGATTCGTAAAATTCCAAACAGCGCACAGTCACGTCAAGTGCAAATTGTGCTTGATGACTTTTGCCCGGCACAGTCAGTACACGAACGAGTACGCCCGACTTCGTCTTCTGCTCGATTGCTTCAAAATCTCCGACGATGAACGCAAGCAAATAGGTCGACATTTTAGGTGTCGGAGCAAATGAAATGATTTTGTATCCTGCTTCGTGTTCACGCACTGCCTCAGGAAGCGTATTTGAAATCGCAGTTCTGTCTCCCGCGACGGCGAGTGATACTTCAAATGTTGCTTTGATTGCTGGCTCGTCAAAACACGGCAAACAACGACGCGCATCAGTCGCCTCAAATTGCGTTGTTGCCATGAATCGCTCAGCACCATCGACAACGTAGCGACTCTTGTAAAATCCACGCATGTTGTCTTTGAGAATTCCGGTCCATGCGATGGTGAGTTTTGCTTTGCCCTTTGGAATTGGTTTTGTGAAATGAAACGTTGCTGTTTCGGATTTTGTATCGTACGAAATCTTTGCAACCGAATGTGTTTCTTTGCCGAACTGCACACTCACGCTCGCTATCGCGAGCTCGCTCGAATGAAGCGTAATTTCCTTCGCCGGCTTCACCACCAAAAGCGAAATAGTCTCCTCGCCCGAAAAGGTATGAGCCTCAAGGTCTGGGTGCAAAAACACACGGTAATTGGTCGGCACAACCGCTCCCGAAAGTCGCACAGATTGGGTCGCTAATTTCTTTGATTTCATAGTGTAGTTATAGCACAAAATTGATATTTCAGATAAAAAACAGCCCCGATGTTCTGGGGCTGTTTTAGACGCTAATTTTATGATATCAATCAACTAAATTTTGAGAACCTGCCGTATCGCCTGCTCATCTCTCTGCATTTGTTGCACGAGAAGTTCTGGCGTATCAAATTTCATGACGGGTCGAATGAATTGAACGATATCGACTGCGACAGGAGCGCCTTTTTCGATCGAAAAATGTGGTGCGTCGAGCAAATAAATCTCAAGTGCGATTTCGTTTTGGTCGAATGTTGGTGCGGGACCATAGTAGAGGGCTCCACCGTACTCCACGCCGTCCACATTCGCGCGTGCTGCGTACACACCGTGGCGCATGTCAGAAAATCCGTGCAGAGGTACAACCATGTTAATAGTCGGGAAACCAAGTCCTTTGCCTCTCCCGTAACCATGAACTGTTGTGGACTCAAAATGCATCATACATATTTCTACGCCGAAACTGGATCGTGTGCGAGTTTGCCGACGCGGTACATTGCGTAGAGCAAGATTGCTGCGGCGAGATATTGTGACCATGCGAGCACGTTGTGATACAAGACTACGTCGATCACGACGGCAACGAGTGGATAAAATAATTCAAGAATAGTCGAGACAGACACCGGCGTCGTCTTGAGTCCGCGGTAATAAATCAGGAGTGAGACCATACCACTTGAGAGCGCGATGACGACGAGCGTGAGAATCTGTGTGTGATTGATAGTCGAGAGACTTGGCGCTTTGCCGAGGAGAAGCACTCCGACGAATGCCATCACGAGTGTGAGCAAAAATCGCAGTGCAGTAATGTAATTGCTCGAGCGATCACGAAGTGCAATCTTGGAAAATGTCGTCGATGTGCCCCATGCGAAGGCCGCACCAATAGCAAAGAGTGCGGCGATGATCGTACCTGCGCCTGTTTTAAAATTCACGACACCGTTTGGAAACGTGACAAAATACGCGGCGACGAGCGCAAGGAGTGCCCAGAGACGATATCCTTTGCCGACTCGTTCTTTGAGAAAAATACGTGCAGTTGTGATGGCAAAAATTGGTTGTAATTTCTGGAGCAAAAATACAACAGAAAAAGAAATGAACATCGTATCGAGCAATGCAGTCGTAAACCAAAGCGTACCGAGAAGACCCGAGAGAAGCGCGACAAACACGATCGCAGACCATTCTTTCTTTGACAATGTTTCTGTCTTAAAACTCTTCCAAATGAATGGGAACAAAATTACAAAGCCAATCAAATGCTCAAAGAACACAATCGTGATTGGTGGAAGCGTATAGAGTGAACGACGCAAAATACCGTCGATACCCCAAAGGAGTGCGGCGATAACAATGAGTAGAGGCCCAGAAAACAGGCTTTTTGATTTTGATTCCATATCCCGCTATTCTAGCAACTTCGCCGGTATTCTCAAACTAGACGACGCGTGTCACGCAAAAGGTAAGCACGACGCCGAGCACGGTAAGGGCGATCGTTTTCCATGAGCTGTGTTTACTGTGTGCCTCAGGCAAAATATCTGACGCGCCGATATACAAAAGGAATCCCGCAAAAAATCCGAGGTACAGCACCAAAAAGCCATTTGAAACATGAAAGAAAAGTGTCGATATAGCTCCAAGTACTGGAGCGAGCGCATCAATCAGGAGAAACCAGCGCGCACGGCTAACGCTGTTCTTGTTTGTCAGCATGAGTGTAATTGTATTCATGCCGTCAGTGAAATCGTGAGCAATCACTGCGATCGCAACAAGAATCCCAACAGAGTTTGAAACTTGAAATCCGAGCCCAATACCCACGCCGTCCATGAAGCTATGCCCCGCAAGTGCGAGCGCAGAAAATACTCCAACATCGGGATGTTTGTGGTCTTCGTATTCATCTTCATGCGAATGGTGAATGAGAATCGATTTCTCAAGAATATGAAAAATCAAAAATCCCGCCACGAGTGCGATCATCGGATACAGAGGGTTGCGTCCCCCATCATTCACGAGTGAAATAATTTCTGGAAAAATATCAAAGGCAACAACGCCGAGCAATACGCCCGCAGTGAAGCCCATAATAAGGTGCAGACGATTCTTGTTCTTGAGCGAAAAAAGCCCTCCAAAAAATGTGGAGAAAAATGTGAGGAGCGAGAGAATGACTGGTGTCATACCGCAATCGTAGCTCAAAGAGTGAGCATTTGCAACGCGGGAGACACTCACTTAAAAATTCATGAGGATGAGCGCAACAACTGCAAACAATACGAGCAAGGCACGCTTTTTGGTGAGTTTTTCTTTAAACAAAACTGCCGCCACAATGACTGTGACAATAATATAGAGCGAGTTGATCGCGTTCACGATTGCGAATGGACCAGTCTGGAACGAGAGGTACATCAAGTAGCCACCGACAACAGACAAAAGTCCGAGCGCGATTCCCCACGGTGCAGCATCCATGCAATCCTTTTTCGTAATCTTTCCTTCACGATGTTGTTTGGTGATTGGAATGAGTAATCCGGTCATAAGCATCGCAAAGAAATATTGGTAGAGCTGAATCGCCTGAATTGAATAGTGCACTGTTTCGTATTTGACCAAAAATGTTCCAAATACTCCGAGCGCAACAATAACAAGTACAAACCAAAATCCCGCGCCAAAAAATGAGCCTTCATCCTTTTCCTTTTTCTCAGACAAAAATAGAATCGTCAAAATAACGAGCGTAATTCCACTCCATGCGGAATATGAAATTGGATCGTGAAAGAAAAAGATTCCGAGCACGACGCTCACAGAAAGCCCGAGCGACGCAGTGAGTGGCGAGAGCACAGCAACGTCAACATGACGGAGCGCGTGCATCTGTACCGCAGAAGCAACAGCAAAACTCAGTCCCCATAAAAATGCACACACGAGAACACCCACGCTCGTAAGTGCAAAGGCGTTGTGAAAGAGTCCGATTGCAACGATGCCTGATGTTAAGAACGAGAAAAGTAATACGGGTAAACTTTTGTATCCTTTATGTGCAGGAATTTTAAACAACGCAACGAACACTCCAACGAGTATCGAACCAGTTATTGCATAGAGAAACCAGTGCATAGAATTGATTGATGATTATTTTTTAGAGCGACCTCCTTTCCATGGGCGACCGAGTGCGTTTTCATGCTTTGTACTCCACGCGTAGAGCGCAATAGCAGCACTTGCTGCGACGTTGAGTGATTCACAATCTGGACTCATCGGAATCGAAAGCGGAATATCGCACAGTTCAAGTGTCTTCTCACGGATACCGTTTTGTTCATTTCCAAAAACGAATACTGATGGTGCTTCGAATGCTTCGTCGACGATTGATTGCTTTGCTTCCCCATCGAGACCGTACATCCAAAAACCGCGTTCTTTCAAATCACGAAGCGTGTCGTTCACATTGCCGATTGAAACGAGTGGAACTCGAAATGCCATTCCAGCAGATACTTTGACGACAGTGCCAGTGACTTGTGCTTGGTTGTGTTCTGGAATGAGCACTCCTTTGATACCAAACGCTGCTGCCGTGCGGATCACCGCTCCAACGTTTTGGGGGTCTTGCAATTCACCCATCACAACGAGAGCTGTGTCGTTCGTCACCTCAAGTCCTGAGATGAACGTCCCATAATCTTTGACCAAACGCCCCATGCGAATTGATCCAATATATCCCTGGTGGTTCGCATCGCGCTCAACACCACGTGGAATCGTCTTTGAATCAAAACGTGAATACGCGAGTCCTGTCGACTCAATCAATCCGGCGAGTTCACCGTCTGGTTTTTCCATGAGATACACGTGTTCAAGCATCTCTGGAGCGGAAAGAAGCGCTTCGATGAGCGCATGCTTTCCGTACATATATATTTTTTCTTGGCTCATACTCTTAGGCTAGCACAGTATCAGCGTATTGTCTCCTTAGTGAGTCGTTGTGGTCTCTGTCTGTGTCTTTGCTCCCTCCATTGCCTTGAGACCATTTACGATGGTCTTTGAGTCCTTTTGAGCTGCAGTAAGGTCCTGTTCAGCGGTCTTGAGTGCTGTGCGAGCAGTCTTGAGTGCGAGTGTGTTTGATGCAAGCTTGGTCTTGTCCCCACCATCTGGAGTAAGGTTTGAAACACCAGAAAGTACGGCCTGAATCTGTGTATTCGCATCACTGATCTTTGCTTCCATGTCAGTCTCAGCTGTGGCGAGTGCTGTTACGTCTTTGCCTGCAGTCGTTGCATCAGAGAGACGTGTCTTGAGTTTCGCATCAACATTGGTAAGCATGTCGGCAACAGTATTTGCACGATCAGCTGCTGCAAGAATGCGAACCTGTGGAACGACGAGTGCGTACACGCGAGTACCAGCAGTCATAGTAAGTGTGTCTGCCTTGAGTTCAGCTGCAGTGTCAGTCGAAAGCTTGGTCTTCAATGCACCGAGTGAGGCGATTGTTGACTGAATAGTTGTCGTCAACTGATTTTTTACATCCTGACTGACGCGAGTCATCGTAGTAATACGATTCTCAAGTGCGGTGAGTGCGCTCACGCGTGAATCGATTTCTGTTTCAGTCTTTGATACTTTCGCGGCTGAAGGAGTCGTTGTCTTGGCAGTGTTCTTTGCTGCAGTTTGTGCAGTAGGATGAACTACCTTTGGAGTTGTTGTCGCAAACGTTGGCGTTGCAAATGCAAGTGCGCAGATAATCGGGAGCACGGCGGTCGCAATTTTTCGGGTTGTATGTGTATTCATAGAATAAAATATGATGAATGAATAATGGTTACTGTACTGCTTGGTTTGCTGAAGTTGTGTCAGTACTCAAACCTTTTAATGCTGCATCAACTGACGCAGAGTCTTGCTCCAAACTTGCTGTTGCTGTGCCACTTGATTTGATAAGTCCTGCTGGGCTTGTGTCTACGACAGGAGCTGGTGCTGGCTGGCTCGTCGAAGGAGTATTTGCTGTTGAAGTTGGCACGGTAATCGGTGCTGATTTCTTCATCATGAGCAAAATACCGACGATGATAATAACGAGAATAACAATGATACCGATAGTCTTTTTTGATGATGTATGTTCCATAAAAATTTTACAATAGGCGCACATAAGTCGACACCTATCAGTATACTGCATTTCGCTAAAAATGGTAGAATACAAGTATGGATACATTCATGAAAGCCGACATATTTTTCTTTATTACCACTATTGCCGTAGGTATTTTTACGATTCTGGGTGTTATTATTGCTGTTTATCTCATCAAAATCCTCAAGAATATCAAGCGAGCAAGCGACAGACTCGAGCAGAGCATCGAATCTACCTTCGACCATGCTGACGCCCTCTCGCAATCAATCAAGGAAAGCTTTTTGTTCAATCTTCTTTTTGGACGAAAGGCAAAACGTCAAACGAAACAAAAGGCAGAATAATCCCCACCTATTTGGTTTATTGCGTGTGCTCCAGCATAAGCGTACAATACGTGCATTATTATCCGTAACAAACACATACTATTATGGCAAAGAAAACAGCAACGAATACAACAGGACTCAAGATTGCAATTGGTGCAGGAGTGATAGGTCTCGCAGGTGCAGCATATCTCCTCTTTGGACCTGAGGGCAAAAAGCATCAGAAGAATTTGAAGAGTTGGATGCTCAAGATGAAAGCTGACGCACTCGACAAGATGGAAAAAATCGAAGAGCTTACAACACCTGCATATGAAGAGATGGTTGACGCTCTTGCAATGAAATACAAGGATATGAAAAATGTTGACCCAAGCGACCTCGAAGCTGAAGTCACGATGCTCAAAAAGAATTTCCGTGGAATGGTCAAAGATCTCAAAGCTAAGATGCCTGCAGCCAAAAAAGCTCGCACATAATCAATCTCTATGTCTGCAACAATCGCATTTGTTCTCGGCGTCGCATGGATTCTCGGAGCGTTCGTATTCCATGTCGGAGGTATGTACATTCACCTTCTCCTCGTAGTAGCAGTTATATTAACTCTCATACGAATGTCCAAAAATCCGGTTCGCTAAATAGCCGGACAAATTAAAAAACTCTTTTGAAAAGGCAACTCGTCACGCGTGCTCGCGCGCGAGCTTCTCGGCGCCAAGCGCCTGCGAAAGGCCTTCTTCAAAAGAGTTTTTTATTTGTCCGGTTGTACAATGAACCTTACTTTACGTTTGCGCGAAGTCGATGTTTTTCTACTTCGTAACAACTAGCACACACTAGAATCTTACGTGATGGGCGGACGCTGTCGTCAGAACAATAGTTTTCAGTTTGTGTTCCGCAGAAAAAACAGGTGCCGATGACTTCTTTTTCTGGAGTTGGAACGACGTCTGTGGTCATACGATCGTCGAACACGAAGAGTGTTCCCTTGAAATGCTTGCCTGGGTACTGCTCCATATATGTATGGATACCATCTTTGAGTTGATACACATCGGTGAATCCTTCACGTTTCAAGAGACATGTCGCCTTTTCACAACGAATCCCTCCGGTACAGACAGTCACCACTTTTTTGTTTTTCAAATCTTTCATCGATTCCATCTTTTGTGGCAAGTCGCGGAAATGTACGAGCCCTGGATCGATCGTGCGGTCAAACTTTCCACTTTTGATTTCAAAGTCGTTGCGCAAATCAAGCACGACGAAGTCTTTGTCGTTTTCATACCATTCTTCGAGTTCGCGTGGTGAAAGTTCAGTCGCTGTTTCTTCTGCAACGTTAAAACGTCCTGCACCGAGCGTCACAATCTCATCACGCACTTTGACCTTCAATTTTGGAAATGACTTTCCAGTACCGACGCTTTCCTTGATTTTCATATCGCGAAACAGAGGGTCCTGCTTCATGAATTCCTTGTACGCATCCGTCGAAGTACGTGTGCCCTCGAGTGTGCCATTGATACCCTCTTCACCCACGAGCAATCGGCCTTTGAGTCCAAGTTCTGTAGCTTTCGCGCGATGCACATCCGCAAATCCTTTTGGATCTGCGATATCGACGAATTTATAAAAAAGTAAAACGATATATTCTTGTTCCATTATGGTTGTAATTCAATATGAGTAAAATCTGATCCGAGCCGATCGATAACCTTCGCGACAATTTCCTCAGTCGATACTTGTGTCGTATCAAATCGCATTGCGTTCGACGGAGCATAGTATCCTTTTTGAATATTTTGTAAAAATACTTCTTCAGTAGTGATGGAAATTTTCTTGCCAGTCGCCTTCGCATCTGCAACACGTGCATGGAATCGTTCGAGGAGTACGGGGAGCGGAGCGAGAAACTCGAACACAAACAATTCATACCCAAATTTTTTCGCCACGCGTCGACATGCAAAATAGTCTTCCTTTGTTCGAATGTATTCAAGCTGAATCGGAAGTCCCGTTTTGCATACAGCTTTAAACAATCCAAACGTAATCTCCTTGATAGGTACCGGATGCGTATTACGATCGTATCCTGAAAGGAGCCACTTTTGTTTGTCTGTCGAAACGAGATAGATATCAGAGGCTTTTTCAGCGAGGGCACGTGCAGCAGCAGACTTGCCGGTGCAGGCGTGTCCAACGAAGGCAATGATGTATTTTTTGTGTTCCATATGAATCGATTCGGTTCCCAGACACGATAGTAACTTAATTAGCTCGCCGTATCAAGCAATCATGCCTATTTCAAAAACCAGTAATTGATGACTCCGGCAACGATAATGACCGTTGTGATGATCGTATTGATAAAGGCGCCAACTTGGTTGGCCTGCTTCCACGAACGATATGTGCTGTAAATCCAAAAAACTTGCGCGAGCAAGTTTGAAACGAGACCATATGCAGGGAGCTTGAGTGCGGTCAAAAGGAAACCAAGACTCGTAAAGAGCACCAAACAAATTTGCGCGACAGTATTAAAAGTAATTCGCTCTTTCATTAATATTTTCGAACCACGCCTTTGACGATCGCCTTGATGTTGAGTGAACGCTCAGGGTAAATCGGTTTAAAGTGCTTGTTGGCGGGCTCGAGCCATATTGTATCACCTTCCTTGCGAAAATATTTCATCGTAAATTCACCATCGACTTCGGCAATCACAATCTGTCCGTCTCGTGCGTGTTCGGTGCGTTCAGCTATCACCATATCTCCGTCAGCAATATGTGCTTCAATCATTGAGTCGCCATCAACTTCAAGAATGAATGTCGATTCCTTTTTTTGTATGAGAAAACTATCAAGGTTAATAGTCGTCTCGACGAGTGTGTCTGCTTCGGCGGGAAATCCAGCCTTCACGAGTCCAAGAAGTGGCACTTCGGTGAAGCTCGCAGTTGGTATCAGGCGACCAAGGCGGTCTTTGGCTACGATGCCTGCATCGAGCAATTTCTCGACAATGCGATTGACTGCATTCTTTGACTTGAAGCCAAAGAGACTGAGCATTTCCGAATATGTCGGCATGCGCTTTTCCCTACTGTAGAAATTGAGGAGAATTTTTTTGTAATCAGTTTCCATAAAAGATTCGTGGGGTGAACACTAAGAAAAAAACGAAAGCGTTGGAAACATTTTGTTCAAGAAACTGCGGTGATTATTCTGACGGACTTTGCGGAGAAGCAATTTGTGATCACGCGCCTCACTACGATATTCCATACCATGCAGGATCTTGTAGTCGATAATTTTGTTCACACGCTGGAGCTCTTTTTCGAGCAATTTGAGATATTCTTGACGAGACATAAATGATTTCTTTTTGATTATTTCTACTTGCGACCTCTGTAAGAAGTATATGTGAACGTTCGTTCACATGCAAGTGTGGATAACCGTTTTTTCCTAAAGACTTGACAAATTATGTAAATATATTATATAATATTGGAAATTGTAATCAAGATGAATGTACCTCGAATAACTAAACAACGAATGATATCAACGTTTTTGGGAATTATTATATTCCCTTTGTTGACACTATTAACACATGTCAATCCTTTTTTTTATGCTCTCATAGGCGGTATATCAGGTTTTGTTGCATGGAACGACAGTCTGTACGACCCCCAAAAAAGCCTTCGAGAAAATTGGAAAAAAATTGTTATTTCTTTTAAAGAGTGGAATTAGTCAATCAGAGTATGGTCGTCTTGAATTTATTTTCTTGGCGACCATTTTTATATTCTATACTATTTTAATAACCAGAATGTGCCCCACGTATAATGACTCCTAATCGATTAACTAATGATGATTGATTCAATCACTACACTCTCGATTGGACAATCACGTCCATCGACAGGCGTTGCTTCGATATCTTGCACGACTTCCATGCCGTCGGTGACATGACCGAAGACGGTGTGCTTGCGATCAAGGAAATTGTTGTCGTTACAGTTGATGAAAAACTGACTGCCGTTGGTGTTTGGACCAGCGTTTGCCATTGAAATCGTGCCCATTACGTTTTTGTTCACGTCGCTAATCTCATCATTGAAACTGTAGCCTGGACCACCTGTCCCCCAGCGTGGCTTCATAGCATCATCTTTGGTGAGCGGATCGCCACCTTGAATCATGAATCCCGCAATCACGCGGTGGAATTTCACTCCGTTATAAAAATCAGACTTCGCGAGCTTCACAAAATTGGCGACGGTGTTTGGCACCTCTTTGTCAAAAAGCTCAATCGTAAACTCACCCTTGTTTGTGTGGAATGTTGCATTCATATATATCTATTGTATTACTCTTTCTAAAATTCGTCCTGCGCCTTTGCTCAATTTTGCCGAATACGGAAACACTTCAAGCTCGGGAAATTCGTTTGCGATTGTCTTCACTGCTTGCGAGACTTCCTTTTGCGTGAGCTTGTCCGTCTTGTTCAACACGACAATAGCATTTCGTCCGTTATCAAACAAGATTTCAAGCATATCGCGATCGTAATCCGTGATACCGACTTTGGCATCGAGAATCACAACGACGCATCGAATCGAATCAGTCTTGCGGGTGAAATAATTGATGATCATCGCGCGAATGTTTTCACGCGCCTCGTGGCCACCCTCAGCAAATCCATACCCGGGGAGATCGACGAAATAATATTTCTCATTCACGAGAAAGAGATTGATTTCCGTCGTCTTGCCTTGCTTCTTGCCCGTGCGTGCAAGCTCACGTGCATTCAAGAATGAATTAATCACACTCGACTTGCCAACGTTTGATCGCCCAATGAAAGCAATCTCCGGTTTTTTCTTGTGCAAGATTTCATCATCACCGATGATGCCTTTGACGAATTGTGCTGAATGAATTTTCACGGGGACTAGAGACTCAAGCCGAGCATTTTGACGACGATACCTGCCATTGGGTCAGCCGAAACTCCATAGACGATGACTCCTCCGAGCAAACCAGTCACGGTAATCGCGATGAGTGCGAGCGTAGCGAGCACGATTGAAAAGATTTTGTTGGTGAGGATTTTTTCAAGCCATGTGAGAAGTGACACGAGTGTGGTGTTTTTGATTTTTGGAACAAGCATCGGATTTACAACATTCAAAAATTCTCCAGCAAGGAGTGCTCCGTAGAGTGCTGTCGCAAGTCCGGCGAATGTCGAGTGCATTTCAATCAGTGGTCGACTCGCAGTCGAGAGGTGTTCTGCAGTATCACCAGTCGCGAGCGCAAGAAATGCACCAGCTACTCCAAACACAAGAAGCGCACGCTCAATGTGTTTCCACGCGACCGTCGGAAACCAACGCTCTGTTGGGAGGATTTTGATAATCGAATAGACGAACAACATGGCAACTGGGAAGTGCACAAACAGCGGATGAAGATTGTATTGCATATACGGCTAGTATACCAATTTTCCCCTATAAATAAAGCGTGCGCGGTGGTATGCTAGAATCATGAAATTTTACATTGCGCTCGTCGCCTCGCTCCTTGCCGTCGTCGGAAATGTCCCCTATCTCCGTGATATTATCCGCAAACGTGTGCAACCACATCCATACACATGGCTCGTGTGGACCATCGTCTCGTGTATCATCTTTTTTGGTCAGCTCGCCAAGGGCGCAGGCATCGGCGCAATCCCGACCGCAGCAAGCGAAATTTTTACTGTCATCATTTTCTTTTTTTCACTCCAATATGGATTTAAAAGTATTCGCAAAGTCGACACACTCTTCCTCGTCATTGCGCTCCTCGGTATCATTCCATGGATTCTGACAAAAGATCCAACCGTGTCTGTCATCATCGCCGTCAGTATTGATTTGATTGCCTTCGTGCCGACAATTCGTAAGACGTGGAGCCACCCAGAAACCGAAACACCGATGCTCTACAGCATGAACGTGCTTCGTCACATCTTGATGCTCTTCTCACTCCAAGCCTACAACCTCGCGACAACACTGCACTCGATCGCAATGATCACGACGAATTCGCTCATGACAGTTTTAATCAAGCGAAAGCGTGTGCCGACTGGAGATGCTCCGCTTGAGTAACAAACCGCCCCACTTTTTTTAATTAGTAGGGAGACACATCTTCCAAAAGAAAATAGAGTTTGCCATTCTCCTTATAACCTAGAATTCGGGAAATATTATTATTCAAAATTCCGTAGCTATAATTTGAATTATTACTCTGAGTGATGAGATTTTCGTTTTTTACTTTGTATGGCTGATGTCCAATAATTAATTCTATCTCCTTATCATCTTTCCCTTTTTTACTAAATTCAATTTTTTTATATGCGGCTGACGTAAGCTCCTTCCCACTATCAGGATCTAATATTTTGTAATAACTCGCTTCTGCATCAGCATTCGAATCTTTCCCATATACATAATTATCCATTTTGCCATCGATAGCGCCACTAAAGGACATCGGGGGTTGCACGTAGGCATCAGTAGCAATGAGTATTCCATTCTCTATCTGAATTTTTGCATACTCTTTTGATAGATTGACCATATTTTTCTGTTGCTCATACCTCTTAAAGGCACCGAACAAATAACTGCTCTTCAGCTTATTTGTAATTTGCTCTTTCATCAAGCTGACTCTTTTGGCTCCATTCTTTGTTGTTACATTTAACTCAAACTTTTTTATATCATCATCTGCGATTATTGAAGCTTCTTTTTTCTTCGCATTGACCATCGATTCGTACTGCTGAAAAACTGGGCGTACTTTTCTTTCATATCTACCAGGGAATGACTGGCGATTTTCAAATAAGGCATCAATATCTTTTAACATCCGCTCGTATATTTCCTGATTAAACTGAACTGAACCAGAAGAACCTTCGAATGTTGCTTCTTGAGTAGAGCTCGAAAAACCAGCCTGCTCCTTTGCAAGAATTTTTTCATCGTAGGCTACTCGAAGACGACTGTCAGAAATAACATCATTCGCCTGATTAATTATTTTGATTATTTCTTCGTAATTTTTCTTGACTGCTTCTAAACCCGAGGAAGCAACTTTGTCAGGGTGATATTTGGTTACAAGCTTACGGTATGATTTCTTTATTTCTTCGGGTGTTGCCTTGTTCGTAACCCCGAGCACTTGATAATAGTTCTTGATTTTCCAAGAATCTATGTTTTCGATTACGGTTGAATCACCCTTTTCCTCGGATGATTCTTGAGGTCCGCTATCTGACAACCCATTCGGTTGGTTCGTTTCCATGTAAACAATTATATCTCGCCGTAACTATTTTCACAAAATCTTCCGGTGGTGCAGGCACAAAAAACCTTATGTTATAAGGTTCTTTGTGCAAGAGGCGTATCTATTTCCCCTCTTGAGCAAGTCGATACAAAACGCGACACGGCTCGATGACGGCGGGGTCGATGATGCGATAATAGCCGTTGACTCCCTCGCGACGCACGGAGACGAGATTGGCATTTCGCAAAAGTGCGAGATGTTGGGAGATGTTTGCTTTTGAAACTCCAAGAATTCGGACGAGCTCGTCACAGCACATTTCTTGTTCGCGGAGCAGGTCAAGAATCTCTAATCGCTTTGGATTTGCAAGGACTTTGTAGATTTCGGCATTGCGACGGTAGGCCGTGCGTGGGAGCGGTTGTTTAATCTTTTTGATGATCTTGTTTAAGATCCTTACCATGATGTAAGAGTATGTACCAAGGTATGCCAAATTGCAATTACTGATTGTTTGAATGTCTTTTTTGGATGTGACTGTTCGGCCGGTGTTTGCGGTGCGTTTTGCGTCGATGTTTGGGTCGGATTTTCGAGGGCTTGGACGGCAAGAGCGGTGGATAGTGCCCCAAGATTGTGTCGCGCACTTTGTTTTGGTTTCGCTCCATCATTCTCGCCGACTGACGAAACTGTTTTTGAAACAGGTGCAACAGTCTGATCAAGTTTCGGCGCAACAACAGGTCGCGCGACTGAGTGCAAAACCGCATTCCATGAAAGTCCGAGACCTGCAGGGATAGCATAACTCGTTGCCCAAATACGATTTGGCATCGTGTCACTTGCGAGCAAAAGTCCTCCGTCAGTTTGTTGGGAACCTGCGAGGAATCCAAGCGCATCATGTCCGTTCTTTGTCCATGATGCTTTCAAAACATTCATCGCTTGTGCAACCCAACTCGTCGTATATGCAGAACCGAATCCTCCATCACTCGCCTCACTCTGCGCCAGATATGTCGACGCATTTTTGAGTGCGTCCGAAACACCATTCACACTTGCGAGCGGGCTGAGTGCCTGCACGGTAGCTGAAGTCATATCGACACCTGCCTCCCATGATCCATCGGTGCCTTGTTTCGAAAGAATATATGCAACATCTTTTGCGATGAGTGCATCACTACTCGTGTAGCCAGCACTTTCAAGCGCGATGAGCGCAAACACATCATCGTTGATCAAATTGGCATCGCCAAATTGTGTTCCGTCAAACGATTGTACGACAGGCGTAACGACATCAACACCGCCGAATGTGTATGGATTTTGTCCAAGTGCAAGTTCTGCAATCGCGCGACGTTCATAGTCAGTCAAGCGTGGTTTAACGAGTGCGTGTGTACTCAAGTACTGAATCAATTTCTGTGTTGCAGGATCCGTTTGATTCTTATCAATCGCGCCAAATGCAACGCCTGCCCAATCGGTATACATATCACCGCCAGAGAAAGAGCCGTCAGTATTCTGATTTTGTTTCAAAAACGTAAAAGCATTTTGTGTGTTCAACACGAGCGCAGTTTTTTGGGGCGAAGTTGTTTCAAGCAGCACCCCACCACCCGAACCACCTCCACCACCACTCGTTTGTACAGCTGCAGTTGCTGTCACGGTATATGATGGGAAATAATAGTCTTCGACAACACCGACAGAAAATGTGCCACTGTTTGGAAACGAGAGAGTTGCATTTCCCTGTGCATCGACAGGAACAGAACTCACGACTGTCGGATTGTATGGATCGTTTGGATTTGGTACAGTCACCCCAACAGAGACACCGGTGAGTGGACTCCATGAATTGTCGAGATAGTTGTATTGTTCTGCTGTTGCATGTACGGATCCGCCAGTCGTTACCTGTGTCGTATCAAAACGCACTCTGTGTGATGATCCAAAATACAGACCAACTGTCTCCCCTCCTGAAAGAATTGTCTGATCAATACTCGTCCATGGCGATGTACCACCGACGACGAATTGCCAATTGTCACAGAGCGCACTTCCACCATTTGGAGTAAGACACTTTAGGTAGAGTGAACTAAACGAGCTGTAATACGTAAGATCAGACAACGAAAATGTTCCGCCCTGACTCATTGCAAACAATAGTCCGAGCACACTATCTGCATTCACTGAATGCGTCGCACCAGCATCATCGGTGATTGTGACCGTGCCAGAAGCTGGAAGCGAAACTGTTTCTTGATCGATAATCGTACTTCCATTACGAATCAACACTGTTTCTGTCAGAGGATGAACCACCACGACAGGTGTAACTGTGACCGTGCGCGTGACCGGAGTGGCAGGATTCCCCGCAGCATCACTCACCGAATATGTCAGTGTATAGGAACCTGCGGTCGTTGTATCAACAGTGCCTGCAACATGAATGTTTGCAGTGATATTACCATCGACATCATCGCTTGCGGTCGCTCCGCTATCGGTATATGTCGCGCCTTGTGAAATGGAAACCGAGGCGTCACCCACGAGTGTAATGACTGGAGGTGTCGTATCAGCTGGCGGAGTTGCATCATCTGCGCGAACTGATGAAACAACTGAAAATGCGACGAGAACACTGAGCACGCAGAGTGAGATTTTTTGAATGATTTTCATAGACTACTTCAATTTCCACATAATAGTATCGCCGTTTTTGGGAGCGTACGTTGAAACACCAACCGATGCTTCCTTGTCATTAATAAAATACATGAGGTGCTTCCCGTTTCCTTCAGAGAGAGAACCAACACTTGTGACAAAATATCCGAGACCAGAATATTCTTTGCCTGAAAATGTAAGTGTGCCCGCGTTCTTCGCGTCAGTCATCGCATCATACAGCGTCTCTCCCGCGCGGAAAGGAAGCGAGAGGTGAACAGTCCCTGCTTCAAACGAAACGAGAGGATCATTCGTCGATGAAATCGGTGCTCCAGATTGCGGAACCGTTTTTTGAAATCGATGCACCTCTGCAAACATACTCGTCGTCACAAGAACCAAAACAATCAGCACTCCTCCCGCCACGAACCATTGCTTATTTTTTTTCATATACTAAAAAACTCCCCCGAGGAGAGGAGTACCGGGGTCGCGCGTACGCGCGACCATTTCCTGCTCGGGATGAAACAAAAAGTTTCATTACTACATCAATGATTGGTAGTCGGACTATAACCGTAGCGGCACTGTGGAGGATTTTCACCTCACTTCCCCAATCATGATTATTCATTTGTAATCGCACCGCACATCACCCTCAACTATACTCTGGCGCACGCTCCGCAAATCCTTCTTGATGATTCGCATATCGAGCGAGTGCGTAGAGCACACTCGAGAGACGATTCAAGAATTTTAATGTCTCATCAGACACCGCACGCTTGTCTGTCTCCATCGCGTCGATCACTCCGCGTTCTGCACGTCGAGCAATCGTACGACAGACATCAAGATACGCACCCGTCTCGCCACCACCTGCGACGATAAACGACGTAATCGGTGGCAAATCTTTTTCAACCTCGGCGATGACCTGTTCTTCAAACAACACATCTGCTTCAGTGACTTGTTTCTGCGCTCCCGCAAGCTCTGCCTGCGTCGTAAAAAGCATGTTCTGTATTCGCCCAATGAGCGACGTATACAAATGCTTCTCTCCTGCCATCATGAGGTGGGCCTCACTACGAGCAGCCAACACTTTGGCATATCCAAGCGAAGAATTCAACTCGTCGAGTGTTCCGAGCGCTTCAAAGGTCACGGCGCTCTTCGACATCCGCGTTCCTTGCGGACAGTCGAAGAGTTTCGTCGTTCCTTTATCTCCTTTTCTGGTATACAGCATAGACTATGCGGTATCACACACTCCGGCGACACAGGCGAGCTCACGCTTCACTTCTGTCTCGTCCTCGACCTCGTACGTCACAATCTTTGAGAAATCCAAATGCGAGACCTTGCCGAGCATTGCTTCGTACTGCTCCTTGGTGATGGATTCATATGGTGCGAGCTGGTAGACATGGTTTGAGCGTGGCAAGAATGAAAGTCCTCCAACGATATCCCAGTTTTCATAGACCCAGTTGCCCACCTTGATCCATTCATCTTCACCGACAGAAATAGTTACGGATGGATTGTGTTCTGTGTAATTCACTTTAACGACTTTCCAATGTTCGAGCTGTCTGATTGCGTCGATATCATCGCGACAAATTGCGCCATTTGGAGCCTTCATTGGGAATTCAAATACGAATGTTGATGCGCCTTCCATTGTTTGTCCAACTTCTGGAAGATATGGCACGCCCTGATCACGGAGCATCTTGAAGAGTGCATCACTCGCAGAGATGCGAACACGACGAATGTAATATGGAGCATGACGTGGGTGCATGCCACTTGCGCAGTCCACTGTCTGTGACACTGTGCCTGATGGCTTCACACACGTAACAGTGAGTGACTGATTGATACCGAGACGCTTTGCGAGTTTCTTGTTGAGATCAACTGCAACTGTTTTGAGACGTTCAAGTACTTCTGGCTTACGTGCAACTGAAGAATCCCACTGACCAGTGATTGAAACTCCGAGCAAACGTTCCTTCTCACAATTGCGCTTCCATTCATTTGAAAGGTATGGGAAGTATGTGAGTGTTGATTGGTACGTACCGAGAATCGTGGCAACGCGAATCTTACGTTCGAGATCTTCGAGTGTGTCTTCTGCGCGCGCAACAACTTCTGACAAGTTACAGAATTGTTTTGACTGAAGAATGATTTCTCCACATGGGTTTGTGCCCCATGATGGATAGATACCATCTTTCCATTGATCAAGACGACGCTTTGGCAATGTCTTTGCGAGTGATCCGCGATTGAAAATACCACGCTCTCCTGATCCACTCTTCATGAGTGCGACCCATTCATCGAGGAATTCTGATGCAGATGGTTTCTCGAGGTAGACCGCAGAGTTGTTTGCGAGCATACGCTGAGCTTCGGCGAGATAGAACTGACCTTTCTTTGAATCACGAATTGCTTCGTCATCAAGATCAGAGAGCGAGATCATCGCACTGCGTCGAACACCACCGGCAACGACACATTCTCCAATCTTACACATGATGTCGTGTGCATCGAGGTTTGTGAGGTGACGTCCTTGGCGACGAAGAATACGCTCACGAGTGAAATCGAGCAATGAACGAAGTGGCTCTGGACCAGAACTCTTGCCTCCCATTGTCTTGAGACGTGAACCTGCTGGACGAATGAGTGAGTAGTCGAACGAAACATCATTACCATCAAACCATGTCTTCATCGCAAAGCTAAATGCATCTGCCCATCCTTCCTTGCTGTCTGGCACGAGATATGTTGGAAGCTTCTTTCCTGTCTGGCGTTTGATTTGTGGAAGCGCTTGAATATTTTCACTTTCAGCACTCCAGCCGACTCCAGTACCACACATGGAGATGTACATTATCTCAGCGAAATCTTGGAATGATCGAGGCGCAATGAATGAACAGTTGTACGCACACACGTTTGAGCGGCGTGCGGGCTTGCCTGCAAACTGCAAAAGGCGCATCGATGGCATTGCTTCTTGGCGAAGAATCGCCTCGCGGACTTCTGCATATTCTTTTTCGGTGAGACCTGAACCGAGGTTCTCGCGCATGAAGCTCATGTAACGATCAACGGTCTCCACCCATGTCTCTCGACGTCCCTCTTCTGGGATCCAACGTGAGTAGGTGCGGTAGTACACAAACTCTGCAAGCGGATTGCGGAAATATTTTTTACTCTCAGTTGCAAGCTCTTTGACTTTCTCTGGAACAAATCCAACTTTCTCACGCACGAGCGAGCGCTCCTTACGGTACAAAATGTATGCCTTGGCTGTCTGTGAAAAATTTGCTGCAATGAGTTCGTTTTCAACGACGTCTTGAATCGTCTCAACGAATGGAATGAAATTCTTGTTCTTCTTTTCCGCTTTGAGTGCAAGCAATGTGTCGAGCACTTTGAACATGACATGCTCTGCCTCTTTACTTCCTCCCTCGTTCGCTACTTCCATAGCGCGCGCGAGCGCGCGTTCGATACGCTTTGGATCAAAGGGAACGATTGAAGTGTCGCGCTTCTGGATACTTTTGAGTGCAGAGTATTTTTTGAGATTTTTCATAGGTTATGAGATGAATGATGGATTTGTAATTGGATTTTCGACGAATGAACGACTTCGAGCATCATCAAACGTAAGGTAACGATTGATTGCAGGACTGAGTACAAGAGCGAAGAGGATATTTCCGAGCAAGTGGAATGCAGTAAATGGAATTTGACCGACAAACGAAGTCACAAAACTCTGATGGAAGAACAATGGTCCAATCGTGAGCCCCGTAATCGCGTCATAGAGGATCGTTGCACCAATCGCGAACGCCACAAACTGTTTTCGGGTACCAGAACGGTGTTTGAAATAGAGCGAACTTGCAATTCCAAGTGCTCCGTAGGCAATGGCTGTAATAAGCGTCCAGATGCCCACACGGCTCGTTATGATGTCATAGAGGAGAATACTCGCGAACCCAAACAAAAACGCAAGGAGCGGGCCGTATCGCTTCGCAAATGGCATCTGTACGGCGAGTATAGGCTCAACATTTGGAGCGCGAACAGGAATCAATCGAACAATCAAACAAATCATAAATGCACCAAGTGTGCGAGCCCATTTTTTTCTCGTATCCATGTGTGTTGTTGTTCTAGTATTCCCTTCCGCGACTGACGGATGAGGAGTAAATAATCAAATAGTTGCGATATATCGAAACTAGTGGACTGCCATTATACGCCCTCGCACAAAACCAGAGCAATGGTGGATAACTAAAACGACACAAAGTTGTATGATAGGTAAAGTTCGTTTTTATTATTAGGTGAATTTATAACAGTAAAAAGTATGAATACTTCTTCACAGGTAATTGAAGAACCAAAGTTCGCGCAGTTTATTTTACAAAGTCCCAAGTTCGCCTGGTTCTGGCTCATCGTCCGCGTGTATGTCGGATGGCAATGGCTGGAAGCAGGCTTGGACAAAGTCCACTCACCTGCGTGGGTTGGTGGACAAGCAGGTGGCGCACTTACAGGATTTTTGCGAGCAGCCCTCGCCAAAACTGTTGGCGACCATCCTGATGTCCAAAGTTGGTATGGATGGTTCCTCTCTCACGCCATTCTTCCTCATGCAGCATTGTGGTCACACGTCGTTGCATACGGCGAAGTGCTCGTCGGTGTTGCGCTCATCATTGGATTGTTTGCTGGCATCGCCGCATTCTTTGGATTCTTTATGAATCTCAACTATCTCCTCGCGGGAACGGTGAGCGTAAACCCCGTGCTCCTTATCCTTTCGCTTGGACTCATCCTTGCGTGGCGCGTCGTGGGATATCTCGGACTTGATTACTGGGCACTTCCCGCTCTTGGCACGCCGTGGCACAAAGGTACGCTGACAGCGAAGACGCAGTAAGCTTGGGTTCGCAAAAAACAAAAAAGCACTTTTGAAAGTACTCGCGGAGCGCGACGGCGCGAGCGTGAGGCGAAATTTCTTCAGAAATTTACGCCGGTACTTTCAAAAGTGCTTTTTTGTTTTTTGCGAACCCAAGCTTATTCTTTCCCTACAGCTTCAGCGATATTTTTGTAGCCATCGCGTTTCAAGAGCGCGACGAGACCTTTGTTGATGTCTTTTACTGTTGTTGGACCGCCGTAAATGAGGCCAGTGATGATTTGCACGAGCGATGCTCCAGCTTTTATCTTTTCATATGCATCTTCGGCGGTGAAGACGCCACCAAGACCGATGATGACATACTTCCCTTTTGTCTTCTGGTAGATATATCGAATCTCGTTTGTGGTGAGTTCTTGCACTGGCTTGCCAGAAATTCCACCCGCAGGAATCAAATCCAAACGCGCCTTGTCTGATTTCAAATCAAGAATATCGCGACGCTTTGAAAGATTGCCGGTGATGAATCCATCGATGAATGAATACTTTTCTACGACGGCGAGAATGGCATCGATCTCTTGCTCACTCAAATGACTCGAAATTTTGAGAAAGATTGGACACACTTTTTCCTCTTTGGCATATGCGCCGAGCAAGTCGTCGAGCATGGCAGGATCTTGAAACGTACATCCGTCTTGCGCATTCGGGCATGAGACGTTGATCGTCACATACGCGAAATACTTGCCAAGCATACGATATGTCTCGACATAATCTTCGACGGACTTCTCTCCCATAATGTCTGCGCGATTTGTCTTGGCGATATTGAGTCCAACGGGAAATGAAAACGAAAGTTTCTTGAGTTTCTTTTCGATCTCAACGGCACCAATATTTTTGAGTCCGTAGTACACAATGAGTGATTGATCCGCGGGTAACCGTGCGAGACGAAGACCTTTGTTGCCTTCATACGGGTGGCGCGTCACCGCACCGACTTCCATATATCCGAAGCCAACTGCGGGCATGACACTCGTGAGCTGCACGTCCTTGTCGAATCCAGCCGCGAGGCCGATGGGGTTTTTGAAGTGAATCCCCGAGACCGTTGTCTCGAGCATTGGATTTTCGTAGCGACAAAACATGCTGACAAGACCGCGCGTGAGCGCGGTCGCCCCAAGCACTCGCCCCGTCGCGACAAAGAAATCATGCACATGCTCAGGATCAAAACGGAACAAAATCGGCTTAATTATTTTTGTATACATATACTGTTTATCATTCTACACCTTATTTAAAATCAATCGAGAACGGAAACATTCCCATACCACACATTCCTCCAAGTAACCCAACTTTCGGTATTCCAAGATCAACATCTGTCGTGCCATTGAGATTCAAAAAACGAGACATATTCAAACTCGGAATCCGAACAGACGACGAACAATCAAGTGACCCATTCGTAGTAAATCGAACAATAGTTGGAATACCAGCCTTTGCAATAGTCGTACTTGGAGAATACCCCTCACCCGCTTTTATTGCAATTACCTGTACTCCATCTACAATATATACATTTTTTTTCACAAGACTTGCCCCTCGAGAATACGATAGTGTTGGCACAGAAATACCAGTAAGTGCAAGACTACTGCTCAACGTGAACAATGCAAAAAAGATAACAACAATTCCAACCGTTTTAAAAAACATTCCCGAGTGCCGGCTATTCGTAATCGAAAACGAACTCAGGGAGATACCTGCAAGTACGGGAAGTGTTCCGAGCGCAAACGCACCCATAATGAGTCCGCCATGGAGAAATCCTCCGGCCGTCAAAGTATATACTTGCATTGCCTGAGTAAAACCACATGGCAAGAAGAACGTCGCGACACCAATAAGAAACGGTGTAAAGGTGTGATTCAATTGTGTCATTCCGAATGCATGCTTAGATAATGCTTTTGGCATGACAAACTGTAATCGTTTGGACCAATGAAAGACATGGAGCAAATTGATGCCCAGAATGAGCATGACAAACCCAGTAAGAAAACTCAAAAACAGTGTTGCAGTCGTTCCAATGCTAAAAATTTCACCAAGCATTCCAATCAGACCTCCGAAAACAAAAAACGAGAGGATGCGTCCACTATGGAAAAGTATTTGCGGACGCATTGACCTTCCTTCTTTTGCAACCGTCGCTCCAAGTGAAAGCACCAAACCACCGACAATTGCCATGCACGTCGAAACAGAGGCAACGAGTCCAATAATAAAAGCACTACCATAAGTCACTGTTCCAGTCGTGCCAAAATGAAACAATCCAATCTTTTGTAAAAAAAGAAACAAGGCAATAAAACCAATTGCAACGGGAATGGCCACGATGAATTCTGAAAACTTTTGTTTGATACGTTCCTTCTGAAGCGAAAGTGAGTATCCATACGAACGAAGTTTTTCATTACATTCTTCCAAAATAGATTCTACGTCCAGAGAAGACACAGCGTGTACCGTGATGGTCCGTTCCTTCAGGCTTGTCTTAATGTTTGAAACTGATGAGAGAGAACCAAGCTCCCTTTCTGTCAAAAGAACACATGAATGGCAGTGCATTCCGTGAACGTGAAATACATATGTTTTAAGCTTTGGTGACTCTGTCATATTGAATACGCACCATGATATACTAAAATCGATATGCATAGAAGCGTCAGTCATGCGATTCGTCGCATCGAAACAAGCCGAATAGAAATTTTCATTCAAATCGTGCTTGTTTTTATCATCCCAGTCGCTCTCATTTACGCAAAGATTATCCCGATTACTGATCGAGTATTTGTACTTGTCGGTATGGTGACACTCTTCACGGGGATTCTGGTGTATGAAAAATGGACGCCAAGTATGTTTTTCTTGGAAAGAAGCACTCTAAAAAAATACTTCCTCCCCTATCTCGCATTCACCATCATCATGATGCTCCTCCTGATTGGATTCGGTGAATATATTATTAAAAATGAAGAGATCAAACGTTGGTGGACGCACAGTCATTTCCTCTATCTCTTTTTTGTCGTATCGTTCTTTCAAGAAGTTGCGTATCGTGGGTATCTCATTCCGGCACTCGGCAAACTCTCACGCAATGTACCGATGATTGTCATTACCAATACACTCATCTTCGTTTTCTTGCATACAATATTTCCAAACCCGATGGTCGGGTTGCCAGTCGCGTTCGTTGGTGGTATTGGGTTTGCCGTGATGTATCTTCGTTACCCAAGTTTGCCACTCATTATCCTCTCACACGCAGCACTCAATTTCTGCGCCGTATTGTACGGTTTCTTTATTATTCCTGGAATCACTCACTAGCGATTATATTCCCGCAACGCCGAACAATTTTCCGATTCCGAATGTTACAAGCATCGCAATCAATCCTCCTCCAACAACGCGAAGTGTCGCTTTGCGCTTGCTTGCACCTCCTGCATGAGCACTCAATCCTCCCGTGATTATAAGGGCAATAATGACTGCGCCGAATGTGACCGGAATACGAATTGATGCGGGTGGTAATACAATTGCAAGAAGTGGAATAATCGCTCCACAGAAAAACGCCGCACCAGAAGCATACGCTGCATGCCATGGGTTCGTGAGATCATCTGGGTCGAGTCCGAGTTCTGCGTCGACGTGTGCAGCAAACGCATCGTGATCAGTCAATTCTTGCGCTACGAGCTGAGCTGTCTTTTCTGACAAACCCTTTTGCTGGTAAATCGTCGCAAGTTCTTGTTGTTCAGCTTCTGGTTCATTCACCAATTCCCAACGCTCTTTTTCAAGAAGTGCACGTTCGGTATCGCGCTGTGTACTGACGGACACATATTCACCAACAGCCATCGAAAGTGCTCCGGCAACGAGACTCGCCACACCTGCAGTCAAAATAAATCCGGTCGTGTTTGTCGCACCCGCAACACCCACAACAACAGATGAGACAGAAACGATTCCGTCATTCGCTCCGAGAACCGCAGCGCGCAACCAATTCAGCTTTGAGTTGATAGTCGTCGCGTGAATTTCTGTGTGTACGATTGGGTCGCGTTGTGTTGTCATAATTCACCTAGTATACCACACGATGCTCGACTAGATTTTTGACGGAACGAGCGCAATCAGACGCACTGGTGATTCTGTTGCATCCTGTATTTTCATCGGAAGCACGATACTCTGCGCACCAACCGACGGAAGTTTTGATGCATTCGCAATATTTTCTACGAGATACTTCCCTGCACCAAGCACTGCACGGTGCACGGGAAAATCTTCTGCTCCGCTATCCGCGGACAATGTATCAATGCCAATTCCTGAGACATTTCGAGCAAGTAAAAGCTCGGCCGTGCGAACATCGATACTCGGTGATTTGTGATCATTCAAATATTTTTCTGCGGTGTCCCAGTACTTGTCCCACCCTGTATAAAAAATAACAAATGAATTTGATGCAATTTGTCCGTGCGTTTTTTCAAATGCTTCTACGATCTCAGGAAGGATTCGAAATGTTTCTTCGCCACCCGTATCAACAGCGATCATCACACATGCAGTCACGAGATTCTCAAGCTTGAGTGATTCAATTGTCTCACCACCTTCGATACAATGCGCTGGCGCATCAATATGCGTACCAATACCTGCACGCATATCAATCTTTTGCACTCGAAACAAATTCGGTTCTGTACACTCGTGATAATCGACCGTAGTCGAAAGATAGAATCCACATCCGCCATCGAACGTCGGTGTCTTGGACGAGATCGTATGTGTTAAATCAATTATCGTAGATGAAGTATCCATATACATTTATGTTACATGAGCGGAAAATCAAACACAACGCACGTGCCTTCACCAAGTGTACTCGTGATAGACACAGTGCCGTTATGGTTTTCAACAATTTCTTTTGTGATCGCAAGCCCGAGCCCTGTCCCATTCCGTTCTTCGCGTGGTCCGTTTGATTTATAGAATCGCTCAAATACATGAGGCAGATCCTCGTTTGTAATCCCTGACCCTGTATCAACAATCTCTACGACGGCGCGATTCCCTTGTGTCAGAAGACGGACAATCACTGATTTTCCGGAAGGAGTAAAATCAAGCGCGTTTTTGAGAACATTTCCAAACGCATGCCTCAATTTTGTCTCATGCCCCTTCACCATCACGGTCTCTTGTATATTGTGACTTGAGAGTATGACAGTGCGCGCAATCGCGATTGGAGCGAAGGTACCAACAATATCATCGAGCAAACGACCAAGATCGACAGGCTGGAATCGTCCGCTCGTGATTTGTTCGGAACGAGCGAGAACAAGCAGACCATCAACGATCTTCTTCATTCGCATGACTTCCTCGAGCGCACTCTTTACAACGTGACGATACTCATCAATCGTTGGTGAAGCGGTCCGAAGCAAAACTTCAGATTCGCTTTGGATGACTGCGAGTGGCGTGCGCAATTCATGTGAAGCATCGGCACTAAAGGCACGCTGGTCATCAAGTGCTCGTTTGATTGGACGAAGTGTCCACCCCGCGAGCAGATAACACAACACCGCGACAATGATAAGAGTCAGCCCGTCGACCGTAATAATAGTATGCGCCAAATGTTCGCGTGCCATGTGGAGCAAGTGTCGTGTTGAGACCGCAACAATAGGCAGTTCACCCATCGAATCCTGCAAATTTTTTTCGAGTGCAAGATACAAAAATGTACTAAACACCGACATGATGACGGTCACCACGAGCACGTAATACATCGTAAGGACGATTCGAGTACGGAGAAAAATATTACGCCAATAAGCGGTACCCCACCCCACGCACTGTTTCCAAAATTTCTTCATGTGTGTTTATTTTTTTTCGAAGGTTTTTAATATGAACATCGACCACGTTACTAAACGAATCAAATGCAAAGTCCCAGACATGTTCGAGTAGTTCTTCGCGTGTGACAACCTGCCCTCTGTGCTTCATCAAGAATTCAAGGAGTGCGAATTCTTTAAATGTGAGTGCAATTTCTTCTCCATTTTGTAGCACCACACGAGTCTTTGTGTTCATCACGAGCCCTCGAGATTCTAATTGTTCGGACTCAAATTGGATTGGGCGACGAGCGAGCGAGCGTATGCGCGCGAGCAACTCTTCAAAAGAAAACGGTTTAATCAGATAATCATCCGCACCAGCATCAAGCCCAACTACAACATCACTCTTCGTATCTCGTGCCGTGAGCATCAATAGTGGTATAAAAATACGTGCTGCTCGCACCTCTCGACATACCGCGAGCCCATCTTTGTTTGGAAGCATCAAGTCAAGAATCACAAGATCATATCCGTGAGAGTTCTCTTTGATTCGATGGAGTGCGTGAAGACCATCTCCAAGCACATCGACAACATACCCTTCTTGCATAAGGCCTTTTTGTATCGACAGTGCGAGTTTCGGCTCATCTTCGACGACCAAGATCTTCATTCCTCGATACTACCACGGAACATGACGACGTCCATATCGTATTCTTCATCTTATTTTCATATTCATTCGGGCATACTGGTAGCCATGTTTACCATGTCGAAAATACTTTCGTTACTTCTCTCGTATAGGTATGTCTTCATATTTCCACTTGCGATTATCGAAGGACCTATCATTACTATTATTGCCGGTTTCTTTGTTACCACACATATCTTTAACCCATTTATAGTGTACGGTCTCGTTGTCGCAGGCGATGCGATCGGTGATTCATTCCTCTATTGGTTTGGACGAGGCAGTCGAAGTGTCGTGCATCGCTTCTTTGGAAAATCAATCAACCAGCAAAAGCTCGATGAAGCGCGTGAATATTTCACTACCCATCATCACAAAGCGCTTGTGATGTCGAAGATTGTACATGGTGTTGGCATCTCGGGACTCGTCGCAGCTGGAAGCCTGCACATCTCATACAAAAAATTCTTTTTCACTTGTCTTGGCATTTCCCTCATTCAATCTGCAGTATTCCTCCTCCTTGGCATACTGTTCGGTCATGCATATCAACAACTCAACACATACCTCGGCTATTTTGGAATCATAACTGCCGTCGTCGGTATCACGCTTATCGTTTTTCTTATTATCAAATTTAAAACTCGAATTCGATGAAAATACTTATTTCTTCAGACACCTATTACCCGCACGTCAACGGCGCATCATACTTCACTCAGCGTCTCGCCTACTATCTCAAAGAACAAGGTCATGACGTACTCGTGATTGCACCAGCAACAAAGTTTGGATTTGAAAACGCAAATTTTAATGGAGTCAGAATGTTCGGCGTACCTTCAATCCCTGTCATGTCGTTTGGATTCCGTGTTGTCATTCCCGTCCTCATCCAAGGCCGTATCACGCAAACGATCAAAGAATTCAATCCTGATGTTGTGCACCTCCAAGGACATTTCGCCGTTTCAAAAAAAGTCATCAAAGGGGTAAAAACACACAATAAGAATACTCCGATTGTTGGCACAAACCATTTCATGCCAGAGAATCTTGTTCACTATCTCCACCTCCCTAAAAAGCTCGAAAAAATGGTGATGGATTTTGCATGGGGTGATTTCCGCAAAGTCTTTGACCCACTCAGCGCAGTCACAACACCAACTGAAAGCGCCGCGAATCTTGTTCGCAAAAACGGATTTTCACAAGAAGTCCATGCTATCTCCTGTGGTATCGACCTCACTCGATTCAACCCAAGCAACAAAGACGAATCGATTCGCGCAAAATATGGTTTACCAAACAAACCTCTCCTCCTGTATGTTGGCCGTCTCGACAAAGAAAAAAATGTTGACCATATTTTGCACGCAATCAAACTCGTTCCCAAAAACGTAAGCCTTCACTTTGCAATCGCCGGCAAGGGCCAAGAACAAGTTCGTCTGCAAAAGCTTGCCGCAAAACTCGAGATCCTCGACCGCGTCACGTTCCTCGGATTTGTCCCTGACGAAGATCTACCAGCACTCTATGCAACAAGTACGTGCTTCACGATTGCCTGCATGGTAGAGCTCCAATGTATCGTCGTGATGGAAGCAATGGCTTCAGGCCTCCCGATCATTGCAGTCAACGCACTCGCCCTTCCCGAACTCGTGCACGACGGAGAAAATGGTTTTCTCTTTGAACCTGCAGACTACACGACGATCGCAGAAAAAATTACGCTCCTCTTCACGAATGAAAAACTCCGTGCACAGATGGGTGCAAAAAGTCTTGAGATCATCAATCCTCACGGAATCAAATCGACAATCGGTGCGTTTGAAACAATCTATACACGTGTGACACAAAAGTAGTATGAAAAATTGGATTCATAAAAACAAAAACGACATTCGAAGTAGATATTTCCAAACATCGCTCGCACTTGGGATCGTTATGCTCATCGTGAGCCTCGTCATCAATTTCTACGCGAGTCGTTATGCTACGACGCACGCAAGTAGCACGGTCACGGATATCGTACTCAGTAACGTGCCGGTATTCAATGTTGCAATCATCTTCACCTACGCACCGGTACTCATGTGGCTCTTCTTTTCGTATCTCTCAATCTACGAACCAAAGCGTCTCCCGTTTACACTGAAAGCAATCTCACTCTTCATTGTAACTCGTGCAGTATTTATTTCGCTGACACATCTTGGACCATTCGTTCCCGTCAACCAAAACATTCCGTGGCTCATCCAACAATACACATTTGCCGCTGATTTATTCTTCTCAGCTCATACCGGCTTCCCCTTTCTCATGGCTCTTATCTGTTGGGACCGTCCATGGCTTCGTTACTTCTTTATCTTTTGCTCTATCTTCTTTGGAATCGTCGTTCTCCTTGGACACTACCATTATTCCATTGATGTTCTTGGTGCATTCTATATCACCTACACGATCTTCCGCCTTGCGACAATCTTCTTTGCAAAAGACCTCTCAATCTTTCACACAGGAACCCAAGAAGCATTACCCTAATATTCAAACGTATGCATATTCCTCCCAAAAATATCTGCTTCGTACTACTCCCCGGGTTTGCGCCTGATGATGTACCAGTACAAAAACTAAAGACGCTCCTCACCGAACGTGGCTATCAGGCTGTGAGCACGAATTTCTTTGGAGCTGTTCCTTCGGACGATTTTTCAAAGATCACCATTCCCAATGCACTTACATCGATCGAAGCAATAATCCGCGATGCAAAAACAACACACCAAAAAGTCGTCGGCGTCGGTATTAGTCTTGGCGGAGCGATGCTCCTCGAGCATGAAAAGACCCACCACGATCTCGACGGTATCGTGAGCATTGGAACACCATTTCGACTCCGCTATCCTCGACTCATTCGTCTTGGTTCGTACATTGCGCCAATCATCTACCCGCTCTATCGTCCACTCGAAAAAAAGAAAAGTCGTCGTATGTTCCCAATTGGAGCACTTCGCATGGCTGTCGACTATATGCAGAATCGTTTCTTGCAGGGACTTGAGAAAATCACCACGCATGTTCTCTTTGTTCAGAGCAAGCAAGACAGCGTTGCCGATTATCGCGTCCTTACCGAATACGCAAACAAATGCACGAATGCACACACTGACATTATCCTCTCTGAAAACGGCACGCACGTAATGGATGACAATCCCGAAGTAGTCCTCGGATATATTGAACGATTTTTACAACAACTATGAAACCAAACTCGAAAAAACTCGTCATGGTAAGCGGTGGATTCGACCCAATCCATGTCGGACATTTGCGCATGTTTCAAGAAGCCAAGGCGCTCGGCGACGAATTGCTCGTCGTCATCAATTGTGATGATTGGTTGATGCGCAAGAAAGGTCGCAAATTCATGTCCTCAGCTGACCGCGCTGAAATCATTCGTGGGTTCTCCTGCGTCGACCATGTGTATGTCCTTGAAAGCAAGCTTTCTGATGTGAGCGAAGCCATTGCATTGTACAAGCCCGCAATCTTCGCCAACGGTGGTGACCGCAAAGATGAGAAAGACATTCCTGAATCAGCTGTCTGTCGAGAACTCGGTGTAGAAATGGTATTCAATGTCGGCGGAGGCAAACTCCGCAGTTCTTCAGAGCTTCTGAAGGCATATGAAGAAAAAGCATAATCAGACGGTATGAAAATCCCTGCATCAAAAAAGAATTTGAAACTCATCGCCTTTGATCTCGACGGAACACTCGCCGAGAGCAAATCTCGATTGACTCCGGAAATGGCAGACTTACTGACTCGTCTGCTCGATGAGATGCATGTGGCAATAGTGTCAGGTGCAGCATTTCAACAATTTGAAAAGCAATTTCTCTCGACATTCACTCCACGAAGGGATCACGCGGGACGTGTCCATATCATCTCGACCAATGGCGCGAGTCTGTATGAATATGGCGATACGTGGAACACACTCCACACAAGCGTACTCACGAGCGACGAAAAGAAAAAAATCTTTCAGGCATTTGACGAGGCTCTCAGTGAAACAGGATTTGTATACCCAGAAACAGTACACGGAATTTTGATTGAGGACAGAGATTCACAGATTACTTTTTCGGCATTTGGGAGCGAGGCACCGCTTGCACTCAAGGAAGGTTGGGATCCAGACCATGCGAAGCGCGAGCGCATCGCGCTCGCGCTTCGTGCCCGCCTTCCCGAATTCTCCGTTCGCATCGGCGGAAGCACCTCGATAGACATCACCAAGCAAGGCATCGACAAAGCCTCTGGTCTTGAACGCCTCATGAATCATCTCACCATTCTCCCACAGGAGCTCCTCTACATCGGCGATGCCCTCTTCGAAGGTGGCAATGACGCATCAGTACACCGGCTTGGTTCACACACGCGCGAAACATCCGGACCCGAAGAAACAAAACGAATTATCAACGATATCTTAAGTGGAGAATAATCATATGCAACTACATCCAGAAAATACTGAACGACCATGGGGTATGTTTCGCCTGTTTACACAAAACACACCCGCAACGATAAAAATAATCTCCGTCAAAAAAGGTGGCGTACTGAGTCTGCAATATCACAACCATCGCGAAGAATTTTGGCATATCGTAAGTGGCACCCCGATCGTTGAAATTGGGGATACAAAAACAACCGCACACAAAGGTGACGAATTTACTATTCAACGCAAACAAACACATCGCATCAGTGCACCCACTGACGATGTCGAATTTTTAGAAATCTCCCTCGGCGAATTCGACGAGGGAGATATCTTCCGCATCAGTGATGCGTACGGCAGAGCGTAGCTCGTACCTATTATTTCTTTTTCTTTGTGATCGGTTTTGCCTTTGGAGCACTTTTTGCAACTGGCTTTTTTACAACAACGACAGCTTTCTTTTTTGCTGGAGCTTTGACTGCGTTTTTTTCGATACTTTTTACTGGAGCTTTCTCAACAATTTTCTCGACTGCGTCGTATGCCTTTTTCATAGCAGGAACAACAACAGATTCGACAGAACGTACTGAAGAATTATTCTCAATCATTTTGATGATGCGCTCAAGTTTCGCGTGTACTGCGTTCATCTCTGAGACGAGCTTGTCGATACGGCCGTCTGGAGCCTGAGTTTGTGGACGCGGTGCTTGTGTGTGTTCAGCGCGTGGAGCAAACGCAGGTTTTTCATTGTTACTTGGATATGCTCCCTTTTTCTTTCCGAAACAATCCTTACAATACACCGGCTTCGATCCGTTTGGACGGAATGGCACTTCACAGGTATTGTTACATTCTGAACACACGGCACGATGAAGCACCTCACGGCGCTCGCCACGTTCGCCACTATCGCGATTGCTCGAATACTTGTTGTATCCGCCACCAAATCCTTGTCCTCCGTCACGATCACGTCCTTGTCCGCTTGGTCTTCGAAAATCTTTCATAAAACTTCAATAGGTTATATTAGTAGTGTCCCTCGAGCTTAGTGGTTTATCGTCCAAAAAGCAATAGCGAGAAGGGTTTTGTGTCTTATGCGCGGAAGTTTTCAATACTTCCTCCGTCTGTCACGTGAGTGAATCCGGCCTGTTCCATGAGTGAGCACGCCATCATCGAACGATTGCCTGACTCACAAAAAAGCGTTATCTCCGTGTCCTTCGGGACGTCAGGAAATACCCCTTGCATCATTTCCATAATGTCATGGTGGATCGCTCCGGCAACTGAACCCATATCATGCTCCCCCTTCGTTCGCACGTCGATATATATCATACATACGAGTATACACGATATACAGAATTTGACAATATTGAATTAAAATGCTTTAATATAATTAACCCGAAAATTTAAAACCAAAAAAGGGGACACAATGCAATATACGTTAGAAGTAGATCAGCGGTATCGTCTCAGAATCGCCAAAGAAAAGGTTGAACAGGCATTTTCAGCCAAAGATTGTATATGTGCTACACATTCACAATCAAAGCCAGGAACGTTCAAAGTGACTCTCAAGGTTGGGAGTAACTATGAAACACTTTCTCAAGAGGCTGAGGAAGTGTTCGTGAAGACTTTCAATTGTCCTAAGGGCAGTTTGAAGGCGACCAAACACGTCAATACGTTTCATATTGACATCACTTCATGGCTAGCACAAAAAGTTTAAGAAGTTGAGGGTGATTTATCACCCTCCTTATCTAGATCAGAATCAAAGATTGTGATCTGAATAAGGAGTATCACTTCCCCGAGCTATGAGCTCGATGCACGAACAATATCATCTAGTGCTTGATCGCTATTTGAAAATTCATGGACGAATCCAGCATCGCGCAATTTTTGTGAATCAGTATTCTGACTTCCGACGAGCGCCTCTGCAAATTCTCCAATCACGATACGTGCAACGAAATATGGAATCCGCCACAGAAATGGTGCGTGGATTGATTTTTGTAATGCCCGAAACAATTCTTTTTGCGTGGGCGTATTTCCTGCGCCAACATTCACTGGACCCGCAATCTCCCTATCGAGTGCAAACAAATACACACGAACAATATCTCTCCAATGTATCCACGGCATGCGCTGTGCGCCACTACCAAAATATCCACCCAGTCCTTTTTTGAAGAGCGGTGTGAGTGTCGTGAGGAGTCCACCTGGACCAAGCACGTTGGCCGTTCTCACGCAGACGACACGCACCCCAAAAGATTCCGCTTTCAGAGCTTCCGCTTCCCAATCGCGACACAGTTCCGCCAAAAAATCCGCTCCGCATACATGGTCTTCGCTAAGCAACACTTCTTTGCAATCGCCGTAGAATCCAGACGCTGATGCATTCACGAGGACGTGTGGTTTCGTTTCAAGTTGGCCTAGCAACGCAACAATCTTTCGCGTCGTCATGATGCGGCTCGCGTACATCACCTTTTTGTACTCGCGAGTCCAGCGCTTGCTGATTGGAGCTCCGGCAAGATTGATGACGGCATCGCATCCTTCAAAAATACTCGGATCAATCGTGTCTTCAATGAAGTTTACCTTATGAAAAATAACACGCGGGTCAATCACGCGCGGCGGAACCAAATCAGCAATCACGACGTGACTGCCACGCTCAAGCAACGCATCGGCAAGCTTTGTGCCGATGAATCCTGAACCTCCTATAATAAGTACCTGCTTAGGTGTTTTAATCATCATACCGAGCATCAATACTGATTCGACAATAAAAAAACAATTTCTTTTTTTATAAATGTCATCATGTGATTATATTTTGTGCACGCCCCACATATCCCCTACAAAAAAATTTACTCCGTCAGAACGGACGGTGACACACGCAGCGTTTTTGATCGACGACCACGTAAGCTCGTTACGTTTTGCGTAGCCAAGACGAACGAGGAGCGCATACAGGCATCCGCCGTGCGTCACGACAGCCACAGTTTTCGAAGGATACGCAAGCGCAATCTCACGAAGTTGTAGAATGACACGCGACATGAGCTCATCGTCACTTTCTATGTCGTCGATCTTGCATGTTTCTTGTTCATCAAGTGGCAGTCGATCACGTTCGGCAAGTTTGTCTTTGAGTCGTTCGCGATACTCATCATAATGAAGTCCCTCGTATTGACCATGACTTCGCTCACGCAAAAGGTGTGACGCTTGCACGACAATCTCTCTATCCAATTTTATAATCTGAGCTGTCTGAACTGCTCGTGCAGAATCAGACGAAAAAATAGCATCAAAATGAACATCGGCAAGCGCATTCGCCCTCTCTGTCACCTGTTCGATTCCGAGCGCTGTCAGCGGAGAATCTGCGTGACCTTGTATCAACTGCTTCACATTCCACTCAGTCTCACCGTGACGAATGAGATAGAGCGTACAGTAGATATTCGGGTCGAGTGCTTTCTCCATACTTGGTATTCTACTACCAACTACCGATAATTGCTCCCATGGTAACCATGACCACAAGAGAACAACCAACCTCAAAGAGCCACAACTTGACGCTACGACCCATCCAAAGCACCTCGATCGAACTTGATGTCACCAAGAAGCCAATCCAAACCCAAAGCGCAGACACTACCCCCGTCCATGCACCTGGTCCACCAGAAAGTGGCGATGTCGCAACAAATCGATACATAATTGCGAGAACAAAAGCAGTAACAATATTTGAAACTATATTCCCCACCATTTGCGGGACCATGTCTGACAATTTTTCGTTTCCCGTTGGGTGAATGTTCGCAAGCTTCATCCACAATTTTCCAAGAAGCGGACCATGAAACAAAAATCCGAGCACAAAGGCGACAACCGCAGACACCACCACTGCAACAATATTGATTGAAATCATATGATTGTAAGTATACTATTTTCCTTGTTTTTTCTTAACTGGGGCCAATTTGCGACTCGTACGGATTTCACGTTTTTCACCGGTGACTTCTGTAGTATAGAATTTCTCACTGAGAAGACTGATGACTTTGCCGATATCAGTGTTGTTGACGAGCGCAATCTTCCCGCTCTCAATCTCAAGACCCAAATCATACTGCATCGCGTAAGTGAGATATTTGCCATAGGTCATTGGATCATTGAGATCGATCGTCTTGTCCAAAACAATCGACACAATCTTGCGCCTGTTCCCGAGTCCAATGACATCGCTACTCATTTCAGACTGCAATTCGAACATTGGACTTGAGAGAAATGCATTCGTACCTTCTTCTGTGATTTGTTTGTACATTTTGTGAATCCCTGGGAAGAGCGAACGAATGAATGTGAATTTTTTGAAATAGAGCAGTGATCCATTCCAATACGCATCGACTTGGCCCGTGAGCACGAGCGTATTACCTTGCTGAACAAGCTCAGGCTTCTCGTTGAACGCAATATATTTTTGGGCGCGCGCAACCTGACGCGATGTGACTTTGGTAAACAAAATTTCAGCTCCAGCGACGGCGTACAGTGCTTTGATTTCGGTGTAATGATCCGGACTAATCATATCAAGCAAAGCACCGCTACTTTCGGATACATATCCGCCGAGCATCTCTTCTTTTTCTTCTTCGGTGAGCACGACAAAATACCACTCACCTTCTGCGAGCGCTCGGGTATCCACTTCAAATGGTATGGCAAGCGTTATTTTTGGGATTTTGTAGACATCTTTGAGTCCCTCGATCTCTGCATCCGGAAATACCGTTACGTTCTGGTCATTCTTCAGTTTGGCAATAATTTTTTTCATATTTTTTGATTTGAAGACCTATTATATGCTATAGTCGGTTAGGAATGAAATACACACGCGCTACTAGTATGCAGCAGCAGAACGACCACTCTTCAATGGCCGATGCTTGTATTTAGTTCCACTTCACAACAAGTTCAAACATCGGCCCTTGAGGCCGATTTTTTAATTCTTTCAAAACCAAAAAAATATGAAGTACGTTGAAAAACTAAAGGGGCTCCTCGAGCAGAATGGAGCTCTCGAAACTGAAGTGCGAGACCTCGTTGTCGCACAAATGAAGGCAGTGAGCATACTGTCTCAATATTATTCATCAAAAGAATCGAAAGCTTTGATGAGAAAGGCTGTCATTGCTGAGAAGCAACGAATCATTCCGGAAGGTGAAATTATTTTCCATGTAAAATTAAACCCTTCCGCAAATGTATTTCAACTCATCGTCGACCTTGGATTAATCACTTCGTCATGCGCCACGAAACAATCAGCGCAAATCTCAAAAAAAGGTTTCCAAGTAGACATTGAGCTATCCGTTTTGCTCCAGTCGGGACTAACGCCCACGACATCAACTGCTGATGTTATGCTTCTAGACAACCTCTACAATCCGGAGATTTCTATTAGAAAAAAAATCGAAATGGTGTACAAGAAAATCACTCTTCTCATTCAGTGAACACCAACGAATTATCACAAAACAGCACGCCCCATCGGTCGTGCTGTTTTCTCTATTGCACTATTTATTTTTATTTCCTCCACGAAACCATCGTTGCACTACCGTTTTGCCTTTTAGCACATTGAGGATATCTTGTACTTTTTTTGCCTCAAAAAATCCTTTTTTGTCATTCTCATCAAGAGAATCCCACTGCCCAAGCGATTTTGGTTTTTGATTGTCGTTAAAAATTTCTTCAGTATCGAGCTTGATCTTGTCCGCCTCGACCAATTCAGCCCAGCGTTTCTTTTTGGCTAATTCGACTTTTTCATAACCATCGTCATCTTTGCCGAGAGTCGTGTCTTTTTGAAAACGCTTAAAATGCTCCTTGTGAATTTCATCATGGATAGAATCGATTTCTTCGGGAGAAACTTCTGCTTCAATATTTTTTATTTCTCGGTGTAAGGAGTCTTCTGCCTCAACATCGCCAAGCATACCTTCATCAACGTCCAGAGTTGAATCCATTTTGAACGGAGGATGTTCAGCATTCAATTCACTTGGAGACGCGACATACTTATGCCCTCGCCATAGCTTCTGAGGATTTTCATTAGTCATACTTATAAGTATACCAAATCACGTAACAACATAAAAAACTCTTTTTAATTGAGGTATCGTTTTGGAACATAGTGCTCACGCACGACGAGCCACAAAATGACGATATCCATCAGGATGAATAGCGAGAGTGATAGTGAGTAGCTCACAATCACGCAATATACTTCATACAGGAGCAGTCCCCCAAACCCGATGAGAGCCACGGGAAACGCCCATTTTTTCTTGAGATAGAGCCCGATGATGATGCCGAGTTTGATGATGCCGTGAGACAGTAAATAAAATACAATAAAAAATTTGCTTGCAGTACTGAGCTGAGTCACACCGTTCGCAAGCAAATTCGACAAAAAGTCTCTCGGAGTTTCCGTGAGCTCACCGTGTGCAACAGTAAGCACAAACGTCGTGATGGAATTTGTGTTGATGAAATAAAAAAGCACGCCGGCAACAATCTCCAAAAAAGCCTGCACTGCCTTCAACACGAGTCCGAGCTCGTAGACAACAAATATTCTTTTTTCCTCAATTGCTTTCATTGCAATCAAAGTATAGCACCCGTATACTAGAAAAATGTGGAAAAACAAAACCCAAACAAGCGACGACACCCAACAACTTATCCAATCGGCAGGATTGACCACGGACCGAATTCAAGCGCTTGGTGATAGTATTTTCGCCTTTGCGATGACACTCCTCGTGTTGAACTTTCGTCTACCGACGACGACTGAACCCCTCGGTACAGCCGGACACGTACTGGTCGGACTCATTCCGCAATTCATTATCTATGTCCTCTCATTCATCGGTCTCGGAGTCTTGTGGGTCGCACACCACAATCAATACAATTGGATCCAACGTTCGAACCGTACGTTTCTTTGGATAAACATTTTCTTTTTCATGTTCATCGTTCTAGTCCCTTTCTTCACCGACTTGCTTGCGACATATCCAGCGGACATTTTGGCCGTCATTTTCTATGGACTCAACCTCATTGTATGTACAAGTATTCTATATCTCCATTGGTGGTACGCGACAGACAAGCAAACACTTGTGGTCACCAACGCAACAGACGCCATCATCTTTCGTTTCAAATCACGCATGAGCTTCTCTATCGGAAGTGACCTCCTTGCATTGGCCGTCTCCTTCCTTTCAATTCGTATTGGCGTCTTTATGCTCATCCTCACTCAGATACTCAGCATCGTGCCGTCACTCGTGATTGATAAGCTAATCATGGCGCGGTATTCGTTCCATAAGGAAACTCTCTAGGTTGCCCCCGACTCAAAGTGCGAGGAAACGCAAAAGTAGTTGAGTTTATAACTCAACTACTTTCTTCTGGGAAAAATTTTGTGCCGTTTGGTTCAATTATTTGTTGAATCGAATTCAAAAATAATTTTATTTCTTTCATTGTCAGCTTACGTAGCCGATCGCCGATAAGTCGCTCCGAAAAAATAAATACTTCTCGGTCCAACCGTTGGATATTGAGACGATTTTTATCGGTCTCAACCTTACCAAATTTTTTGAACCTTTCACCATAGGTAACGGGCTTCCATTTCGTGACCCGAATAATCTTACGACAATCCTTCACGTTGCAGCTTTTTGCAATCGTCACGACACCGAGCAAGGTGTCGTAATATATCGTAGAGAGACCACTATCTGGATCGATGTGGTCCAATGTCTTCTTCCCTGTCATCATGACTTGGGGATGCTGTGAAGTAATGTGCACATCGTGCTTTTTTAGTTTAAATGCCATAGAAACGATTTTCTTCAATCTAATCCGTATCGCTCCAATATGCAAATAGTTGAGAATACGCTGCTCGCTGTTGCCACAAAAAGTAACCGTTTAGTACAGCAAACACGACACCAGGAATAGCTCCTGAAGTAATCAATCCCCCATCAAGAAACGCATGAAAGGCTACAATATTAACGGTAATTGGTAGCACCAAAAGCGCAGCGAGTGCCATGCGCTTGGTCCAGACGAGTACGAGAGACAGACCAAATACAAAGGCCATAATATAATTTATGTATGAAGCAGAATCCATGAGCATCTGAATGAACGCAAATGATCGCGGGTTGTTATACATCTCTTGTGTTGGTGCTGGGAATACATGCACCGCTCCCAATATTGGGATGAGCAGTATGAGACTAAACACAATTTTTAAAAGCACGTTACTATATTTTTTCATACTTTTTATCCTTGTTATTTTTAAGACTTGTCGCGTCCGCATTATACAGTACCGAGACTCTGCCACAAGCGTAACAGTGGTATTTGAATATATATTATTCTGTGTTAATTTAAGATTAAACAAAAAGCCACCCTAAAGGAGGAGGGGCATAGTGTTAACAGGGTTCAATTACAGTGTTTTACTTACGTTTGATAAGGAAAAACAAAACGATGTTCAGCAGTGGTTCACTGAAGACCACTTTCCAAAAATGTGGAAAACCGACTGCTTCCAGAGTGTGAGCTACAAAATGGTTCCAGCAAATGATAGCGGGGCGATTTTTAGACTACACATGTTTGAATTTACAAGTAATGAGGCTCGTACGCTGTACGAGGATAGATTCAAACCGCTGATGATAGAAGAATTCGTCAAACGATGGGAAGACGACGTAAATGAAAACCGCCTCCAAATCGTCCGCGATTTTGCGGGAGATATTAACGGAGAGACCATCATCCTCTATCAACGGCCCGCGTAATATACGCAGACATCATTCACCCAAGGCGTACTCAAAAAGTGCGCTTTGGTTTTTTTATAGCTCAAAATCAAATCCATCACCCATTTCGACAAAAGAATGCTACAATATATACATTATTAATTAGTAGAAAGTAAATATGAAAAATCTTACAACATTTGATTGGGTTGCTCTCGTGCTCGTCGTCGTCGGTGGTTTGAACTGGGGTCTCGTTGGAGCCTTCAACTTCAACCTTGTCAGCGCAGTATTTGGCGACATGTCAGTACTCGCTCGCATCGTGTATGTTCTCGTTGGACTCTCAGCAGTCTACGTAGCATTCACACTTCCAAAGCTCGCACGCAAATAAGTACCAAGGGTACGTAGTACCCTCAAATACAAAACAAAAAGCACCCAATGGGTGCTTTTTGTTTTGATACCAATAATTAAAATATTTTACAATGTATGGCAGAGCACAAAGACAAGACTAATAATTCCAAATACAAATGCCCACACCACAGCGGCCGAAGCTAAATCTTTGCTTCGGCCAATCGCCTCATCGTGTTCGGGGTGAAGTTTCGTAAGAGCAATTTCAATAGCTATATTTTGAATCTCGGTGACGACAACAAAAAATGTATTATATAAAAATTACATACTGACCGTCAGCACCATTGAGCTTTTGTGTGTGTTTTACTACAATGCGTCTATGGACATGTTTACTGGTAGGATCTTGGTGCTTGCGACCATGCATGGAAAAGAAAAAGTGATTGCACCAATCCTTGAAAAGCAGTTGGGCGTAAAAGTGATTGTCCCGAAAGACTTCAATAGCGACCAATTTGGCACATTTACTCGAGACAAGAAAAGGACTGGTACTCAGCTCGAGGCAGCTCGACTGAAAGTCAAAACAGCCATGAAGACTATGGGAGCAGACCTCGGCATCGCAAGCGAAGGTAGCTTTGGATCAGACCCAAACATACCATTTGTTCCATCCAATCTTGAACTTATCTTGCTCGTTGATGAGAAAAACAATCTAGAGATACGAGGACATTCCCGATCTTCGGATACAAATATTTCTGGCCGATATGTGAAGAGCATTGATGAAGCGAGGGCCTTCGCGAAACAAATCGGATTTCCGGAGCATGGTCTCATCGTTCGAAAATCTGAAAAAAGTAATCGTCCCCTCTATAAAGGAATCCGAACACAAGAAGAGCTTGAACAGAGAGTGCACACGCTCCTCCGAGGTTTCTTTGCGAAAAAAGTCTACCTTGAGACAGACATGCGCGCGCATATGAATCCTACACGCATGCAAAATATTCAAAACGCAACGGAAGATCTTGTGAAAAATATTCAATCAGAATGTCCCGACTGCGGTACGCCTGGCTTCGTGGTTGTCGGTACAAAGGGGCGGCTCCTTTGTCGCCATTGTAAACAAGAAACGGAATCTCCACGTGCATATATTAAAAAATGTCAAAAATGTGCTCTTGAAAAAGAAGTCCCCCGCGAAGACAAGATTTTTGAAGAGCCTGCCTTGTGCGAGAGATGCAACCCCTAATTGGGTAATTTTTTATACTGTTTCAGTTGTGTCGTAAGCGCGTCGCGTGAGAGTGCGAGCATTTCAACTGCGAGAATCCCCGCACTCTGTGCATCACCAATACCGACAGTCGCAACAGGGACTCCAGGTGGCATTTGGACTATTGAAAGAAGAGAATCAATTCCGTCCATATTTTTTGACTGAACAGGAACACCGATGACAGGAAGAGACGTGAGCGAAGCGCACATGCCAGGCAAGTGAGCCGAGCCTCCAGCACCAGCGATGATTATCTGTAATCCTCTTTCCGAAGCAGTTTTGGAATACGTAAACATGTAGTCAGGTGTTCGATGGGCGGATACGATTAATACTTCGTATTCGATGCCAAATTGTTCGAGCACTGCAACTGCCCCACTCATGACTGGCAGGTCTGAATCTGATCCCATAATAATTCCAACGATTGGATTGCTTTTACTCATAGTGTAATAGCCGCTAATGCTTTCTCTGTGTTCCGCTGTGCTTCTTCTCTCGTACTTGCTACTGCCGTGATATGTCCCATTTTTCGCTTTTTTTGTACCTGTAATTTACCATAGATATGCACCGTTACACCAGGAATTTTTTCCGCCTCTTCGACGCCACGTGGTTCCGAAATCCCATCACGCGTACCAAGGATATTCACCATGACAGCACACGGAACTTTCATTTCTGATGGACCAAGTGGCATCCCCGTTATGGCTCGTATGTGCTGCTCAAACTGTGATGTCACACACGCCTCGATAGAAAAATGTCCGCTGTTGTGCACCCGAGGAGCAATCTCATTCACAAGAAGATCATCCCCCACCAAAAACAATTCTATTGCAAAAACACCCGCACCTAGAAAAGCAGCAAGTACTTTTTGTGCAATCAACGACGCCTTTTCACGAATAGTATTCGTCGCGTTTGCCGGAGTGAATGTCATTTTACAAATATGATCTTCGTGGACAGTCTCCACGAGAGGAAAAACGGCAATCTCCCCTTGCACCGTTCTCGCCGCAACAATTGCAAGTTCCCTGTCAAAAGGAATAAATTTTTCTGCGCAGAGATTTGTGCCAAGCACCCTAAACATAGGTTCAATATCGCTCGGTGAATGTATTTTCGCATTACCTCTTCCATCAAATCCTCCCGTACGAGCCTTGAGGATATATGGGTAGCCGAATGTCTCACCTGCTCTCTCTGCATCAGCTGGTGTCGATACTTCCATAAAATCTGCAACGGGGATGCCGACCGAATTCAGAAGTTTTTTTTGTGTGAACTTATCTCGAATAATCGAAAGTGTTTTCGATGTTGGATGAACCTGAAATCCACTCTGCTCAAGTAATTCTAAAGCGTGATCACTCACTCCTTCAATATCGTAGGTAATAACGTCAACTGATTTTGAAAACTCAAGAATTGTTTTTTCGTCTTTATAATCTCCTACGACTTGTCCATCTGCGACTTGTCCGGCAGGAGAATTGGGCTCAGGATCAAGAATAAGTACTTTAAAACCGAGACGATGAGCCGCATCTGTAAGCATTCTGCCAAGCTGGCCTCCACCGATAATGCCAATAGTGTTTATCATACAAAAATGTATATCGGATTATATGTCATGGCACAATAGTAACGGCAACCTCCCATTTCGTCAAACGGGATAGATGAGGCCAATCAGATTTTTCCACGGGTCTTTTACCGTGGCAACCATAATCTCGCCACACATATTCATCGGCTTTTCTGCCACAGTAAGACAATGTTGGAACTTTTTTTGCTTAAAAAGCTATATCTTAAGGGGTATTTCAGCTATTGACATATAGACATATTATATGATATAATACAAATTAATAGTCTTTGAAATTAACGTCGTTTTGGTTTGAATTGGTTGCCCGAGAGGCTTTATGGCCCTTGGGGCAACCAACTCAAACCGGCTTTACGCCACAAAACAAAAACGACAAATATGAATCAGACAATTTTTATCGCACTGGTTGCGATCGTAATGACACAGGCATGCATCGCCTACGCGTATGGGTGCACCCTCTTGAATAATGACCCAGAAACCCTGGGAAAGAAAAAGCGTGTAATTGACTGGATATGGAAATATCCGACGATAAAAAATACACTGCTGACCCTGATGCTGATGGCACCACTTTGCTGGCTCGCTACGGCCATATTGCCAACAATTGATGCAACAATGTACTCAGGCCGAATGGGAGTTGCACGATACGTGTATCTCGACTCTACCCGTTATTTATGGGAAGAAGTGATCAAGACAACATGGTGGGGAGACATCCACACCGACACCGGCTGGTATGCCGGATACACCTTATTGGGGATGATCAGTATTACCGGGCCGTATCTGTGGTGGGAACTGAGCCGAAGGAAAATAAGCGATTCTTTACACACAAGCTTATTTAATACAATCCTAACGGTGAGGCTAATTATAATCGCGGCATTCTGTATAATGATTGCAGCAATTGTGATACTTCACAAAGGACACCCGTTGCTGATTCCCTTCATTGCTGGAAATTTGTACGTCCTGATTTTTAGAATCAAGAGCAAAAGTCTGTCGTCACAGATTTACAATCTAGGGATAAACATCGTCTGCATTTCATCGGTTACCATCGCTATGTGTAAGTTATTCTTATAACACGAAAAAGTAACCAAATTAAATTTATTCAAATTGCTAAAACAGAAATTGTTTTAGCAATTTCTGTTTTAGGCTAAAAACGCTAGCTGACCGTCTAGGACGATGTTGAAACATTCTTTTCTGAACTTTACGTGCGACCCCGAGCTATTGACAATAATCGATGTAAGGAGTATAATATATAAAAATCAGGCCCTTGAAAATGATTTGTTGTTGGTATTGTTTAAATCCCAGAGGAGCTTCATTGGCTCTTGCGGGATTTAAACAACATCTCACATTTAAACAACAAACTAAGTATGAAAAGAACTATCTCTTACGGCTTACTTGCCGCCTTTATTGCCATGGGTTGCACAAAACAAGCATCCCCGGAACCAACTGAAAACCTGCAAGATCTGCAGAGATTCGGTGGTTATAATCTAACAACCGACTCCACCGACTGGGTTAAGACGGGGAGTTATTATCTCCTCGAAAGAGAGTTTCCCGTTGATGTAGCTATCGCTGTCGCCCAGGCAGATAGCTTCAGGATATCTGGCTATATCATAGACAGCACGATATGGCCAATGCCATATCCATTAGGAAAAAAGTCGGTGAAAAATGTTATTTTCAACCCGCCGCACGGGTACTTTCTCACGTGCGGCAATGAAGACGGGACCCTCCCGTCTTCAAATCCAGGTAAAATAACCTACTTTGTAGACGTGTATGTCTACAAGAAAAAAGTTTAAGAGAATCATTCCAAATCGCCAACTCCCTAGCAATAAAAATTGCTAAGTCAGAGTTGGCGATTTTTATTTTTACGGGCTGAGCGTATGGGACTATGTTGGAATCTTAATCTCCATAGGTGGATTTGTTTGAACTTTAGTATCGAGCGGAAAAATATACAAGCCTGAAAAGAACTAGCAAAGGGCTGATTACTTTTACGTAATCAGCCCTTTTGTAATGTGACAAAAGCAACTCTGTAATAAAATCTTTTGTCTACCCGCATTCTTTTCCCCTACTTCTCGATTAAGCCGAACCTGAGCAGCCGAGTAATCGGAACATTCCTGAATTGCTCATAGGTAGGCCGCAGTTCTATCTGCCTTTCAGTGGGCATCATAGAAAAATCTTCCAGAAGCTGAAGGCCTGCATCTTTCGCAGTTTCGGCATACAACTCTGTCTTCGCAACATAGTCTGCGATAGTGCCCGTTTCCCGCGTAACTTCAACAACGTAGGATCGCTCATCTATGTCGCATACATTGATGACGTACCCGTGTCTTTCCTGCCTGGAATAGTCGTAATCAGGAACCACAATTACAGCTTCACCACCTCTCTCAAGCATCGTCTTGATTTTGTAAAAAGCGTGGAACAAGTCCCGTATGTGATGAAACGACATCACAGCCAAAATGCGGTCAAACTTCCCGTCACGAACCTTCCACGACTCGAAGGTTTTTTGCGCCAAGACGACGGTAGGATACAAACGCTTGGCTTCTTCACAGTTTTTCTTTGACGGCTCACATCCCATCGCATTGGCTACGCCGTACTGGGGCAAACGGTCAAGAAGCCAGCCTGTGCCCGACCCTATCTCAAATACAGTCTTTCCTTTCCATGACTGTATGTGCGGGGACAAATGCTCCCAAAAGAATGCAACGTGCGCTGATGTTGGAGCGCTTTCATTATCCCAGGCCATGTCTGGATGATCATACTGGCGGGGATTCAATGCTTCGGATACTAGAGTTTTCAACTTGCCCATTTTTCTGTTTTTAATTATGAAAAGAAATGTTTTATGGATATAACTATAACATATTTTTATAAAAAGACAAGTAACCTAAGCACAACGATGCCTCCCTCTGGTCGCTCATGTTGGCTGGTGGTCTCGGAATGTCACTGTCTATCCTATCCTTTAGAATATGGTTTTCTTGTTTGGTTCTAATCTCAGAGGGTTTCTCAACATATAATTGTTTGACATATCCCTATTTTATTGTCAGTATGAGCAAAATTTTTAAAAAAACCAATTCTATGTTCAAAATAACAATCCACCAGAATGTCTGGTTCAAGTTGACGCCTGCGGGCGAGGAATTCATTGCGGATAACCCGCAATTAAAACTGGAAAAATGCGGCACCCCGGGAGGCTACTACAAGCTTTCCTTGTTTGAAGCAATGCAACTGTTTGTTCCCGCGATAAGTGAGGATGTCCGTATTCTCAATGACGCGGTGTACTTCACTGACCCTGAAGACGTGACAAAAAAGTACAAGGATTACTCCCGGATAGTAGATATTGCCCCCGACTATCTTATGCTGGCAATGCTTTCTATGGACCCGGCAAGTAAAAGAGGCAAGCTTTTTTTCAGTATCTATCCTGACATGCTGAGCGATGTTCCCGTGAAAGTGCCTAAAAAATTAATAGACAAGCTCGGGCACGACCTGTATTACATTTTGCGCGAATCGCTGAAGTCTGAAGGCGTTGATTCCATGTATGTGACGTACCGGGTGCCGCAGAATGACTTTGACGGCACGGAGATGCCTGATGGTGTTGGAATCAGCGAACTAAGAAGCGGAAAATTCAATGTTAAGGGAGAGCCTTGGACGGTGATTGGGGAAAAGAAAGATCAGCCGTACCCCCACACTAACCCTTCCAGAACCGACTACATTTTCTGCGCTTTGCCGGACATGGTTTTGGAGAAAGAATTAGTGGAAGTGTAAATTATTTATTTTGTGCGAAATTTTTAAACCCATCGTAAAAAACCTATCGGTAATGCGGTGGGTTTTTTATTTACTATTTACAAAAACCCTCCTGTTCTCGAACCAATTCCACGTCGAGAAATATACAAAAAGCACTTTTGACCCGTCTAGGTAAAAGTTCTAAACTAAATGCATTTTTCCAAACGAGCTTTTGTTTTGCAACAAGGATTGATGGTCACTTGGTGCCAAAAACTAAATTGCTGACCAACTTGGTCTCGGATACTTCCATACCTTACCTCACAAGCTTTTTCAATTGTCTTTTTCTTAAGTTTTTTCACACACTTCGGACACTCACTTTTATAGCGACTCCCCACGATTCAACTTATCCAGCATTTTGTGATCCAAGCCCGAAGAGACACTGGCACCATTTTCGTCTGGAGCTAAGAGTACCTGCTTAAAAGCATCGGCGTCGTTTTCAGCTGACCATTCATTCGGTGTAGAAATTTCGACGGAATTAAGATAGAAATATTCCTTACTAAGTCCATTGCGTCGATAACCGACTATGACTTTATATCCATGGAAATTCATTCCGAGCGACTCAGCTTTGTTCGCATGAGCGTTTTCGTGAGCGATATCGTCATCGATATGCTCCTGTTTGCGGAGAAGCATTGCCTGCAAGGCCTGGTATTCAGCTAGGGTCTTAACGCGAATAGAGGCTTTTTCCCAGAGCTTTTTCTCCGCCTCTGTGAGCTGATCTTCCGGTTTTTGTAATATCACCAAGGGAACCGCATTCTCATGAGCATAAAACATCTTATCTTCAAGCACTTCCCGCCAATTCTCTGGAACAGAATTTTCCTTCTGCGAAGAAGCTAAATCTGGTTTTGGGTACTCAAGGGGATTAAATTCCATAATATTTATTATATCACGCATTCACAAGAAGGTCCGAAGTACCTCGAACTCCGAACCTATCTCAAGCTAGCTGGCCGTCTGGGACGATGTTGGAACGTTTTTTGATCAAAAGACCCTTTGAATTAAAGGTATTTCTACTATTGACATATAGATATATTATATGCTATACTATATAGAAGGTAGGATACGTGCTTTTTCAAGCAAAATAGTGTCTGCCCTTTTGTTAACCGAGTTCGGTACGCGGTACTGGGTTGGGTTAACAAAAGGGGTAGCCGAAAACCGTTTTAGAGTAGGCACAAACAGACTTATTATGAGAAAGTACACATTCTTTTTTTCTGGAAACGGAATTTACATTGTTAAAGGTGATGACAAAAAAATTCCCGTTACATTGAACGGAATTATTGAAATCGTGACCCAGACAGCGCCAAAAATTGAGACCTTGGTCAGTGACATTGAGAGGAATGAATACAACTTCTTACTCAAAGGACACCTTCCAGTGTTCACCTCCGAAACGATGAAAGGGGTCATTGATAAAATACTCGTAACCAATGTGCAGTTGGTAGATAATTCAGAGATTGACAGTGAGTATGACTCCATCATTCCTGTTAGGATGGGAGTTCTTTTCCCTCCTGATTTCTACTAAGTTGTAAAGTGGTGGGGTATCTCATTATTTCAATTTAGAAAAACAAAGTTACAGAACTTACGAAAAGAACATTCGTAAGTTCTTTTCATTTTAAAACTAAGTTGCTGCCGCATTGCGACTCGAACTTTTTCTAAAAATGTCTTGTCATATATAGATTTTAGTTTTTAATTTCTCTAAAATTCTTAGTTCGAGTCCGAGTGGGGCTCAATCAGCTTCCCAGTCTGAGAATCATAGTACAAGCGGTCGTAGATCTCGAATGGCCTACCGATAGCTGTTAGCTTGCTCTCCTCCGTCGGGCTCGCCAAATCCCAGAGATCATAGTATGAAATATATGTCCCTTTTTCGTCTTGACCACATGAAATAGTAAAATGTCCGAGCATATAACCTACATCCTGCTCTGTCGAAAGATCGACCAGATTGCCTTCTTGCTTCCACTCAATGAATCCTGACGCCCCATTCATCACTTTCGAGCCCCCTTCAGCATTCAACCTCTTCGCGAACGTCAGAAGTTTGACTCCTTCAGGGGTATCGAAAGTAATTGGGCCGGTGTTATCATAGTACTCTCTCAAGAAATGCTTGAAGGCGACTTGGAATTTCTCTACTCTGTAGTAGTATTTGTCATCTTTCGCATGCTCCGGCTTGTAATCCGAAATCCCAAAAGTATGATTTTTCTGAGCAAGGCCAAGATACATCCTCCAGGCATCCTCTGAAGAAGGCGAGTGCATTTCCACGTCAGGTTCCCCGGGTACCATAGGAATCCTATCGTGTTCACGTCCCGCTATCATATGCGGAAAAATTTTGAGATAGGTCATCGGATCGTCCTCCGAATACATGAGTGGGGTAATCCCACGGTAGACCATCTCGCTAAGCCCAATCTTATAATTAGATTTCTGTTCCGAGGTAACACCATCTTTTGCAAGCTCAGTTTTTGCACGTTCTTTCTCTGCGAAAGTACCATCTTTTTTCTCGGTAACATTCACTCCCCCATAGTAGAGCATATAGGCCGGTAGCACACGGGTCAAAACGATCCTGCTAAGCTTTCTTCCAGCATTCTTAATTTTTCTAAAACTGCTTTTAACTTCATCTTTTTCTTTTTGATTAAGCTCATTAAGGTTTATACTTCTTTGTTCAAGTAATTCGGATTTAGACAAGAGAGAGTCCGCTACAATGAGATTTTCTCTAGAATGGAGTTCAAAATCACGGAAAGGCTCCTGTTCGTTCGGTCCCGCTTCTTCCTTTTTACTTGGAGATGAATTAAAGAAATTTTCCATATTAGGGCAGCATCTTTTCTAAAATGTTATTAATCTTTTTCTCTTCCTCTGTAAGTATCTGAATAAACTCGGCAAATTCACGATCAAAATCGTGACGCAATTCTTCGAGATTCAGATTATCCTGCTCTTCTTCAGAAACTGACATATGTTCAATGATTATACTATAAATCCCATTTATTAGGCACTTCCACTGGTTACCAAAGAATATGTATTGACCCGCCCTGAACTCAAACTTTTGAAATTCGAGAAAATATGTTGCTACCAAAAAATATTTTGCGGTTTCTGCAAAATTTGAACCGACTCGGTCTCGAACCGACATTTCTAAACAACCTTGAGAAATAAGCCTCTCGGTCTGTCTCGCTGTTTTGCTGCCAGACCTGGATTCGAACCAAGATACACTGCTCCAGAGGCAGTAGTCCTACCATTAGACGATCTGGCAATACTCGCACAAAACACTTGCACTCTCACACGGGCACACTTCGCCCGTATAACTCCCCAACAATAGCTTAAATATGGGCTTTTTTCAAGTATTCCCTCCCCGTGGTATGATAATCGGCATATGACAGACGAACAACAACACGTAGACAAGAGTGGGCATCGACATCTTACGCTCGATGAAATCAAGCAAGGGTGTGTCGAAGTCGCCGGCGACAATCCAGACGGCGTACGCATTTGTCGCATCAACGAAGAACTCAAACAAGGTATCACTGAGATGGAGACGATCGAACGCTCCGTCACTTTCTACGGCTCCGCACGCTTCAAAGAGGGCGATGAATTCTATGACAAAGCTCGTCATCTCGGAGGCCGTATCGCCAAAGAGCTCGGCTTCACTGTCGTGACTGGCGGAGGTCCTGGAATCATGGAGGGTGGCAACCGCGGCGCGTTTGAAGCTGGAGGCAAATCTGTCGGTCTCTCGATCAAGCTCCCGATGGAACAGCACAACAACGAATACGTGACGGACGACGTCCCCTTCTATTTCTTCTTCGCACGCAAAGTCGCGCTCTCATTCTCGTCAGAAGTATTCGTCTTCTTCCCTGGCGGATTCGGCACCATGGACGAAATGTTTGAAGTACTCACGCTCGTGCAGACTGGCAAACTCAAGCCAATCCCCCTCGTCTTTTATGGCACAGAATTCTGGACGCCACTCATCAATTTCTTCAAATCAACAATGCTTGAGAAATACAAGACGATCAGTCCAAAAGAAATGGACCTCTTCACCGTCACCGACGACGACAATCTCGTCCTCGACATCATCAAAAACGCAAAGTCTCGCGAAGGCAACCATCTCGACTAGCGAAGCGGGCATAAGAAAAAACAAAACACCTTTTGAAAGCACTCTCGGAGCGCGACGGCGCGAGAGGGAGGCGAAATTTCTTCAGAAATTTACGCCGGTGCTTTCAAAAGGTGTTTTGTTTTTTCTTATGCGCGTTTTGCTCGTATAGCTGCTGCTTCCGCAAAAGCCTTGAAGAGCGGATGTGGTGCAAGTGGTCGAGATTTGAATTCTGGATGAAACTGTGTGCCAAGGAAGAATGGGTGAACATCTTTTGGAAGTTCGGCTATCTCCATGAGCTCGCCGTCAGGCGAGCGTCCTGAGAACACAAGTCCTGCCCCCTCGATATCCTTGATGTACGCAGGATTAACCTCGTAGCGATGACGGTGGCGCTCACTGATGGTATCTCGGGCGTATGCTGTGCGTGCCATCGTGCCCGTGCCGAGATATGCTTCGTAGGCACCGAGACGCATCGTACCTCCGTAGTCATGAGCATCGAGCTTCCCTTTCTGAGATTCCATAATATCAATCACGAGATGTGATGCATCTGGATTGATCTCGCGAGTGTTCGCGTCTTTCCATCCGAGCTTGTGACGAGCATACTCAATCACGGCAAGTTGCATTCCGTAACACAATCCAAAGTATGGAATTTTGTTTTCACGCGCAAACTGAATTGCTGCAATAATACCTTCGATACCGCGCGCGCCAAATCCCCCCGGGACAATGATGCCGTCGTACTGGGCGAGGTCTTTGATACGTTCAGGGTGCTGTTCGAAATCAACTGAGTTTATCCATGTGAGCACTGGCTTCTGGTTGATAGCGTAGCTTGCGTGGCGGATCGCCTCAATCACTGAGATGTATGCATCAGAGAGAACGTAATTGCCGGTATCAAAATATTTTCCAACCACCGCAATTTTGAGTTCGCCTTTGACTGTCGCGATGCGATGCGTAAACATATCCCAGAGCTCTGCGCTTTCGACGCGATTCTTTTTGCACGAGAGGAAAAGAATATCACACAAAATATCTGAGAGACCTTCTTTCTCAAAGTTTGCAGGGATATCGTAAATGCTATCAACATCTGGAGCACTGATGACGCGACCTTCAGGCACATTACAGAACAGTGAAAGTTTTTCTTTGCGCTTCTCGTCGAGTGGATCGTTACTGCGAGCAATGAGAATGTCTGGCTGAATCCCCGAGCCATTGAGTGTGCGGACAGCATGCTGAGTCGGCTTGGTCTTCATCTCCCCGACCTTGCTTGGGACAGGAAGGTACGAGACCATCACGACAGCAACATCTTTTGGATTCTTGAGCTTCATCATACGTGCAGCCTCAAGGAAAAGAATATTTTCGTACTCTCCAATCGTTCCTCCAACTTCGATAACAACGATATCAGCCTCGGCTTTTTTCTGCGCAGTTTCGATTCGGTCGATGACTTCAAGTGGAATATGTGGCACAACCTGTACGCATTTTCCGGCGTAATCAAGATTGCGTTCTTTGTTGATGACAGTCTGGTACACACGACCAGTCGTCATGTAGTTTACGCGTGTAAGGTCGATGTTCAAGAATCGCTCGTAGTTGCCCATGTCCTGATCAGTCTCATCACCATCATCAAGTACAAAGACTTCTCCGTGTTCAGTCGGATTCATCGTACCAGCATCAACGTTGATGTATGGATCGATCTTGATTGCCGTTGCGCGGAGACCACGATCTTGCATGATCTTGGCGATCGAACTTGCAGTGATCCCCTTGCCCACTCCGGAAATGACACCTCCGACGACAAACACATATTTTGGATTTTCTGCGGTCTTTTTGTTGAACATGATGATACTTACAATACGAAAAATACTAATAATTGAAAATCCGAAACACTACACTTTCAAATACTTTCGGGTCGCGAGCACACTTGAAAGTGCTCCGAGCCCAGCTCCGAACACAAACAAGATTCCTGCAAACGAAAGAATGTTGCCGAGGTAATAACGGAACAAGTTCACTCCCCCAAAGAAGTCGGTCATGTGCGTACCAAACCAGAATGTGATTGGGAGGAAGATGATGAGGGCAAGGAGTGTCGCAACAAATCCATACAATGTTCCTTCAACAATGAAAGGACCTTGGACATGACTTCGTGAGGCACCGACGAGACGCATGACTGAAATCTCTTCACGAGTGAAGTAAATCGCAAGACGCATCGTGTTGAATGTCACGATGATCGAAATAATCATGAGGATGAGCGTTACAAGCAAACCAAGACGGCGGCCATTCGCGAGAATGTTTTGAATCGCATCAATATCGCCCTTGTTTTTGTTGTAGTCGACGTGATCGATGATTGATTGTGATCCTGCCCCGAGTGTGCCTGTGTTGTCAAAAAACTTCGCAATACTTTCATACTGTGAAATGTCCTTTGCTTTGATATTGAGCATTGCCCCGATTGGGTTTTGATCAAGCTCATCAAGGGCTTGGAGTGTCGTTTGGTCGTCAGCGTGACGTGCGCGGAAATCAGCGAGTGCCTGATTTTCAGAAACATAATCAACGTTCGCGACTTCAGGAACATCGGACACCTTGTCTTTGAGCGTAAGTATCGATGCCTCATTGGTTCCTGGCACAATGTACACAGTGACATCAACTTTGTTTTCAACGTTCACAAGTGTCGTCTCGAGAACGTGTTGGAAGAGCAATACACCGCCGAGAACACAGAGTGTGATGGTCATCACGAGAATCGAAGAGAGAGAAACAAGACTATTCCTTGAGAAATTAAGGAATCCAGTACGAAACGTGCGCTTGAAATTGACCATTGCCATATCTTATTAAATCATATATCGCCCATCCTTGTCATCTCGAACAACACGGCCCTTTTCGAGCGTGATGACACGTTTGCCAATCGAGTCGACGACTCCACGATTGTGCGTAGTGAGAATAATCGTCGTACCCAATTCGTTGATCTTTTTGAGAATCTGCACGATCTCGTAGGTGCTGATGGGGTCGAGATTTCCTGTTGGCTCATCAGCAACGATGATTTCTGGTTGGTTGATGATGGCGCGCGCGATCGCGAGGCGCTGTTTTTCTCCACCGGAAAGTTGTCCAGGGAAATGATCTTTCAATTCGAGCAAATTCACGAGATCAAGTACATGAGGAACATCAGCGGCGATTTCTTCGTCACTTTTGCCGGCAGCTTCCATTGCAAATGCAATATTTTCAAATGCGGTCTTGTTTGGGAGTAATTTAAAATCCTGAAACACGGTACCAATACGTCGGCGGAGACGCGTCAAATCGCGACTACTCAGACGATTGACGTCGAGTGACTCGAACATGACAGTACCTTCTGTTGGTTCTTCTTCGGCGATAATGAGCTTTACGAGTGTGGTCTTGCCGGCTCCAGAGTGACCGACGACGGAGACGAATTCCCCTGCATTTATAGAAATGGTGATTTCATCAAGAGCTACTGACCCTTGGGGGTATTCTTTTTTGACTCCTTTGAAATAGATCATTGGTAACGGGGTCTAGTATATCATATTTGGGAAACTACAGCTTTTGTTCGGCTTCAATGAACATATCGAGATTGCCCTCGTCAAGGACGCCTTTGGTGTCTGATGTTTCGACTCCGGTGCGGAGGTCTTTGACGAGTTTGTAGGGATGCAAAACGTAGTTGCGGATTTGATTCCCCCACTCGATTTCGGTGCCTTTGGTGCTCTGCATACTTTCAACGAGACTCTTGTGTTCGTCTTCGGCTTTTTTGTAGAGTTTGCCACGAAGAATTTCCATTCCGCGTTCGCGGTTTTGTTCCTGACTGCGTTCTTCGCGCACGAGGATACTGATGCCTGTCGGCTTGTGCAAGATTCGCACGGCAGTCTCGCGCTTGTTGACGTTCTGCCCACCCGGACCACCAGCACGTGCAAAATCCACTTCGACATCGCCTTCGTTGAGTTCAGGCATCGCTTGCTTTGGGACTTTTGGAATGACTTCCACGAGCGCGAAACTGGTACTGCGTTTGCCTTTGGAATTGAATGGACTCGTGCGCACGAGACGATGCACACCACTCTCACGTTTGAGCAAGCCGTGCGCTCCGCGACCGGTCACTTCGAGCGAAATATTTTTGTATCCATTCTGATCGTTTTTGCTTTCATGAATGACGCCGTACGAGAGGCCTTTGCGTGCAAAGAATTTCACATACATATCAAAGAGCATGCGCGCAAAATCTTCGGCGTCGTCTCCGCCCGCACCAGAAATGATCGTCATGATTGCATTGCCTTTGTCGAAAGCGGCTGCGCCCTCTTTTTTTTGTTTGAGTTCGCCGAGCTCGCGAATCAGAGCTTGCGCCTGATCCTTGTCCGTCCAAAAATCCGCTCCGCTCATCGCGGTTTCGATTTCAGCAATCTTCGCATCAATATCTCCGTGGTCTGTCATATATGTATCTTACGATGTTGGCACCCAAAAGCGAAGTTTGGTTACACCTTCGGGGGTCACAAAACTTACGTCGGGAACTCCTCCGTGTTTTTCAATAATTCGTTTCGAAGCAACATTTGTTTCGTTACAGGTAATAAGCGCGGGGTCGATACCAAGAGCCTTTGCTTTCGGAAGTGCGAGCGTGAGCATCAATGAACCATATCCTTTTTCACGTTCTGATGGACGGATCGAATACCCGATATGACCTCCCATGTTACGTAAATGATCATTAAGATAGTGTCGAATCGAAATACGTCCAATAAATCTTTCTCCCTTCACAAGCCAATATACTGTTTGAGGAACACGGCCCTCAAGCATTTGAACCCCTTCACTTTCATTTTTCAAATACGAAAGAAAGGCATTAAAATCTCCGTTGAATCTCTGATAGCTTTCGCCTTCAACCGGACTCTCTTGTTCGGGTGACTGCTCAGAAAGTGCTTCTAAAAAACTCTCTTTATATTTTTCCGATGGCAATACAAGAATCGGATTCATGAGCCACCCCGGAGGATCGAACTCCGGACCCTACCCTTACGAAGGGTATGCTCTACCAACTGAGCTAGGGTGGCAACAAACGCACTGCTTCCGCCAAAAATCTGCGGGAGCCGTTGTCCGGGATTGAACCGGAGACCTCATTCTTACCATGAATGTGCTCTACCAACTGAGCTACAACGGCTTATGTATTTTTCAATCGGTCAAAATGACCGACCTCGCAATACTACTAGATTATGAGGCTTTTTTCAATCTTCCCCGAAAGATGAGCCAACACATTATGGTGCCACAGACACTTAGGTATGCGGGAAAAAGTACAACTCCGTATGAAAAACGGGGCAGTGTCGCAAAAAGTGAGAGGATATAACTTGCGAGAAAAAGTTTCCACGTCGTCAAACTCTCTGTCGAAGCGTCTTGATACGTCTTACGCATTGTTGGGAGGAACGCGATTGCGTCAGCACACAAGCTAATCGTTAGAGAAAAGTTTGCCGAGTGAAACATCACGTATGTCACGATCGCAAGCAGTGAACATCCGAAACAGAGATAATCGAACAATGAAAAACCACCTTCCCAATTGCGAAACGAAATACAAGTGATGATGAACGGCAAAATACATCCAGCAAATGCAAATGGCAACGTTTCGCGGGCGCCGACTTGAATGTACAAATATGTACTGACGAGTCCCGCAATCGTCCAAAGCATCCAACTAAATGGGTGCGGTTTGGTCTTCCCTTTCGCAATCGAAATGACGTATGGAATATATCCGATCGTGAATATGATCGCAGAGAGATAGCCGAGGAGCTGATACACAGTCATACTCAAAGGATAACACAAAAGGTCACGCATACGCGTGACCTTTTGTTTCTGCGCAGTCGACGGGGGTCGAACCCGCAACCTCTCCCGTGCACGGTATCCACGACTTTCGTAATGGCATGGACTATATCTTCACCATATCTACCCGAGGGCAAAAGTAGGTGCTTCGGTATCTAGTCTCTACGGCGCCCCTTCCCTTCGGTAGACGCTACTCTGAAAGTAGGTTCAATCTATTCGAAGCGAAGCACGAATGCTTCCGAAAGGGTTCCCACGGTATTCGCATATCTCCAAAAAAGAGAGTCAGCCTTCACCGTTATCCCAAAGAGTTTCAAACTGCCTTTCAGCAATAAGCTGCACGATCTACAGGGGAGTGCTCTGACCAGTTGAGCTACGACTGCATTTCCTTATATTGTTCAAACACGACCTTCTTCCTGTTCAAAAAAAGGCGATTTGTCTGGACATGGCTATTATACATAAAATCGTACAATTTCAAACTATCTCGGACACTGTAGCGTAAACACCAGCACTCTTTCCCTTTTCGTTTTGAGATACTCCCTGTCATGCCGAGCAAGACTCGAAGCACCGATTGGAGTGATTCAAGAAAGGAAAACGAGCCCGAAGTAAACGCGACCGATATCACAATAGTCGAAGTAACTCGTTCTGTGTGCATTTTCCCCACCCAAACGCTCCCATCCCCATCGAAATACCCTCTTACAAAATCTGAAAGATACTTCGATGGAATATCTGGCAAAACAAGGCGGTCTGTCTTTTTTTCAACATACCCGAGCGAACGCAAATCATCACACATTTCAATACTCCCAATCTGAAGACGGTATAATATTTTGTGTGATAGTTGTCTCTTTTTCCTGATACCAATTTTGTGTTCGGCACCGATTGTGTCCTTAATTGTTTCAAGCAATTCCTTGTCTGTGATTTGAATAGACCAAAATTGCCCACCGCGTGAATTCGTAGTAATACACCCATCTGCCGCAAAAAAGCCAATCACGTACGCCATTTCAGGTGTCCATTTTTTAAAAAAGTTTTTATTCACTTTCTTCTGTGTCGGCATATTTATAAGTATACACTGTGACAGTACTATACGCTAACCGACTGTACAAAAAAATCCTTAGAAATCAAAAGGTGTCGACGGCAGGAGTTGCACCTGCGACCTTCTCTTTATGAGTGAGATGCTCTAACTAACTGAGCTACGCCGACAATCCAAGAAAATATAGCACATTTTAGGAGTTTTTCAATATTTTTGATTTTGCGAGAGCGAGCTTGTCTTCCCTATGAAGTTTCTTGATCTCGGCTTCGCGGATGAGCGCCTCGCTGCGCGAGGCGCTCTGCTCAGAATAAACACAGGAAACGACACCGTGACTGCGCGTATACCGCGCACCTTTTTTGTTTTTGTGCTCAAGAAAACGCCGATCGAGGTCGGTCGTAATCCCTGTATACAAACTACCGTCTTCGCACATGAGAATGTAGACAAACCACATAGGAGATATTCTTGTTGCGGGGGGCTGAATCGAACAGCCGTCTCAAGGTTATGAGCCTTACGAGATACCACTTCTCCACCCCGCGCGTAATCAATCTGGCCTTACGGCAAAAATGAAAATGCGCCTTGTGACGCAGATGCATTGTACTAGAAAAACGTTAAAAAGCAACCTTAGGACAAAAAGCCGAGTTCACGGAAAACGACCTCGTAGAGCTGAATCGTACGACGAGCATCGCGCTGGCTGAGCGAGAATTCACTTCCCTCGTGAGCAATTCGATTGCGGACAAGGTGTGCTTCCCATGCTGCCTGAATACTACTGAGGTCGCCAGGTGGCATATTTTTCAGTCGCTCTCCAATCCCCGCCCCTGGAATGTCTCGTGCAACAAGGAGACCTTCGAGAACACTGTCAGCTTCCATAATGGCGATTCTCCATTCTGCGCTTGATGGTGCGTTGAGTAATTCTTGAATATGTTCCCAGCGTAAATTGCGGTTAGAATTCGCGCGCTCATTGTGACGATCTTGATATTCATGAATCGCATGCTTCAAGTGTTCGTCTTCTTCGTACGCAATCTCTACCATACGCACGAGACAGTAGATGATCATCGTAATACCAAACAGTGAGAGGACATATGAAACGAAATAGATTGGTCCACCTGCATGTGAATCTTTGAACCAATTGAAAACGACGAGTACTTTGCCAAACCAATAATCGAGGTTTAAAAAACTCGGGTCAAAGAGAGGCTTAGTGAGAAGTTGTGTACCGATTGCGTTCGGATCCATACTATCTTTTTATTGTAGCACTATTTCGAATGATTGGTACGTTCAAATTCTTTTCCTACAGCAAAGAGCGTCGCATCCTCCCATCGTGGAGCAGTGATTTGTACTGCAGTTGGAAGTCCAGTCGTCGTGAGTCCGATTGGAAGTGCGATTGATGGGCTTCCTGAGAGGTTTGCAGGTGCAGAAAATACATCGGCGAGATACATTGCAACTGGGTCAGTCAATTTTTCTCCGAGTTTAAATGGAAGCATCGGTGCGACCGGTGTAACAACGAAATCATACTTTGTGAATGTCTCGTCGAGCTCTTTGGTGATGGCATCGCGCAAGCGAAGTGCTCGGCGGTAATATTCACCATCGTTTGAAAGGACATATGAACCGAGGATAATACGGCGACGAGCTTCTCGGCCAAATCCTTCTCCACGAGTTTTCATATAAAATTCGTTGAGGTCTTTGGTTTCTTTTGCATGATAGCCGTAACGAATACCATCGAGACGTTCGAGGTTTGTTGATACCTCAGCTGGCATCACAACATAGTACACAGCGAGCGAATATGGCATGAGTGGGAATGAAACAGTCTCGATGGTGTAACCCATAGTACGGAACGTATCGAGTGATTTCAAAAATGCATCGTGCAATTCCTTGTCGATTCCTTCCCCTTTCATACATTCTGCGGGAACAGCGATTTTCTTTGTCAGTGTTCGAGGAGTTGCAACACGCTTCTCCATCGGGACTGTTGTGCCATCAAGTTCTGGATCATAACTCGCGAGTGCTTTGTGGATGATTTCGGCATCACGCACCGTGTGCGCGAGTGGACCAACTTGGTCGAGCGAATTTCCCATGGCGATAATACCACTTCGTGATACTGCGCCATAGGTTGGTTTGAATCCAACAAGTCCACAAAATGATGCGGGCTGGCGAATCGATCCACAGGTCTCACTTCCAAGAGCAGCGAGTGCTCCGTACATAGCGACCGCAGCCGCTGAGCCCCCACTTGATCCTCCAGGGACACGTTCACGGTCGAGCGGATTGCGAGTCACTCCGTATGCACTCGTTTGGGTCGAACTTCCCATAGCAAATTCATCCATGTTTGTACGTCCGAGAAATACAACACCCTGATCGATGAGGTTCTGAAGTGCAGTAGCAGTATATGACGCAGTATATCCTTCGAGGATTTTTGATGCAGCGCTCGCATGCTTGCCTTTGACGAGCATGTTGTCTTTCATCGCAAGTGGAATACCCGTGAGCACCGTCGCAGTACCATTTTTGAATTTCTCCTGCGCCACGTCAGCTTGCTCCATGACATCAGCAAACACTTCGAGGTATGCATTGATGTCTCCATTTTTTTCTTTGATAACGTCGAGGTACGCTTGGCACAATTCACGAACAGTGTACTCACCTTTGGTAAGTGAGTCATGAGCTTTTTCGATTGTGAGGTCTTTGATATCAATCATACGATTAGAGAATTTTCTTTACTTTTACAAAGCCGTCCATCTGCGATGGCGCCTGCGCAAATATGTCTGCTGCGACTGAGCCAGTTGGGTTCGAAACAACATCATCACGTACGGCATTGCGATTCTCCGGTACGACAATCTCCTCCGGTGGAAGTGGTGCGGAATTGACTTGGTTGATATAGACGAGCGTTGCGTCGAGGTCCTTGGCAAGACCTTCGGCTTCCTCGTCACTCATCGAAATACGAGCTGTCGAGGCGAGTTTTTTAATATCGGAAAGTTGCATGCCTTATTTATACCACGTTAGGCGAGCATTTCAATGAGGCCCTGTTCGTCAAGAATTGGGACCCCAAGTTTCTGAGCTTCGTCATATTTTGAACCAGCACTTTCCCCGGCAATGACATAGGTCGTGTTTTTGGAAACACTTCCTGATACCTTACCTCCTTCGGCAAGGATTTTCGCCTTTGCTTCGTCACGACTGAGTGTTCCGAGCGTACCCGTGAGTACAAATGTCATGCCGGCGAATCGTTGTGTACCTTGTTTTGTTTTTGGATTTTCGATGGTGACTTGTTTAATGAGATCATCGACTGTTTTTGTGTTGTGCTTGTCAGCGAAGTAGTCGGTGAGAGAGGTGGCGACGCGCGGGCCGACTCCATTCATCGCTTCGAGATCGGCGCGCGTCGCCACCCGAAGTGCCTCGATCGATCGAAAACGTTCCGCAAGCTCTCGCGCCGTCTCCTCCCCAACTTCAGGTATAGAAAGTCCTACGATGAATCGCTCAAGCGTCACGGTGCGTGCTTTCTCAATCGAAGCGAGCAGATTGTCTACCGACTTCTCTCCCATGCGCGGAAGCTCGAGCAAATCACCCTTTTTCAAAGTAAAAATATCTGCCCGACTCGCAATGAGTCCCGCATCGAGCAACAAATCCAAATTCTTTGGACCAAGGTGTTCAATATCATACGCATGCTTGCTCGTGAAGTGATACAACGTGCGTCGGTCCTTTGCCGGACAACGAACATTCGTACAATAGTATGCTGCACTCTCTGCATCACCCTTCACTCCCACCGCCTTCTTGAGGAGTTCAGTCGCGCATTCGGGACACACCTTTGGCATATGAAATATTTTTTCTTTGCCAGTACGCATTTCAGTGAGCACTTTCACAATGTCAGGAATAACGTCCCCTGCCTTTTGCAAAATCACAGTATCGCCGATGCGCACACCGAGACGTTCAATCTCATCTTCATTGTGAAGCGTTGCTCGTGAGACCACTGATCCGTACACGAGTACCGGACGAAGATGCGCAACAGGAGTAATCACTCCAGTACGTCCAACTTGAAGCGCAATATCTTCAACGACGGTCGTGACTTGTTCTGCGGGAAATTTCAAAGCGATTCCCCATCGAGGAGCCTTGCCCGTATATCCGAGCGCATCTTGATATTCGCGTTCCGTCACCTTCACCACGACGCCATCAATCAAATAGTCTTCTTTGTCTTTCTTCTTGAGCCATTCATGCCAATAGGCAATGACCTCATCTATATTCTTGCATCGTCTAAAATTTGGATTCACACGAAATCCAAGCTTACGCAAAAGCGCGAGTTCTTCATCCTGACGTTCTGGCACGGAAATCGTACCACCGGAAATATCGTACACAAACGTTGAGAGTTTACGCTCGGCGACAACACGCGGATCAAGCTGACGAATTGTACCTGCAGTGATATTGCGTGGGTTCATATAGAGGTCCTCACCTTTTCGTTTTTGTTCAGCGTTCAATTTTTCAAATTGACTCTTTGGCATGTACGCCTCGCCTTCAGCGACAACGTCAACCGCCTCACTCAAGACGAGTGGTACAGCTTCAATCGTCTTCACATTTTCAGTGACATCTTCGCCAACAGCGCCATCACCACGCGTTGCAGCATGTTTTAATTTTCCTTTTTCATACGTAAAAACAATTTTGAGTCCATCAATCTTCAGTTCAGCAGTATATGTAGGAGAGACTGGTTTGCCGTAATGGTCCGCGAGCATACGATGCATGCGCGCATCAAAATCACGCATGTCCTCTTCGGAGAATGCATCATTGAATGACCACTGAGGAACTGTGTGACGGATTTTCTTAAACCCTGGAAGCGCCGCACCAGCCACTCGCTGACTTGGTGAATCAGGTGTGACGAGCATCGGGAATTCCCGTTCAATATCCACGAGTTCTTTCTTGAGCGAATCAAGTGCCTCATCAGAAATGAGCGACTCGTTTAAGACATGGTAGTGATATCGATATTTCTCAATTGCTTCACGCAATTTTTTGAGTCGTGCTTCTGCTTCAGTTTTAGTCATACCATTATGGACAAGCGATATTACCACTTGCTTGAGTACTATACGCCGTACCCACCCCATTTGTCACCCACGAGCGAACATACACGGTAGAGCAGGACGTAACCGGAAACCCTGGAGCAGCATATGTACTAAACGGAGTTCCAACTGGAGAAGCATATCCCCAATCAACATGACTTGCATACGTTCCTGGGAATGGTTGCGTGACCCCTGTCGTCGTTGGGATAATACTATAATCATACCCTTCAGTAACAACAGGAGATCCACCGTCGCTTGTAATTGTTGAACTTGCGTTCCCATCTGTCGTATCAAAGGTGATAGACAATGTCGCAGTCGTTGGAGTTGTTGTCGTTCCACCACCACTTCCCCCGCCCCCAGTCGTACCACTCGTTCCCGAATTCGGATACTGCAAGAAAAGACGACGAGTCACGACGCGGAGCCCGGGAGTACCACTCACACACACCGTAGGATCACTGCTTGCTCCGACATTGTACCCGACAGATGAAATTGAAGTGTAATCACTCGCTCCCGTACCAAGCGCATCGTATGCTTTGTTTACATTCACGAGTGCGCACGAACGAGGACCAAGCGGCAGGACGAATGAAAATGTTGGTGATGTATCTACAAGATACGGCGAGATCGGAGGATTGCCACAGGTATAGCTTCCTATACCCGAACCACTAAACACTCCGCGTGTCGGAGCGTCCAGATACAAAGCACATTCAATGCCAGTATCAGCTGCAAAAAATGCTCGATCCGATTCCTGAGCTTCAAATGAAAATGTTGTTTCTCGATATGAAATATTGGTAATGCCGATTGAAACCAACAGCAACACACTCGTAAGCAAAATAACAAACAAAAGTGCCACTCCTTTTTCAGAAGTTTCGCGATTGCCCGAACATGTTCGTAAGAAAAACTGTTTCATATATTTAGTACCAATTAAAAAGTTCTTCTGTGTGAGTAAGAGACATCGGTGTAATTCCATCTTTCCATGTCACTGTCACCGTAACGGTGACTTCATCAGTCGAAAGTGGTACGGGATCAACGGTAATCTTTCGCGCAAAAACTGATACAGGTGGAACACCAGCCGACCATGTATCTTTGTAAAATCCGCTCGACACATCGTAATACAGCGGGCATCCGGTAACTGGACACGAAACGATATTGGCTACGTTCGGAAAAATTGTCGCTCCAGCATAATTGGTCGCGTCAATATCACATGAGACTGAAGTGCTCGTCGCACACGGAGCGATTCCACTCACGAACGATGCCCAACCCGTACTTCGAGAATCAGCTGGCACTCCTGCAACATCGGTGTCCCGAAGTCCGCGTACCAACTCTATCCCCTCATCGGCAAGATATGTCGCAACAAGTTTGTTTCGTGCAATGTTGATGGTAAGTCCACCTTGCGCAGCTACCGTAATGACGCCCGCAACTGCAATCGAAAAAATAGTGAGCGCAATCAGCACTTCAACAATAGTGAATCCTCGTTCTGTTTGATTGTATGTGTGAGAAAATTGCATAACGAGTACTAATTACGAATCAAGCGCACGCTGTGTTGCTGTCGTCTCAATCGCGAATTTTGAACTCACTCCTTTGTAATGGATTGTTCCGGCAAGTCGAATGACAACTGTTGGCTGAGCCCCATCACCTGCCTCAGCCCCACGCACAGTGAAACCGGAATTCGCCCAATCCATCTCAACCTCTTTTGGAGTAACCACCTGCGGAACCCCCGTTCCTTTTTGCTTTACTATGGTACTCGGAACACCACCGACGGGAGGCATAATCTCGTACGTGATTACCGTACCATCTTGAGAATTAAATGAAATGATATTGTGAGGATCGGCAGGAAGCGGACACGAGAGCGGATCAACAATACCACCTGTACTACCGCCAAGTGCGCCACAATGTGGCGGTGTTCCGAGACGAATATTTCTCGCCATATCCTCCATGACGTAGTTCAAGCTATCCATCACTGTGCGCAAATTTTGTGTCGCGTAATGTTGGTTGATTGCATCGAGCACGCTTCCGATACCAATAGTAACGATGACCGTAAAAATCGCCATCGCAATCATAACTTCGATAATTGTAAATCCATCTGAGTACGGTGTCTCGAAAGATTGTTTTTTTGTGTGGTGGAAATATCTCATACCAATTAACAAGAAGCACCGACAATGTCACAGGCCGGTCCGTTATGCACACTAATTTCTCCAAGACCAGTAATCACAATCGTACCAGCAAGCGCAGTATTCACCGCGGAACGAAATTCAATGTATCCGGTCCCCGCAGCTGTACATGTTCCAGAACCAATACACATTTCAATTGTTGCATCAGGGAATGGTCGAACGAATGTAATATTTCCTGACATCGCCCCAGAACTACATCCCTGTGTTCCATCGAGCGCTACCCAGCAAAGCTTGCTCACATATTCGCCACTCGTGATTGACGTAGTTGAAAGACATTCATTCCCTACCGTTGGAGTACTTGGACAGCCTGACGTTGGGTCATAGACGCCGTTACCACGAGTCGTTCCGAGGGGTGGGATATCGGTGAAGTAGGTAAATTGATGCGTCAGTGGATCAGCGATTGGGTCAGAAGCCGATGTCTGGAAAAACATTCCGTATGATGGTGGGTTGTTTGTATCGGTGAAGTTTGGGTTGAGCGTTCCAGAGATTGCTGATTTTTGTGCTTGCACTATATGGAGTGCGACATCTTGAATGAGGTTATCAAACGCAGTTTTTGCACCAAAATCTTTGAACCGAAAAAGAACGATCGAAGCCATCACGGCAAAAATGGTGATTACGAAAGAAACTTCAAGCAACGTGAAGCCGTGTTCTGATCGCAATTTTGATTGTACTCGAGAAAAAAGTGAAGTCATTTTTTAGCGCGCAAAAAATCGCATTATACTTTCGATATTGACTGAAAAAAGAAAAGCGGTGAACGTTCCAAATGCGAGAAATGGACCAAACGGAATTGCGGTTTTTAGTGAGACCTTATTTTGTTTCGTGAACAGGACAAGCCCGAGAAGAACAAGAAGACTTATACCTGCCCCGACCCAAAACGAAAGCAGAATAGCTGCGGTGCCTGTCGACAAGCCGAGCATAAATCCGATTCCAATCATGAGTTTGGCATCGCCAAGCCCCATCCACTTCCCTTTTGAGGCGAGCCACAAAAGGGAGAACGGTGCAGGCAAAAGTAATCCCGCAACACAATCCCAACCATTCGGTATATGGAGGATGAGCGCATCTCCTTTCAAGAGAAACATCCCGATGAACGTAACTGACGCAAAGAGCATCGTCATTCCATCAGGCAAAATCTTGTGTTTCAGATCGTAGACAGACATCACGAGCAATAAACAAAAGATGAATGCGTAGTAAGCAAAGAGAATAGCAAATAATAGTGGAATCTGAGTCAGCAAATATTCAAATCGTACGTAGAGTGCGACAAAAAGAAATCCTGTGATTGCTTCGACAACTGGATACTGCCACGAGATGCGCGTCCCGCATCCGGCACACTTCCCTTTTTGCGTCAGGAAACTACCAATCGGAACAAGCTCAAACCATGTGAGCGTCTTGCCACACGAAAAACACATTGAGCGTCCTTGGAGCGTGCGTCCACTACGGTACCGCAAGATAACAACGTTTAAAAAACTTCCAATAATAGTACCGAACAAGAAAAATATAATCATGAGTGCCGTGTTCATTTCTCTGCTTATTATACTACAGCTCATAAATAAAACTGAGTAATGTATGTGTACAAAAAAGCTCGCGCCCTTTCGGGCGCGAGCTTTTTTACATAGAGAGCAATTACGATTTGATACAAAGTCCGTCAGTAACACTCAGGGTTGAACCTGACGTGCCTTCCGTACCGGCAAGCATTTGACCAGTACTGTCTGCACACCACTCAGCAAGAGTCGTTGTGTTCTCAGACTTTACAGCCCATGCACTCGCACTTCCTGATGAAGGAGCATTTGTGTAACAGGTTGTTGCATATCCACTAGGGATACCAACCAACAAACCATGGAGCGTATTCGTGCCTGACGACGAAAAGAGAGATCCAGCGGAACAATCAGTCGTTCCTCCAGTAACAGTTCCATAGTCACCAGAACCAGTGTAAAAAAGTTCTGCTTGAGCACGCATTGAAGAAAGTTCAGCTTGGACCTTCGCATCATTTGCCTTTACACGAGCACTACCGAGTGACGTGAGGACGATTGTAGCGAGAATACCAATAATGGCGATAACGACCAAAAGTTCGATGAGTGTAAAACCGGCTTGTTTATTTTTCATACTTTATAGTGACTAGTAATAATATTGCGTTCCTGTACTGTTTGTAATTATAGCACTTTTCGTCCTTTGCCATGAGCAAAGCAGGTTGTGGAAAACAAATACTATTGAATACTTGAGGCGATGTTGTAAATAGGCACCAAAATCGAGGTAAGCAATACCCCCACTCCAAGACCAAGTACGACAATCATGACCGGCTCAATCAAACCGACAAGTGTATCCACGGCATCGTCAACTTCTCGCTTATAAAACTGAGCAAGTGTCTTGAGAATATTGGAAAGATTTCCTGTTTCTTCTCCCACTCGCACCATTTGAATCATGATTTGTGGAACACGTTCGCTATTTTTTGAAAGTGCGTCAGAGAGCGAACTTCCGGCCTTTACAGCTTCCCCTGCCTCTTCAAGCACACTCTGGTAGACTCGACTACCCACAACCTTACTCGTGATTTCAATCGTACGAACGATCGACACTCCAGAGGTAAGCATCGTACTCATGTTGTCTGCAATACGGGAGAGATAGAGTTTTGTATACAGTCGTCCAAGTACGGGAAGCGACAAACTCATTGTTCCAAGATAGGTCTTCCCTGTTTCAGTTCGTGACAAACGCCAGATATACATCCCAGCAATCACGATAAAGATGAGCACGAACAATCCGTAGTTCACGAAGAACTGCGAGATGCCGATAACGACTTTTGTATACAACGGAATCGTTTGACCACTTGATTCGATGATCGCTGACAATTTTGGAATAACCAAAATAAACATGAGCACCATCACAATGATAAATACTCCTATGACAAACGCTGGGTAGATAAGTGCGTTTTTGGTTTTGGAATTGAGTTCGTACTGACGATCGAGATATTCGGCAAGGTAATCAAACACTTGGTTCAATTTTCCTGACTCTTCTCCCGCCTTCACCATGTTCACGTAGAAATCGGTAAAAATATCTGGATGTTTCGCGAGCGCTGCAGAGATAGCACTTCCCGCTTGAATGTCGTCAGTGACTGCGGTGAGTTTGCGTTTCAAGAGTGGATTTTCTGCATTGGACGCAAGCAAACTAAACGCCTTGAGTGCAGACACTTGTGCATCAAAGAGTGTCGAAACTTGGCGCGACAAAATCACGATATCGCGAGGTGGAATACGTTCAAAAATATCTCGCTTGAGAAATGTTTTTTCTCCATCTTCATTCACCGACACAACAATGAACCCTCGTCGTTGCAGTGCTGCAATCGCAAGGTCTTTGTTTGGAGCGTCGATTGCTCCCTCCTTTTTTTCGCCCGTGTCAGTAACTGCTTTGTAGGTAAAATTCATAGGTACTCAAAAATTAGAGAATGCGCTCAAGTGCTTTTGGATTCATTGAATACAAGTATGCACTTTCCATCGTGATTTCACCGGCGCGAACGAGTTCGAGCAAACTGCGATTCATATCTACCATGCCGTGTTCTGTTCCCGTCTCAATAACGACGTCAATCTCATGGGTGCGCTTTTCACGGATAAGGTTTGCAACGGCGTTGTTGTTGAGGAGCAATTCATACGCTGGGACAAGTCCTCCGGTAATGCGAGGAATCAAACGCTGAGAAAAAATTCCAAGCAAACTTTCTGCGAGCTGTGAACGAATCTGATCCTGTTGATCTCCAGGAAAACTATCGATAATGCGGTCGATTGTCTGGGCTGCATTGTTGGTGTGGAGTGTTGAGAGCACAAGGTGTCCGGTCTCAGCGGCTGTAACTGCTGTTGCGATCGTCTCAGGTGAGCGCATTTCTCCGATCATGATGACGTTGACGTCTTCACGGAATATAGAACGGAGTCCTGTTGGAAAATCTTTGGTATCAATACCAACTTCGCGCTGATCGATGATTGAATGCTTTTCTTCAAACACATATTCAATCGGGTCTTCAATCGTGAGAATATGCTCGGCACGCTCGCTGTTGATAAAATCAACCATCGCAGACAATGTCGTACTCTTCCCTTGTCCGACCGGACCCACCACCAAGAAGAATCCCTGTTTTTTGCGTGCGAATTCTTTGAGCGATTCTGGAAGTTTCAATTCAGGGAGTGTGCGTACTTGTGGAATGAGTCGAAGTGCGATAGAAACCGAGCTCTTGTGATAAAACGCATTTCCACGAAGTCGCGCTTGGCCTTTGTGGTCGTATGAAAAGTCGACTTCTTGTGTTGCGAGAAATCGTTCGTACTTTGTCTTGTCGAGAATCGCTCCAAGAATACCAAGCATGTTTTCTTGAGTGAGCGCAGGCTGATTCACTAGCTGAATGAGTTGAGTAGAAACACGGATTGACGGGATACGACCAGCTGAAATGTGAAGGTCTGAACCTCCTTCTTTGATAACGGTATCAACAAGTGACTCAATCAGTGCTCGTGGATCCATAGTGATTATTTTTTCTCAATCTTTGAAATAATGTCTGCAACCTGAGTAATAACTTCGGCTGGAGTTGTCGAGGCCTTCACGATATATCCTGCAGCACCGAGCTCTTTGCCTCGAGCGATGTCTGCTTCTTGTCCACGATTTGAAAGGACGATTCGGATTGCACCAAGGGCGAGACTTTCGGCACGCATTTTCTCAAGAAATTCAAATCCATCGACGACTGGCATGACGATGTCGAGCAGGATAATGTCAGGAACGTATGTTCCCCCGCGAAGTTTTTCAAGTGCGGGAAGAGCCCCAAGCGCTGTCGTCACATCATATCCCGATTGCGAGAATTTGAGTGCATACATGTCGAGGAGAAAGCTGTCGTCGTCTACGATGAAGATTTTTTTATTTGGCATACTATTATTCGTTGTCTGTGACCATTATAGTATAGCACAACCGCGTTGCATAGAGTGGAAAGCTTTAGACATTGTAAATCTCTTGGAACGGAATTTTCCCATCAATACACTTAAGAATTGCATCTTCGCGCATCGTGAGGTATCCCTTGCCTCGAACAAGCTGATAGATATCGGTTTCAACCGGTTTCTTCAAAATAAGGGCCTGGAGATCCTTGTCGTTTTGGTACATTTCAAAGACAGCCAAGCGACCGCGAGTCCCCCCTGGACACTCAGCAGAGGGTATCGCATCAGTAAACATTCCGTTTGGAAGCTTCGACTTGAACTCATCAGGTAAGTCGGCAAACTGCTTGGTAGCCATTTCCTTGAGACTCTCTTGATTCTCTGCCTGATGGCGGCTCGACACACACGTCATACGCACGAGGCGTTGCGCGATCGCAAGCGTGAGCGTTGGAGCAATCAAATACGGATCAATACCCATATCAATCAAGCGAGGAACGATACCAATCGCATTATTCGTGTGAAGTGTTGAAAGCACGATGTGTCCAGTGAGCGCAGCTTGAATAGCGAGCTGAGCAGTCTCGGCATCACGAATTTCTCCCACCATGATGACATCTGGGTCCTGACGAAGAATAGAGCGGAGTCCGGACGCAAAGGTATAGCCGATCTCAGGCATGACCTGTGACTGGTTTACATCAGGAATGTGATATTCCACCGGATCTTCGAGCGACACAATATTGTACTTTTCTTTATCAAGCTCATTCAAAATCGAATAAATGGTCGTAGATTTTCCAGACCCTGTCGGACCGGTAACCAAAATCAATCCGTATGGTCGAGCGAGTGCGTCGCGAATCATTGCCATATGTTCAGCAGAAAGGCCGATTGTATCGAGCGCCTTTACGCCCTTCTCGGTATCGAGAATACGAAGCACAACTTTTTCTCCGTAGTACGAAGGCAATGTTGAAACACGAAAATCAATCTTTCGAGCATTGATCGTAGCAGAGAATCCCCCATCTTGTGGTTTGCGCTTTTCGTCGAGACGAAGTTTGGACAAGATTTTGATACGGGCAACCACACCGGCATAGACTGTCATCGGAAGCACAAGTGATGTATGCAAAATGCCGTCCACACGAAATCGGACCTTCACTTTTTCTCCAGTGTTTTCAATATGAATGTCAGAGGCATTTCCTTCAACTGCATTGTTGAGAATCACGGCAACGATTTTAATGATTGGCGCCTCCTCGACAATTTTTTCTTCTTCTCCTGGCTTCAATTTTTCTTGGGCCGTGCGAGGATCATCGATCGTGATATCAGTATTTTGCCCTGACTCATTCCCATAATCAGTCAGTGCCTTGTCGACCTGACCACTCATGCCACTATAGTTTTGCAAAATAGCTTTGAACACGCGTTCGGAAATAACAAACAATTTGTACGGCATTCCGCCGTGCCCGTCAGTAATAAACTGAAGAGCATCACCTGCCTGAGTCTCCTCGGGGTTAGTAATTCCTACAAGCAACGCTCCAGCCTCGATACCAAGTGGTACAAAGTGATAGTGTTGCGCAGCATCTTCTGGAATATATTTGAGAATATCTCCGCGAACCGTTTTTGGATCGATAGGACGAGATGGCAAATTGTAATACGAACTTTTTTCTGCGAGGAGCGTGTTTTCTGGAACACCGTGTGCAATGATTGATTCTTCGAGGTTGCCACCGTATTTCTCACTTGCGACACGTAAAATATCCCCTACTTGATCTTGGGCGACAAGTCCTCGTTGTACTAATTCCTCAATGAATGTCATTGTATGTTTGATTCGTACGCGTTACTTCTGGGCCGTCTTCCACGTCAACACATTTCCAAGCACAGTCGCACCTCCTATCAATGCATCTGCTCGCACATAGTACGTTGTATTTGGAAGGAGCTTTGTAACTACTTCCGTAAAGGCACCTTGCGTCGTCTGAGGTTTTGGTGTTGTCATGAAACCGAGTGAGCTCGTTGTTCCATATTCAAACCATCGTGTTGTTGTCGCATCTCCAACAAGGAGTGTGCCGTTCAATGTCGCCGATGTACCAGTGACCGAGGAGGGGCTACTCGTTGAAACCTGAACAGTCGAAACAACACCATCTGCACCGATTGGAGCAAACGGATTCAAACGGCCTGGATTCTGATCAGGTGGAATTGGACGATTGAAATCTTGAAGTACAGTGAATTCTTTACTTGTAAAGAGAGAATCATCAAGTGAGATGGATTCGATTGAGAGGAGCGTATTCAAAAAGTCTGTCCCAATCGTGCCAGCATCTGCCGCCGAGGCCGGAGTCGTCGCTGCGATTTGAGGTAGAGCCGACGTACCAGCTCCTACCCCAGCAGTCGTTTGCAGACTGGCCTTCGGAGTACTCGTCGTACTTCCAAAGAACATCTTGTAGCCAATAACGCCAAGAATGAGTACGACTGCGATAATGATGATGTTCCGAATAATAGATTTCATAGAATTATCCTTTGAGCCAATAGGTGCGCAACTTCACGGTAAATATTGTTGTCCCCTTCGCTGGATCTGCAGCAGCAAAATCAATCGACTGAATATCGGTAAGACGCAAACTTGATTCTACGTCTTTGAGAAAACTCTGGAAATTCGCGTACGTTGCTGTTGTCGTAAACTGAAGATTGAAAATACCGTAATCCTTCGATGCCTGTGTCGCATCAAGTGTCGTAACAGCTGAAAGTTGACTCGGAGTTGCAGATGCACCGTTTGCTGAATCAAATTTGATTGAGTTCAACGACATACCGTAACTCTGTGCCATTTGCTGGATATCAATAATGAGACGAATATTGTCCGCATTGTCAGGCAACAATTTCGAGAGTCTCGCGAGTGAGTCTTCTGAAAGTGCGCGGTACTTTTGGTTGAGTACATCACGCTCTTCGGTAAGCTTGCGTGCATTCGTAAGCGCAGTGTCATATTTCGTTGCGAGCGCTCGCTGCGCAGAAAGCGACTGATACGCGGGGTTCGTATACTCGAAAAATAATCCGAGAGAAAGTGCAAGCAAAATAATTGGAAGAATGAATCTCATATAGGTTATTGTGTTGCAGGAACAGAATTACTCGTCGAACCAGATGGCGGGAAGACAGTTGTAGGATTTACGCTCGTAGCTTGCGCCGGTACAGGCTGTGCTGTCTGCCCTGTCGTATCTATAGTACCACTTGGTTGTTGTACAGAAAAATCATCCAAATGATTTTTGAAACGAACAAGATCCGCATCAACAGTAAACTCAAGATCAAAGGACACTGTTCCCGTCTGAGCATCGAGTGCGAGGTTTGAGAAAAGTGAGTTGTGAATATTTACATTCTTTGCAAGCTGGTCTGACTGAAGTGCGATCGAACCATAATCACGCGCCTTACCGCTCATGTGAATGGTGATTGGTGCGGATGGATCAACCGGTGTTGTGTATGAGAATTTTGTAAACTGGATACTCTTGAGTGTGTTCACTTGAAGCGCTTCGAACACTGGTGAAACCATAATATGATTTCCGAGCAGCGACTTGGCATCAGTAATACGACGATCAAGCTTCTCAAGTGTTTTGATGAGTGTTGGTTGAAACGAATTTCGCGCTGCGGTAATCTGCGCGCTCTTGTCTGCATTCGTCTTCAACAAATTTGCTTGGTAGAAATAAATTGCTCCGGCAGACGCAAGTGAACCAAAGAAAATGAGCGTTGCGAGAAATGAAAATATCGAAGTATGACGCGGAGCAACCACTCGCTCTTCAGCAAGTGGCTTCTTTGGAATGAATGATGTTTGAAAGCTAGCGTTTGTGTTATCCATACAAGCTATGCACTGTCCCTATTGTAGTACAACCGACGCAAGGTGTATAGAGCAAAAGGCTGTGGATGTCCTATTTTTTTAAAACAGAAATAATTCCTGCGATTGCGCGAGGAGAAACGGTGTCGGAAATCAAAGATCGTGTCGCTCGAATAGCGTCATCTTTCTTCGCACCTTGGTTCACAAGATAAATACTATAGGCTTCTCTCAGTGACTGGAGCAAATAGTCTAATTCTCCATGGAGTGGTGCGTCGGGCGCAACGCCCTTTTTGGTAAGACCTGCAAGTATCGCTTCAGTATCAGTCTCATGCATATCTGTACTCACGAGCAAATCAGAAAATGCACGCTCGAGTGTGGCAATCGCCATATTTTTGCGTCTCTGTAAATTTTCAGCACTCCCATTTGCACGAAGTCGCTCAAACAAAATCATAATAACGATGGTGAGGAACCAGACACAGGCGAGAATCGTAAAAAAAGTGATGTCTGGTTTTTCGGTAATAAAAAGATTGAACAAACTATGTCCCGTAATTGCGAGCGAAAGTCCGACGATCGCAGAAATACATTTTGTCGTGCGATTTTTGAAATAGGCGAACCCAAGCGCAATTCCTGGCAGACAACTGACTACTGCGTGCATGAGTGTTGTTCCAAGAAAACGCATCGAGCCGGCGAGAATAAGAATCGTCGTTGTCCCCGATTGTAGTGGTTGCAGAAAATACAATGAATTTTCAAATCCAGAAAATCCGAGCGCGACAATCATCATGTACACTGGGTAATCAATCGGCGATTCGATAGACGAAGACATGAAGAGCACAAGGAGGAACGCGAGAAACTTCAACACTTCTTCACTCCCCGCCCACAACACCGTGAGAGTGTTCGGATCATTTGAAAATCCAAGCATGAATTTTTCGACAGGCAGTGCCATCACCACCATAAACACTCCACCGAGAAACGCAAAAAAGAATGAACCAAAAGTGCGCGGACGTTCTCGTGTTTCTCGAATCCAGAAAAAAATCCAAATGAGTGCAGGAATAACACCCGCAATCAGTGCAAGTGAAAGTGTGTTCGGATCTTGAGCGAATGAAAAGTCGATGTTTTGCATTTATCCAAGCTTTCGAAGTGCGAGACCGAGCGCAACCGCAAACTCTGGCCCCGTTTCTGCAAGAACTTTGGCTACGAACTCTGGAACTTCAGCTTTGTCGAACGGATTACCATACACAACTTCAGTACGAAATACATCGACCGCGTGTTCACGGAACCCAGGGAGAAGCGACCCCGCACCGGTAAGAATGACTTTTGAAATTGGTTTCTCGTATTTGCGTTCAAAAGCTTGAATCACTGTTTGTGTTTCAGACAAAATATAATCAACGACAAGTTTGGCGACATCAGATGCCGCACGATTGTTGCCATTTCCAACGATACCAATATCACGCTTCATATCCTCTGCCTTTGCGAAGGATACGGCGAGTGAGTTGGCTATGTTTGAAGTAATGTCGAATGAACCTTTGTTGATGATATGAAAACTTCGCACGATACCGTATTCGACAACGGCGAGCTTGGTCTTGGACGCACCGAAGTCAACGAGAAGGACCGCAGAAAGCTCGTGCGCAAATGTGGAACGAATTGAAGAAAAAACTTCGATCTCAAATACATCACAATTCAACCCAGCAATTTTTGTAAGGTCACGGTACTTCGAAAGCGTGTCGTTATGAATGGCAGCAGTCAACACCTCGGTCTTTGATGGCACAACCTCCGATTTACTGCGCTCATCTTCGTAAAAACCTTCTTGACGATGTGGAATAACCCAATAATCAAGAGTTACTTCGGAAATTGGCACCGGAATAAATTTACGTGCCTCTGTTGGAACAATACTCGGAAGTTCTCGTTCAGTAATCGCAGCAGGAAGATCAAGCAAAAATACGAGTGAAGCCGAGGATGGGATCGAAAGTGCCGCATCTCGAGTACTGATTGAACCTTCTTTGAGTGCATCTCCAATCGCCTTCGCGAGGATATCAGAAGAAAGGTTGGTCGTTGCACCAACGTCAAGATTCGCATACGGACCAAGCGCCAGCGTGCTATACGTCCCAAGCACTGCGCGACCATTCTTTTTTTTGAGTTCAACGAGTTTGATACTCGAAGTACCAATATCGACGCCAACGGCAATCTCGACTGAAGGTGTTCCACGCAAAGCGTTTAGGTTGAATTCGGCCATGATTTTTGTAAACAGGTTCATGAATTATGGTATGTAGAGACAGTATAGCTCCCTACTGTAAAAAAGCTAGCCCATCAGAACGAGCACGCATGGCAACAATGTCACTCCACACTCGACTATCTTCCTGACCAAGGGCCCACGCCGAAAATCCGCGAAGGTTCTTGTCGGTCACAAGGGCGAGCTTTGTTTGAAAACTCCGCTGGTCTTCATACCACGCAATGTATTGTCGATGCTTTTTGACGTATGTCACGTATGAGACGCCGAGATCGTCGGACCAGCCTTTGGTTTGATACGCCCCGCTTGAAAGCAATTTCGCCACCGAATTGTATGTCACGATATGGTCAAGCTTCCCTGTTTTGACTCGGTCGACCCATGTATAAAACGCAACGCCGAGCGAAACTTTGTCCGCAGGAATTCGTGCGAGTGTATAATCAACCACCTGCTTCACCCATGGGAGCGCTGCGGTCGGACCAACAGAACGTGAATCGTCGTACGCCATGACAGAAACGAAATCAACGGCTCTCCCGATCGCCGTGTAATCAAATGCGCCAGTCCAATTTTCATATGAACCATCACCGTAGTCGGCGACTGAGTCAGAGTGTCGTGGTGCAAGCGCAACAGACAATTGGAGTCCTGCAGCATGGAAATAGGGCGCACTTTTTGCAACGAAAGCAGAATACAAATCTCTGTCGCTCGCCATCATATGTTCAAAATCATATTGAAACCCGATATATCCCCGCAGTTTTGCTTCGGCGATAAGATCGATAATCAATTTGTTTTCAGCGGCATCGTTTTGCAAAAATTCATGCACATCTTTTTGACTGAAATACTGGTTGACTACAAGTGGCATGACTTGGGCATTAGCGTCCTTCGCAATTGTAAGAATTGTTTGATTTGGAACCCCAAGGAGCTTCCCCGTCTTTGTTGCCGCATATGTTTGTGGAGCGACAATGTCCGTCGCTGCAACATGCGTGCGCAACGAATCAATCCCACTCTTCGTCGCCGTGACATACAAAAGTGCACGCGGTGTGACGGGAGTAGAGGTATCAGCAAAGACTGGCGTTGCTGTAAACGCAAAAAATATCATCAAAAAAATGACTGCGGGGAAAATGCGTATGTTATGCATGTTTTTTTGAATTCTTGTTTGCATGTGGCGCGATGCTGTCCTCCTCATTGTGATTCCAAAAGCGATAATACGCAAGCTTCAACGCTTCACTCGTCACAAAATACAAACCGACGATCAACACAATGATTGTAATGTGTGCCCATGTTGGACTTAGGAATTTAAAGAAGTTTTTTCCAAACGATGTAAACGGTAATCCAATCGCAAGCGTTGCAGCTGTAGCAGTAAGCCACAAGAGCCACTTTGATGGACGCTTTGCTTTCCAAAATGGTTGACGAGTACGTATCGCAAAGAGAAGCACTAATTCAGTCAAAACACTTCCAATAAACCAATTTGTTTCAAGCGCACCAGCAGTCGAGTGATAAAACGTTGCAAAGAAAATAAAATCAAACAGCGTTGAGACAAGTCCAAGCACAATTGAAATCAGTACAATTTCTTTGACATTATATCTACGAGGTCGCTTGATATCACGCGGATCCACCGCATCGGTCGCAATGGCAAGCATTGGATAGTCAGTGAGTAAGTTCAAGAGCAATATTTGAATCGGAAGCATCGGAAGATACGGCAATATCAATTGGGCTATTGCAATCGTATAAAAATTTCCAAAACTTGAGATGAGTGTGGTCTTCAAATATTTCACCGTATTCTCAAATACCGCACGACCACTTTTGATTCCACCGATAATGACGTGGAGTGAGCGATTCAAGAGCACGACATCAGCTGCGTCGCGTGCAATGTCGGATGCATTTGAGACCACGAGCCCAACAGAGGCTATCTTGAGCGCAGGTGCGTCGTTGATACCATCTCCAAGATACCCAACTGATTTGTCTTTCGACAAAATTTCAATCACGCGATACTTCCCTGCGGGTGACATGCGTGCGAACACATGATATTCATGGACGGCGTCGACTTGTTCTACAGGTGAGAGCGCGAGAAATTGTGCTTCCGTAATCACTTTTGATGCGTCATCGACAATACCTACTTCGCGGGCGACGGCGCCGGCTACGTCGGCGCCGTCGCCCGTCAAAATAACAATCGATACTCCAAGATTTTCTGCTTCAGTGATTGCAGTTTTCGTCGTTGTCTTTACCGGATCAACAAACGAAATACATCCAACATAGGTGAGTTTTTTCTCATCTTTGTCGCAGGCTTTTGGGTGAGTACAAACACCGCGAGCGACAGCGAGCGTGCGTCGTCCGGCTTTGCCTTCAGCACTCACCCATTGTGCGACAGTATCGGCTTCTTCTTTTGTAAGCGTGGTGAGTGCCATGATTGTCTCTGGCGCTCCACGAACGACAACCTCAGTCGTATTTTCTGTTCCATGTTTAACAGCAACTGAAACACGGCGACGATTTGGATCAAACGGAATTGACGACACGCGACTATATATCTTGAGTGCCTCACGTTCCGGTCGAGTCATCTTTTGATACACCGCAAGATCAAATGCATCGACTGGTTCTTTGTCACTCGTGATGACTTCGTTTGAAGCAAGTGCCGCGTAGCCGAGACATTCAGATTGATCAACGGCGTTGATTGTTTGAATCGAAAGATGATTTTCCGTGAGCGTTCCCGTCTTGTCAGTACAGAGTACTTCAATACTTCCGAGGTCTTCCACTGCAGAAAGACGCTTCACCACAACGTGTTCCTTTGCGAGTTTGAGCGCTCCACGAGAGAGCGACAGCGTCGTCACCATCGGAAGGGCTTCCGGAATAACCGAAATCGCGAGCGCTACAGCAAACAACAAAAGCTCCACTATATTGTGTGTCCCTTTGATGATGAGATTAACGGCAAGGAGAATAATCAAAATCACCGAGACCATTTTCATAATGAACTCAGCAAACATTCGAATTGACGATTCAAACGCAGATAGGTGTTCCGTCTCAACAGTCAACGTTGCGATTCCGCCGATTTCAGTATTCTTACCCGTCGCGACAACAACACCAACGCCACGTCCACTCGTGACTGTCGTGCCCGAGTATGCCATGTTGACGGCACCACCAATATCAAGTGCCTCTGTTTTTTGCGCCTCACCTGTTTTGGTCGCAGGAGCTGATTCACCAGAGAGCACCGACTCATTGATAGAGAGACCTGTCGTATCAATGAGACGAATGTCGGCATCAATAATATCTCCCGTCTCAACAACAACGATATCCCCAGGCACAAGGGTGGCCGCATCTACAACAACCTCTTCCCCGTTACGAATCACTCGCGCGTGCGGATTCATAAAACGCTTCAGGAGTAAGAGTGAACGAGCGGAGTGGTATTCTTGAAAAAATGAAATGCACACATTCACAAGTACGAATATAATAACAATCACTCCATCAGAGACCTGCCCGAGTGCGAGCGCGAGAATCGCAGTTGCCACAAGAATATAGACAAACGGAGATTTCACCTGACGAACCAAAATCGAAAACCATGAGACCGCGTGCGCCTCGAGTTCGTTTGCGCCGACTTCAGCAAGACGCTTTGTGGCTTCGGCGGACGTGAGTCCGCCTTCACGGGTTTTCATTTCTGCAAACAAATCACTCGTACTTTGTGTTGTGTGGGTTCCAATTGCCATATGTGGATATAATTATAGCCTATTTTGAAATGTGATATACTATTTGAGTCGATTTTTTTAGTGGTTTACTTAGAACACTACTATGCTCGGAGGACACTAATACGGCGAGGAAAGGGGCGAGCGTAAGCTCGCCCCTTTCCGTACTCACTTTATGACAACACATACCTCCAAAAAAACTCCGTGCGCCGCGTGTGGCACAAGCCCCGTCAATCATCCTCTTTTTTATTTCGGATCAGCACTCGAAAGTACGATTGAAAAAACGATGAAATTCCTGTTCGGCTGGATACGTATTTCACGAGAAGGAACAATCGCAAACACAATCACCGCAGGACTTATCGGTTGTTTTCGAATCGTCGGACTTGCTCGTTTTGATACCGATAGTGAAAAAGCAATCAGTGGACGATCAAAACTTATTTGGGAAGAAGCAACCCGTCGCGGTATTCCCGTGCAACAAATCGTCATGTTTGGGAAGCATCTCGAACAATACCGCGCAAAAATTGGTAGCTCATGGATATACTTTCAAAGTATCCCTATTCCCTTCTGGCTTCCGCAAGATGGCTACGAATGGATGGACGACAAATTTTCCCTTGGATCGCATCTCGAAAAAGCGGGAATCAAAACTCCAAAAGTCATGCATGGATGGAGCTGGTTTAAAATTCACCGAGCATTTGCTGATTTTAAAAAACCAGTGATCATCAAGCCACGCTCTGGTTCTCGTGGCAGACACACGACCACAAACATTCACACCGAGGCCGAGCTTCGCTCGGCCTACAAGCTCGCCCGCATGATTGCCCCCGAACTCGTCATGGAAGAGCATCTCTACGGATCTGTCTATCGAGCAACCGTTGTCGCAGGCAAGCTCGTCGGATTCTTCCGCGCCGATCCACCACAAATCACCGGGGATGGAAAACAAACCATCAAAGAACTCATTGAAGAAAAAAACGCGAAGAAAAATAGTGACCCACTCAAAAAAGAAAAACTCGGTGACATCGCAATCAATGAGGATTTGATTTCATTCATCAGTCGACTTGGATATACGCTCGAAAGTATTCCGCCACAGGATCTCACGCTCGACCTCTCTGCCAAAACAGGTCGCCTCTACGGTGGATACACCCGCGAAATGCTCGATGAGGTCCATCCAAAAATGCACGAGATTTTTGCAAAAGCAGGCGTAGCAATCCAAGCTCCTATCGTTGGTTTTGATCTCATCATCGAGCGACCAACAGAAGACCCCGACACACAGACATGGGGTATCATCGAAGCAAACTCGCTCCCCTTCATCGATTTGCACTATTTCGCGCTCGAAGGTACACCGAACAATATCGCAATTCCAATTTGGGATACATGGCAAGACCATTTTAAAGTACAATAACTCTATGCAAGAAACCATTTCCGATCACGAGCAACAAGAAACATCTCCATTTAAAACACTGGAGCTAAAAAATGCACCTGAAATACAAAACTATTTCGACTGGGCAAACCCAATGCTTCGAGTCACGTGGGACGAAACGACCACCCCAGAAGAATACCGACCAGACTATATCGTCACCCATCCTGATGAGACCGTCGTCCTTGGAGTCTACGAAGATCAAACACTCGTTGCCGGAGGAAAAGTGACAATCCTCAGTGACGAAGAAAAAAAGCGTCTCGAGCCAAACACAGAACTTCACTCAGAAAAAAGTGCACTCCTTGAGTACGTCGCGGTCAAAGAAGAAAGTCGCAACAAACACATACTGCTCGATCTCATCGAACGACGCACCAAATGGGCCGAGGACCACGGAGTCAAGTATCTGTACTCAGAGCTTGAATTAGACAATCCAATTTCGTCAGTTCCAAAAGTACACAATGGTTTCAAAATGTACAGCGTACATCAGAGTGGTGCCGGCATTTCGACTCCCTACCTCGTTCTTCGAAAAAATCTATCGGAAACAACTGTAAAAACTGAATCACCTGAAACGACCGCGACTGAAAAGAAAGAAATTCTCGTGACCGAGGATTCATATGATGAACTCGCACACCTATTCGAGGATGGATGGGTCGGTGTCGATATCACAATCGACAAACCAATCAAAACCGTAGATCAGATTTCACCCGACGAAATACAAGCGCCGTGGAAATTGACACTCGAACGAGCACCTCAAGAATAAGGCGTTTTGTTCTCTAGACAAATTACGATAGAATGAGCACATGCAATTAAAAAGGATTCCGCACAAAGTGCGCATGTTCGTTGGGTTCACTTCGTTTTTTAGTCTGTTTATTATTTCAAGCATGATTTTTGTTCCACTTTCCGTAAACGCAAACGGACATATAGGCACAACACTCTACTACAACAACGCTGCAGCAACATGGGATTGGAATACACTTGGCAACTGGTGGAAAGATCCAAGTTTTACTGTTCCGGCCACACAACTGCCCACATCAAGTGATGACGTCGTCGTATCGGCAGACGTATATATAAATAACGGGAGCACTCCAATTACAGTTCACAACCTTACGGTTACAGGAACAACTCTATGGGCGGCCGTCGATGTGATAGTACTCGGAACTGGCTCATTCAATGATGCAACAAAAATGGAAGGCGGTCACATTACTGGTACTATGAGTTTCAATGACAACGCAAGACTCATGTACTCAGGATACCTAACAGGAAATCTCAATTTTACTGGCCACGCGAGTGATGAAGCAAATACTGATGGTTCAGTAACATTCTCAAATTATGCCCAATTCTCTGGCTCCCCTATCACAGGAGACGCCGTATTTTCTGACAGTTCAAATTGTTTCTCCGGTATGATTCTAGGAAATGTTACCTATTCGAGTACCAATCAATTTTCGGGGACATGTACGGCTAATGGTAACGCAACATTCTACGGCACAACCTCAAACGATGCGACCATCCTCGGAAACGCCACATTTAATGACACAACATACAACACAGGTTCTATCTCGGGAAACACAACATTCGATACAACTTACTATAGTGGTTCAATTCCAACGGCAGGAATATTTGCGGTAACGGGCACAAATCAATTTTTCGGTACATACGGCGGATTACTTTTAGGTGGAGACGGCACACCGCTCTCGACATTCTTGTTTTCAGATGATACTTACGACAATGTATCACTTACAGGAAACGCAACCTTTACAGGGAACGCTTTTGGAAATGCGCCACTCACCGGAAACGTGATCCTTCACGACCACGCTCAATTCAATAGAACCGTAACAGGAAATGTTGAACTCCACGACCACGCATACCTTGGGTCAACAAATACGGGAAATACCGACGTATACTTCCCTGTTCGACTCCCCGTTACTCCACCAACAGGAACACTCACCTATCACAACTACCCTGCATACTTTTTTGGATGGGCAGGTGACGGCGACTGGAACAATCTCGCAAACTGGAAACGCGACTCAAACGGAAACGTCGACCTCAATGCGCTTCCCGGACCAACCGATACTGTAGAAATTAGATCAGATATCACTTCGAACTCAGGAGCCCCTGCTTCAGTCCTTTCATTTACCGACTTCGGATACAACGTTGGTATCCCAATCACCGAAACAAATGGCGCGTCATTCCGTAGTGGCTCAAACAACACTGGAGCCATCACAGGAAACGTCTCATTCTACGACTCAAGTACGAACAATGGCTCGATCATCGGAAATGCATCTTTCTATGAAGATGGTCCCGAGTTCCAGACGGGTGATGTATCAGGAACAAAATATCGTATCTACCAAGCGACAGAATCAACGACACGTGATTTCACCCAGAACGAACCATGGACTGTTGTTGCTGATGGCGCGGGTAATGTTGTCGACGCAAGTGGTTCGACATTCGACAATACAACAACATTCGCAGAAACAAACGGTGGAACAATTTTTTACGGACACGTCCTTCCGACGGTTACGACATTGTCGGAAACAGCAATCACTCGCACAACGGCTACGCTCAACGCGTCGCTCAATGTCACAGGCACAGACGCTGCATCGGACCGTGGATTCAATTGGGGACCTACGACAGATTACGGTACCGTAGTGACTGAAAGCGCTGGCCCCTATAGTACCGGTTCGTTCACGACAAATCTTGTTGGTCTCACTTGTAGCACGACGTATCACTACCAAGCATGGGCAACAAATATCACGGGGACAAATGTGACCAATGACGCACAGTTCACAACATCTGCATGTCCGTCACGTACACTCACCTATACTGCTGGTGCTCACGGAACACTCACGGGGACCGCGACACAAACAGTTGCCGATGGTGGCGATGGAAGTGCTGTCACCGCTGTGCCTAGTACTGGATATCATTTCGTCGATTGGAGCGATGCTTCAACACAAAATCCTCGTACCGATTTGAGTGTGAGCGGTGATATTACCGTCAGTGCCAATTTCGCAATCACGAATTATACCCTCACCTACACCGCAGGTGCACATGGCACACTCACAGGAACAACTTCTCAAACCCTTACTGATGGGACAAATGGATCGGCAGTAACGGCGGTCCCCTCATCAGGCTATCACTTCGTCGATTGGAGCGATGCATCTACTCAAAATCCCCGCACCGATCTTGCCGTGCACGGAAACATTACCGTCAGTGCCAATTTCGCAATCACGAATTATACCCTCACCTACACCGCAGGTGCACACGGCTCGCTCACCGGCACGACGACGCAGACAATCGCAAGTGGCGCTGATGGTAGCGCGGTGACGGCAGTACCAGATTCAGGATATGCATTTACAGCTTGGTCTGATGCTTCAACGCAAAACCCTCGCACCGATACAGCAGTCTCTGACGATTTGAATCTCAGTGCGACGTTCACACTCGTTCCGGTCGTTATTCGCTCGAGCGGTGGCGGTGGAGCTCCAGCTCTCCTTATCACGCCAAGACCTGCACCGACACAAGTTGTTCTTCCTGTCGCCCCACAAGTAAATACTCCACTCGTACAAAAAAATAACGGAAGTGTGTTGATCGGCTCACAAGCTTCCCTCTTCAGCAAAAATCTCAAACTTGGATCAAACGATCCTGAAGTCAAAAAACTTCAGGTGTTCCTCAACACCCACGGATTTACCATCGCACAACGAGGCGCAGGCTCCTCCGGAAAAGAAACAACCCTATTTGGAACTGCAACAAAAAACGCACTTACGCGATTCCAAAATGCTCACGCAAAGGAAATCCTCACTCCAAACGGACTCAAATCTGGTAATGGAATATGGGGGGCAGCGACTCGCGCATACGTCAATTCACTGTAATCACCTTTAAGATGCCCGAACAAAAAATCCACCTTCGACAAGGTGGATTTTTTGCAGTATGTATATGAATTTTTGTATGAGTTGTTGCGTGCTCTTTCGAGCAAATATATGTGTCTGTCAAAATGGCGTCATCCGAGCGGATGCCCACAGAATCGTACTGACAGTACACGATGTAAGAATTGAATGTTGTCCTTTGCTGAATGTATAAGAGATAAATGCTTGTAATCTCGACCTTCACTTATGATTACGCACAGGGCTCACCTTTTGGTGCGGTTCTCAAAAAAGAACACACATCTCGTATTTTTCTAGTATGGAGACGCAATTGTACGGTCGGCAAAAATCACAAGTCGGTTTGAGTACGTGGAGAGTGACGGAACCCAAACGCCACTACAGGTAATGATGACGAGATGAGCACTCGTGTCCGATGCGACAAATACACTGTGCGCATCCATTACTGAATCATATGTTCGGATTTCACGGACAGAAAAAGAAACGGTCTTCCCTTTTGTATCATTCACAAAAATAACGTCGCCGGTGTGAAGTGTATGAATCAAATTAAAAACAGCAGGTACTCCGTTCTTCCACCCGTAATGTCCATCGATGACTGCATTCCCCTGTTCTCCCGGACGAGGACCGAGGTTAAACCAACCAGCGTTATTAAAATCTTTTGGTACATCAAGCGCGCCGCTCTTCGTAAGTCCGATTGATTCAAGTGAAACGTCTAAATGAATCAGAGGTATCAGCATATGATTTGGTTCATTCGACACTGAGCGCACCTCAGGTCGCACCACAATCCATTCTTGTAAAAAAGAGATAATGTCGTTTCCAAGAATGGTCACTGATTCATCTGGCGAAATTCCTGTGTTTGGAAACAGTGGGACCTGAGTTGGTGTAATAGCACCTGAGGCCGGAGCGACGATTGTCGTTTGATCAACAGGCAGAATTTGAGTGACGGGCACTATGACTTCTGGAATAAGAGTGAGAGGGACAATGACCGGCGGAATCACCACAACAGGAAATGGTGGGTGACCGACATTTCGAAAAACAGGCGTCGGCGGAACAATTGGAATGATGTACGTATTCATGACAGTACACGTTGGAGTACCGCTCGACACCAGTGACACTACCCCACTTGAGTCACAGTCGCCAGAAAAACTTTGTGTATACAACACATTTGCATCTTCGCTTACTGTGTATGTCGCAGGCGCAATCAAAGTATATGCGCGCCCAGGAGCAATCATGCCGGCATCAGGACTTCCAACAACATCACTTCCAGCGCTTTTCACATGCATCTGAAAATCTGAAGCGAGAGCGGTGCCTCCACCAGTATTCACGACTTGCTTCACAACAGAAAGAATTCCCGTTGGCACAGGATCAGTTCCTACGCTACACGTACTATGAATACTGCTCGTATCTATAGTCACCGTGTGACCAAATGTGAGCGCTTGTCCGAACCACGACGTGAGTGTTCCGATCGTAATATCTTGAGAAACAGGAATTACTGTTCCAACAAATGTTGTATTCGCACCGAGTGTCGTTGCTCCGTTCGGAGTCCAAAAAACATCACATGATGATACGCCTGAAGAATGCACAACCGAATTATCAACGGTCGTCAGCGCTCCGCTACTACGAAAAATATATGTCCCAACACCACTTAGTGCGATACCCCCTGTTCCGACAGACACAGCTCCGGTAATGCAGTAAACACCCGGCGTATATACGCCAATCAATCCATGAGTCGTATCAGTCGCAAGATCAACTGCACCGGCAAAAAATGTAAACGTACACGTTTGTGCGTTGAGTAACGACAGTGCCGTTGCTTGATCAAGTCCCGCCTGAGCATACGGAGCACTTGATCCGTAATCGGTACCACTATTCACAATGTATGCACCAGAAGTCGTCGTATATCCAACGTCGCCTGAGATAGTGCTCGATGCTCCAGTCGAAGTAAACGTATCAGAAAGCACGCCGAACGTGGACGCGAGTCCGAGTGACGGCGTCACGGTAGCGTGAGTCATTATAGGATTCAGGAAATAAAAGAAGAACAAAAAAACACAGATGAACGGCGCTCTGGCAAAACTACGATGTGCTGTTTTCATAAAACAAAAGGGTTAGAGGCGTTCAAATAAACTTACTGCGAGTACCTGAGGAGATTTTCTTAATTAAAATTATATCATGAATTATAATTGTATGTCAATGTCTCTCCACTATAAAGTAGAAAAAATAAGCCCGATATGCTAAAGTTGGAACGCCGAAATGGAGACGTGTCTGAGCGGTCTAAGGTACATCTTTGCTAAAGATGCAGGGTTTAATCGCCCTCGCGAGTTCGAATCTCGCCGTCTCCGCAGTAAATATCTGTTATCGACAGACCCGCTAGCTTAGGGCGGTGGGGCGACCCGGATACCCGATTACCTAATTTTTGATATGTAAGTTAAAATAACTTACAGGAAGAGACTAAATCAGAAGTGAGAGTTTGCCGAGCAACCAAAATGGAACAATACAAGCTCAATCAAGAAATCAATACGGGTATAGATAAAATGCTTCTCGATAGAAGTTACCTTGAACGCTTGCCAAGCATGGGAGGTCTTCTGAACGATATCACGGAAGGAATCAGGTATGGCAGAAGCGAAGCATCTCTAATACTCCGAGAGGCTGATCTTGCGGATTCCATAGCAAAAGCAAATGAAAAAATCCTAATATTAGACAGAGAGCAAGTTTTGGAATATCTGAGTAATATGCGGTATCGCCTCGAGGACGACCATCCCGAGTACGATCAATCGGAACAGATTGTTAGGGGTTATGAACAGGGTATTGGTATTCATGGTCTTGATAGAATACGAATTCTTATAAATCCGACAGATACTGAAAAGGGTCCTGCTTTTACTAAAGCGCAACTGCTAAAAATAGTATCTCACGAGCTAATGCACGAGCTTGCCTCAAAAGAAATACTAAATGCTGGAAGAAAAGGTTTTGCTATTCATGGATCGAGCCATCATGAAAAAACTAATCTCTTGTGGTTAGATGAAGCGATTACAGAACGACTGGCTCAGGGTCTTGTTCAGGATACCTGCATTACGAACGAGAAGTGGAGAGACGTCTATTTAAATCTGAAACCTGACGAACTTGAGCGTATTCAATCAGCATCTTACCAGCGAGAACGTGAGCAGTTGTCTAAGCTTGTTTCTGAAATAGTTGGATCTTGCTCAACATATAAAAACCTTATCTCGGGCAGTCATTGGGATCAAAAAAAGTTCGAGGATACGGTTTTTATAGATAACTTTGGAAAACCATATTTCACAGGCGACTTTTCTTTTTTAGAAAAAAATATTAAAGAACTTGGATATTCTTCTTTTTATGAATTAGAACAATTAGACCCAAGCATTTCAAATTAAGTACTTATGAACGAAGGTTTTAACCCAAACAAAATAGATGTAATGAAAAGCTCGCCAGTGGAAGCCAACATTAAACTTAACCCAACAAATGAGTTAGGAATCTTTCAAGATGAAGATGGACATACATATTATGAAAAAGAAATTCGACCAGAAAGTAAGCGGAGACAGAACATCGAGGTAGAGCGTTTTGTTTCAATGATCGTAAAAGGAAACCTTCATAGTTCAGATATAATCGAAAAAGACGGAAAATATTATTCTCGAGATAATTTCAAAGGAAATTCCGAAAAATCAAAAGAAAGAGAAGCAGAGGCTGAAATATTTATTTTAAAATACCTCTTCGGTGATTGGGATCATACTCTTGATGGTTGGGATATAGATAGTTCTCCGAAGCAGAATAATATATCTGCCGACAAAGATACATTCGCTCATTTTGATTATGGCGAAGCTTTTAGAAATTTTAAAAAAGATGGTTTAGAAAAATATACCAATTTCACTTTTTCAAAAAGAGAGAGAACTAACAAATTTAAAGATAAAATTATTTTTTTATTAGATCATCCGGGCTTTATTGATCCGGTACAAAGACGAGTAGTTCTTATTCATCAGCATAAATACAATTATGATCGACCAGCTGACGAAAGAACCGAGGAGCAGCTTTCAATAAAAACCAATTCTTTATTGCAGACAATACAGGACAGACGAGTGGAAGATCCTGAGAGCGGGAATACGCAAGATTTTTTTAATGCTGTAATTAAAAAAGCAAAGCTAGATTTAAATAATAGGCGCTTTTCTTTTTTGACCGGAAAAACTCAGCAGGAACGAGTAGACGAATTGCGAGATATGCTGACAAAGCGACTTGCGCTCCTTGAAACTGTACTTCGTGACAGAAAAAATAAAGATAAACCTGTATAAGATCTAGACCCGAGTGCATCAAACTAGCTCGTCGAAATTTTTCAAGAAACCCTTACGGTGCTTGATTCTGAAAGTTTGAATCCCGAGTGGCCCGCAAGACAAAGAAATAGAGGCTTCAAAACGCATCAACAAAGCTTGATACGCTTCTGTTGCTTTGTATTTTAGTTCGCCATTCTCAATATAGAGTTCGGCAAACACTTGTAGCACAATGTCTCTTTTATCCATATCCAAAGCAGAATACAATCCCCGCACTGCAAGCTGAGATAGATTTTGTGAAGATAGAGTATATGAATTCTGATGTGATAATAAATGAAGCACAGAATCTATATGATAGATGGAATACGCTCGGCGATTTCGCTAAACGCGAAATCGCCGAGCAAATCACCGACCGAATAACAATCGGCGGTGATGAGATAAAAATCAAATTCAGCTATAATCCTGTCTATTTCAGAAATCACCCCGATTGGCAACGCAACCTAAATCGAATACGCAACCTCAATTCTATTTCAGTCATTTATTTAAGTCTTGCCAATATTCCTTTTTAATGTTATTGTATGACCAAACTAAAAAACATAACAATGAATACATCAGTAGATAGCGCAATAAATGCGCTCCAGCAAATGATCTCAATTGATGGGAAACACATGAATCAATTGGGTACACTTCTTCAAATGGAAACAGGCGAAGAAATTCTCGAAGCGTTATCTGGGGAAGATAAAGTTAACTACACAACAATTTTTGGAATTTTGAAAAAAACACACGAAATGGCTTTCATGGCCGGTAAAATGGTGGGGCTGGCAAAAATGTAACCCCTGATGCAGTAGTGAAGCTATAATTCATATTAAGGAACAGAAAAGGAGCATACCCGTCTGTTCCTTTTCTTTTTAAGAAAAAAACCAAAATCATTTTCTTTGTTCACTCAATATTTGTTTGAGTTTTTCTTTTGTAAGCCGATCTATCTCATACCTATCAAGTAAGTAATCTTTTATTGCAACGCCATCAGTGCGTTGCTGTTTCAATGTATCAATAACCAGTTTTGTAAAAATCTCATTCTCTATTTGTATTATTTCCTTTTCAGTCATTAGTTTGAATAGCTTAGTTTGGACTTGCCACAGCGAAGGTACTAACTCACGGGAACGCCAGCAAGGTCTGCGCTTCGTATGCACTGCGCGACGATGCAACAGCTATGCACCACAATGCAGCCATTTATAAAGCCAATGGCGATATTCCACATACTTTTGAGGAACTAAATATTAACATCATACCGATTGGTGGTTGTGGTGGCGTAAAACACTGGGTAAACCTTGATTTGTTTACCAAGCTTGCAAAACCATACCTTATATTTCTTGATAGCGATAAGCCAAACGCAGGATCAGTTTCAGATAACCTTACGAACCTAACGAATTACGGATTAATTGCCGGCACAGATTTTTTAATATCAAAGAAAAGGCTGCTTGAAAATTACATCCACCCAACAGCATTAATAAGACTAGTACCTGGGGCAGTACTTGCCTATGGCGATTTTGACCACGCAAAAAATCTTTGCAAGGATTATGCCGACCCTGTAATCCGAGGGCATTTAGGGGGCAAGGGAGTAGCTGAAAAGCACTATCCAAGCCTTACTTATGCTGATTTGCGAATGACATGGTTTGATGGTGCAGACGATGAATTTATTGCGCTTTATAATTTAATAGTTGGAAAGCTGAATTAGGCAGTGCGTGTTATTATTAACCTGTTTAATGCTGATTCAAGTATTGGCTTTACCAGTTTAACGCTATGGTAGATTTTAATAAGTTCGAGAAACACATAATCTTCCCCGCTGTAAATATTTTTTATTGGCAAGCCTGAGTAGCTAAGCGCGGTCTTTTTAAGGTAAGATATTGAATATGAAAGAATCTCAAGAAAACCAGCATTTTCAAATACCGGTACGCCAAATTGAGAACAACGAGGCGAACCCAAAACAGTTGTCTTATTTTGCCTCAAATTTTAGTGGAGGAGGGTTCCAAGAGAGTAGTAAAAATTTGCCCACGTCCGACATAGACAGTGTCGACGAAAAAATAAAATCACAGATTGATTTAGGTAGTGGAAATTATTTAGATATAACTAAGTATGATACGGGTTACCGATTTACTTTTCGATTTTTAACTTCAGCAAAGGATTCTCTCAGAAAAGGAGGTTGCGCTGGAATCAGCCTCTATTTTGAGAAGTACATACCAAACCCAGTTGTACTTATACAATCGGTTCAAGAGGCATTAGCTGGTTTCAAAAAGGATAACTATGAGAGTACCGCACTCCCCGACGGGAGATTGATACTTGGGGTAAAAGATTTTCAAAGCATGAAAGCGCCAGTAATTCTTTTATCTACAAAAGACAGTAAAAAAATCCCAGACACGATAGACAATATAAAGCGATGGTTTGTCGAAACTTTTAACGAGGAATTACAAAAATGAGCGCACGTTTTGCTCGTTTATTTTTTATTAGGTGTAAACCGATTACTGTGTCATAAAACAATTGTTCTATCTATTTGTCAAATAGAGGTATAGACTTAAGAGGTCAAGGATTTATCTAACTGACGACGCTCATCGAAGTCATATTCTCTGGTTGATTATCAATACTCCAAAAATTGATAAGGGAACGTATCTTTTAAATGTGCACTTTTAGACATCACTTTGTTTCGCGAGTCACTCGACTCTGCGATTTTCAAGAAGCTTATACATTACGGAGTTCGCTCCCACACATTCTATGACAAATTCAATACGTTTTTCGAAGGTTTTCGGTGGCATGATTGCAGCAACTGTTATCGTTGCAACATGTTCCCCGCTCCTCGCGAGTGCTGCAACACTTACTCGTCAGCTCCAACAAGGCATGTCAGGAAGTGATGTCTCATCGCTTCAGACTTTCCTCGCCGTTGATCCTACAATCTATCCACAAGGACTCGTCACTGGATACTTTGGAACATTGACGACATCAGCAGTTTCAAACTTTCAGGTTCGCAACAATCTTCCAGGTGTTGGTCGCGTTGGACCAGCAACACTCGTCGTCATCAATGCCCAGATGGCAGGTGGCGTAAGTACAGGAACCGATATCGATGCTCCAACATTCCTCGCTATCAATGCAAACTTGAGTAAAAATAGTGCGATCATGAGTTGGACAAACAATGAGCCTACTCGCGGAATAGTTTTCTACAGTACAAGCCCTCTCACTCTTGGTGAGCACGCTTACACAGTAGACGTTAGTGGAACAACAGCAATGTCAGACGCAGATCTTCACGGAACTCAGTCAATTGCTCTCACTGGACTCGCAACAAACACGACGTACTACTACTCACTCAAGTCTGTTGATGCTTCAGGAAATGTAAGTATCACATGGCCTGCAACGTTCCAGACAACAAACTAACTGAATGAGTATTCTCGTATTAGTGATATTTGGTGCATTAGTCGGATGGGTTGCGTCGATGATAATGGGCTCGCCAGAAGGACTGACTATTGATATCGCAGTGGGTATCTTGGGTTCAGTGCTCGGTAAGTTCGTTATGAATATGTTGGGATATGGAAGCGGAACTGGCTTCAATCTCTACACATTCATTGTCGCGCTCCTCGGAGCATGTATCCTGATTGCTATCGTTGGAATCATTCGGAGATAATAGACGGTGCGCACAAAAAATCGCCACACGAGTGTGGCGATTTTTTGTGCGCATCGTCCCCCTTTTATTTCTTCAAAACTCGTTTTCGTTTTACAGAAGATTTTGTTACAACCTTTTTCGTGTAGGTAATGTCTTTTTGTATCACCGAAGATTTCATACCTGTCGTTGAAAAATACTCAAGATACACAGTGTATGTCCCCTCTGTATCAGGGAGTGTAAATGTATCAGTCTGGTTTACATTCGTATACGCACGAATTCCTCCGGTAGTGAAATTCGGATCAAGCGAAACTGCATAGCCTCGAACAGAACTCGGATCTCCATTCAGGTGCACTGTCACGATTGGAGAATTCGTTTTTTTCGCACCGTCGTTGAGGACGAAATCAAGGACTCCGTCTCCCCCATTCGCAGTTTTAGTTGCCGTCGGTGCCACTATCGGAGCTGGTCTACTCGTGTGGCGCCTCGTATCAATCGAGTACGACGATGACATAGTGGTCGAAGTAGTTCCAATCTTGGTAAGACCAGGGTTGGAACCTAAGTTTGCCGACCAAATGTTTGCGCCGTCAAAGAGGAGCGAGTATGGACTTCCAGACAATCCAGCATATGTAGTCATGACTCCTGCTAGGGTGACTTTGGTGAGTGTGTGATTGTTGTAATTTCCAGTCCAAATATTTGTGCCATCGAACGTGATTGATATTGGCTGAATATCCGTGCCTGTATATGTCGTCATCGAGCCCGATGGTGTAATTTTGGTTACACTGCGATCTCCTCCGTTGACCGTCCACATGTTGGTCCCATCAAACGTGATTCCAACTGGAGCCGACCCTGTTCCCGTATATGTAGTCTTAGTTCCTGTGAGCGTGATTTTCGTAACACTATTATCCTGTGAGTTCGCCGTCCACATATTGGTACCGTCAAAAGCGATGCCTCTCGGCCCACCCCCAACACTCGTATATGTCGTCACCGTTCCTGTCGGTCCAATCTTTGCCACGCTATCATCATTCGTATTGGCTACCCACATGTTGGTACCATCAAACGCAAGCGCGTGTGGACTTGCCCCTGTATTCGAATACGTCGTCGGCACACCAGACGGACTAAATTTGGTGACACTGTTGTCAAAAATATTTGCAGTCCACATGTTGGTACCATCAAATGCAATCGCTTCGTGGTAATTGCCGTCACCACTGTACTCGGTGACAGTGCCATCTGGAGCGAGTTTAAAAATACTGCCATCAGGCATATAGTTGGCGGCCCAAATATTCGTGCCATCATATGCAACAGAGTCGGGATAATCGCTTGGTCGAACATAGTTTCTCATGGTGACCTCGGGAGCAACGGTAATGCTGTTTGCGCTCTGGACGAAATTGCTCGTCGGAGTGAACACTGCTTGGTATTCAAAAGCACTCACCGTCGTGAGATTTGAAAGTGTCCCTCCTGTCGCCATCACATCGCTCAAAGTAAAATTGACTGGTGCTTCTGTAAAAAGAAAATCAACTGTCGCTGTTTCGCCAACAGTAAGATTGGTATCACTCATGGTTATTGAAACAGTGGGTGCTGTACCCGATGCCTGTGCAAACCGAGCACCCGCTTGAGATACAACTGCCACGATCATCAAGACATAAACTATTTTATGTATACGCATGTGTACTATTATATACAAAAACAATTCGCCTTGCCTATTTCACGATAAAAGCTATACTGCATCAGTGCGAAACAGGAGGCGTGGATGAGTGGTTTAAATCAACGGTTTACTAAACCGTCGAACCTTAATTGGTTCCGTGAGTTCGAATCTCACCGCCTCCGCAGATAGTGAAGCCGTACTTTATAAAAACTATTTTGTAATCAAGCACTTATATAATTCCTATACTAAGCATATGGCCATGGAAACAACCGCCCCCGCCCCAACCGCACCCAAGATGGAAGCCGTTGGTCAATTAACACCGAACGCTCCCGAGAAAATGGTGCGCGAATTTAAAGAACCCGAAAAACCTAACCTCGAGTCAATTCAATTTCAATTGAAAAATCTCGACGCTGAAGTCTCTACTGCACTCACAAAAATAAACTCAATCCGCGCAGAACTCGGACTCCCCGAGTCAAACGAACTGCCACCTGCACTCGCAAAGAAACAAGCAAAGCTCCTTCAAGCACAAAACCAGTGGACAATGCCTGAATCAAATACTGCCTCAGGAAAATCAAACGAAAAAGTTGGTGAATATATTCCATTCGAAGAAACCAAAAACGAAAAAACCGACCACGACAAAATAGAAGAGGCCAAAGAAATCCCTGATCCTGAAATGCAAAAAAAGGGGCAGTCTGAAAAAATTACAAAAACAATGGAGGAGCTTTTTAATGAAATCAAAGTACTCCCAAAGGAAGAACTCGAGAGCTTCGTGACAACGGGTACGTATAGAAACGGAGCATTGTTCAATAGCAAAATTTTGGGCTTGATTGAACCTCGCACCATGCAAAAACTCGTTCTTCTCGCACAAGAGTCTACGACTGAAATCAGTCGAGAAATGATCACAACTCTTAAGGAAAAAGAGCCAGAACTTTTTGAAGCGGTAGAGAAACACACTGAGGAAAAACATGATGACAATCAAAAGAAACTCCCTGAGGCACCGGAACAAAAAATGATTGAACCAGCTCCCGACCAAAAACGCATCGAAATGACAAGTGGCGCAACGCCAAGTGCTGAAGTTGGATCTGTTACCCAATAATCTCGTTTTGGTGTTGTCATGTGTGGCTATTTCACTCTCTCCTCCAGCACACAAACGGATTGGATGGCCGAGGTCAAGTCGTCAATCAGCCGACGACAGCTCACGTGAGCGCAAGCGCCCTTGCTGTTTCAATTGCTCAGACGTATCCTGACGCAAACGAATAAACAGGTTTGCGTGATGTTTCATGTGTGCTTCCTGTATAATGAAGTGACATGAAATTAAAAACACAGCTCCGGACCATGCTTGATTTCTGGCAAAATCCAGAGATTAGTGCTATCCGTACAATCATCATTCTTGGCATTGTAATTTTGTTTGGTTTTTTCGTCTTTCGATTTTCACACCATAACCCATTTGGCAACAAAGGTGTCGTTTTTGAATCAAGTGCCGGCTCGCCAACGGGCCTCACCCACCCACGATCTGTCACCGCGGGAGACTTCGACCAGGATGGCAAACTCGATCTTGCGACGGTTGACCCACAGAATCCCTCAATCGTTTTTCTCAAAGGAAACGGCGATGGTACATTTCAAGCACCAGTCTCAATCCCTCTCCCAGCAACGGCTCTTCCCGTTTCGATCACGTCAGGAAAATTTCATAGCGCAAGCAATAATCATCTTGATCTTGCCGTCGTAGACTACGAGGACAATAGGAGTAACACGATTTCGGTTCCGAGTTTTTCTATTCTCCCAAGCGTACCACCGACTGGATATATCCACCTTGTTGAAAATGGAACACTTGCTTCGATGCAGACAACGAGCACGCCATCATTCTCATTCAATCTTTCGGCGACCGGACCGACGACGGACCCAATAACACTCACTTACGGAGGAAGTTGCTCGAGTAGTACGACAACCGCGACAACAGGAACAAACACGATTACTTTCAATACACTTGCAGACGGGACATACAACGACTGCACGATAAGTGCAGCGGATGCGGCAAGCAACACGAGTAACCTGCTCGTTGTTCCCCGCTTTACTATCAACCGTACTCCAGTGAGTACATCAACAGACCCAATCACGGCGCCAACTATCACTCAAGTACTTCCTATTCCCGACCCAACAACAGACCAAACGCCGCGATATACGTTCCATTCGGACAAGGATGGCACCATTGTCTACGGTGGTAGTTGCAGTAGTTCGACAACAACAGCTCTCCAAGGCGACAACACAATCACCTTCAACTCAATGAGTCCGGGGATATATTCAGACTGTACGATTCAAATCACCAACAAAGGCAACAACGCACTTATTCTCGACGGAGACGGCACTGGGCATTTCACTCTCAATCCATCTGAGACCGTCGCTTTCAACAAAATACCAGAAACTTTGTCCGACATACTTTCGCAAGATGGAACTATCGTTAGACTTTCAACAAGCGACATGAACGGTGACGGTTTTCCCGACTTAATTGAAGCAAGTTACGCGAGTGGATACACACCCGTCCTCGCCGGAAATGGGAGCGGCGGATTTACATACTTACCTTTTGGAGGGTTTCCCGCAGGTTATGTTGGAAATGTTACCAAAGATATTAACAGCGACGGATACGGAGATATTGTCGCTGAAGATTTTACCAGTGGATCAAACTCATACTTCCTCAATACGACTCATGCCGCATTTGACCCAACGCCACACATGATTGTCCCTACTGGAAGCGGGTCTGGTAATGGCAGTGACAGAACAACAACCGGTGATTTCAATCACGATGGACATGTGGACGCAGCCTCATATGATCAGGTAAATGGTCAACAGATTTTCATAACACAAAACGACGGGTCAGGTAATTTTACTCCCTATTCTCTCGCCCCATTACCAGCCGGTGTTGTGCCTCTTGGAATAACCTCCGGTGACTTCAACGGAGATGGTTGGGATGATATTGCCATCGTAGACAAGACAACGGGAAACGCGTACGTCATACTCACCGTTCCACCCTCAGCAGCGCCAACAGTTACCAATGTCACCTCTCCAACGACAGATGGCACATACGGATCAGCGCATCCAATACCCATCCAAGTTACTTTTAGTGCTCCCGTAAAAGTAACTGGAACCCCGCAACTCATTCTAAAAACAGGCACAACGGCCACAACACCGGTTGACTACATTTCTGGAACAGGTACAGATACGCTCACTTTTGGCTACACTGTTGCAAGTGGTGATACCTCAAGTGACCTCGATTATGCCTCGACAACATCGCTCGGTATCAATGGCGGAACGATCACAGACAATGCGACGGGGCTCACCGATGCCAACCTCACACTTCCGACACCAGGGACGACTGGCTCGCTCGGATCGAACAAGACACTTGTCATTGACGGTATAGCACCGACACTTACAACCGTTACTCCACTTCCTGTTACCACACCAACAACAAATTTTACTTTTCACTATGCAGACAATATCGCAGGTGATGCAACACTCACCTATCCTAGTGGTTGCACTGGCAATCTCACAACAACACCTCAAGGCGATTTCACTGTTATTCTCAGCTCAATCACTGGGTTGTGTACAATCGAAGCAACGGACGTCGCAGGAAATCCAGCGACAATCACATTTGATACAGGCACAAGTCTTCGTGGCGGTGGTGGTCGTAGCGGAGGTATTCCACCACCACCAACGATTTCGGAACTCGTTCCCGTTGCAACACCAACGATAAACCACACTCCAAAATATACTTTCGGTTCAAATACAACAGGAACGATCACGTATAGCGGTGGATGTAGTAGCTCAACAACAAGTGCTATCAACGGTTCAAACACAATCACCTTCAACTCTCTTCCCGATGGCACGTACAACGGTTGTACAATCCGTCTCACTGATGGGTCAGCCCAGCAAAGTAATATACTTTCGGTAACAGGATTTACGGTCACAACTCCAGTTATTACGCAGACGACAGAAACCCAAACAAACCAAAACACACAGAACACTCAAACAAAGACGACGACGTCCACGACGACCAAAAAAATAGCCAAAAAAGTTACTCCGGTTAGCCCGACGATTCCTTCTATTCCAGTACAAACGGAAATACCTCTTCCCCCACCAGAAGTCCCAAGTGTGCCAGTACAAACAGAGCAGGTCCCCACCCCAGTTCCGACAGTAATTGAGACACCAATCACACAACCTCAGCCAGTCGTCGTTGCACCTTGCACGTTCGGCCCTTCGTCGACACCACTCGCAATGATTCGAGACCAAATTGAAACTGTTGTGTGTCTCAATTTGCCACCAATCACGAGTCGATTCACAAAGATTGAAACTTCCTATGAGGCACTCCACCTGAACACATTCTTCGCTTTGCTTGTACTTACACTCTTGCTCTTAGTGCTCATATTTACTTCGATTTCTGGATTGTTCCTCACTTCACTTTCAGGACTTGAATTTGTGTTCATTCCCGCTCGCCTCATTTCTCTTTTTGTAGCCGGACTTGGATTCAAGAAAAATACACCAGCGTGGGGCAAGGCGTACAATAGTATTACAAAAGAACCGCTCGACCCAGTACGAATCACGCTCATCGGGAGTGATGGCAAACAAGTCGCAGCAACACTGACGAACCTGTCTGGATCATTCGGCTTCAGCAACGTACAACCAGGTACTTACACACTCGTCGCGACAAAGGCGCACTACGCGTTCCCTTCCAAACATGCAATACATCAAGATCACGATGAGGTATATCGTCACATCAATCGTGGCGAGACAATCACCATCACGCAAAGGGGTGAAATTCCTCGAGTAAATATCCCACTCGATCCTGAGAATTTTGATCTCGCACAATTCCTCTCGACACAAAGTACTAGTCTCAAGCTCTATTCAGTTTCAGACCGCGTGATTCCCCTCGTGACGACACTTATATTTACCCTCGGTTCAATCGGAGCAGTTGCACTCTTCATGCTTTCGTTTGGACCTGCGACAGCGAGCTTGGTACTCTTCGCACTCTGTCTCTACTCGGTACGCAGAAAGTCGCTTGATGCGATTCCGTTTGGCTATATCTTTGATGCAAAAACAGGTGTTCCGATTTCATTCGGAGTCATTCGAATATCTTCACGTGCAACAGGACAAGACATCGTTGACTGCGTCCTTGATGCAACAGGAAAATACTCCTACCCTCTCCCCGACGGCTCCTATCTTCTCAAAGTTGATCGCAAACTTCCGAATGAAGGCTATCACACCATAGCAAAAAATATCCCCGTCGAAAGTCGACAGGGATATCTTGCGCAAACCCTTCATCTCACAATCGCACAGGAGATGGAAACACTCTAACTATTAGAGTACAGGAATTGAAGGAGTCACGATTGTAGCTGGAATACTTCCGGCAGTAACACTTTGATCATTCACCACACCTGAGAGTGACGTTCCAAGAAATTCCTTAAGACCAAACTTGAAATACACCGCAGCTGATGACAACCCAGATGTATGAGCAGGAACATTCTGTGAATCAGACATAAGATTGAATGTTTCTGTAGCAAGCGGAGCAATCGTTACCGCACTTGTGCCTGGGAATGAGAATGTCATAAGACCTGAACCGTAATCGGCAACCTGTGATCCCGCAACTACCCCGAGTCCTCCTGTCGTAATATTGACTGTAATTGTTGTACTTGTTGGAATAGCAGTAATTATCCCTTGGGCTGTTCGAGTGCCAAGAATTCGTACTCGGTTACCTACACTAAGTGCGGCCGAGCTATTCACCGTAATCGTATGCGAACCGAGAGTGACAACGCCAGAGACATATCGTATTGCATTCGGGACCTTGAGTGCCGCTCCGAGCTGAACACCGAGGTGTGAGAGCGTGACGTTCTGAACAGGTGGCCAATTTTCCATATCATTCGTTGCAAAACTTACTTCAACCTGAGAAACATCTACGGGACAGTCGCTTGGGTTCGTCAAAGTAAAATTCAACCACTGACCACCGCGGACGCCTCCTGATGCTGTCGTAACTGATGTTGGAGTCGTTGGAGCTCCAAGCGCAGTCGCAAGCACAACTGGTGCCACAGCATCACATGCATAGTCTCCACCAGCGCCACCTCCCTTTCCAGTGCCACCGCCACTTGGGCTCGTCGAGCTCGAAGGCGCAATAACTCTTCCCGCATTTGCGAGTGGCTTCACTTTCATTTGATCATACGCAAAAAGTCCGGCTCCTGTCACAAGGACAGCTATAACTACCATTTTTATCGAATCGTGTTCGGGGTTCTTCCAAAAATTCATGAAATTATTCTGCTCGTGTGATTACAAACACACGAAAGCTACCTAGTAATATTTCTAGTATACGACATTTAGATAGAGAAACAAAAAAACAACGTGGCTCTAATGATCCTTATCCTAAGTTTGGTGCTGCCGAAACGATATCTGCTCCTGCGAATTCTGCGTATTGAGCAAAGCTTTTGACGAACAGTCCGGCGAGTGAACGTGCTTGCGCATCGTACGCATTGACATCAGTCCATGCAGTGCGTGGGTTGAGGATTTCACTTGGAACATTTGGGCAACTCGTTGGAATTGCAAGACCGAAAATAGGGAGTGTTTCGAATGATGCGCGTGCAAGAGAGCCATCGAGTGCACTATTGATGAGTGCACGAGTGTGTGGAAGCGACATGCGCTTGCCTACCCCGTAGACACCACCTGACCATCCAGTGTTTACAAGCCATACATTAATATTTGGATTTTGTGCGAGTTTCTCACCGAGCAATTTCGCATATGTTGTCGGGTTGAGTGGAAGAAATACTTTTCCAAAACACGACGAGAACGTCGCCTGTGGTTCTACAACACCAACTTCTGTTCCCGCAACTTTTGCAGTGTATCCAGAGAGGAAATAGTACATCGCCTGTTCGCGTGTAAGCTTCGCAATCGGAGGAAGTACGCCGTATGCATCACACGAAAGGAAGAAAATATTTTCTGGAGTTTTGCCGACTGATGGAATCGCTGCGTTTTTGATGAGGTTGAGCGGATATGCGGCGCGAGTATTTTCGGTCTTTGAAATATCATCGTAATTGACGGTTGTCGTCCCAGGGAAACAACGTACGTTTTCGAGAAGTGTACCCTTCGTAATTGCCGCCCAAATTTCTGGCTCTTTTTCTTTTGAGAGATTCACACATTTTGCATAACAGCCACCTTCAAAGTTGAAGACTGAATCAGGACCCCAGCCGTGTTCGTCATCTCCAATGAGATTGCGTGCGCTATCAGCAGAGAGTGTGGTCTTTCCAGTACCTGAGAGACCAAAGAAAATCGCCGTGTCCCCTTTCGGTCCAATGTTTGCCGAGCAGTGCATCGAAAGCACACCTTGTTGTGGCAAAAGGAAATTGAGCACACTAAACATTCCCTTTTTGATTTCTCCTGTATATGCCGAACCGCCGACGATAATCATGCGACGAGTGAAGTTGATGATGGTGAAATTCGCTTGGCGTGTGCCGTCAGTCGCAGGGTCGGCGAGGAATCCCGGTGCCGCAATGACGTGCCAATCTGGAGTGCCGAGTGTGGTGACTTCTTCAGCGGTTGGGCGCAAAAAAAGATTGTTTGCAAAAAGATTTGCCCATGGAAGTTCGGTCACGATACGGACATTGAGACGATGCTTTGGATCAGCACAGACGTATGAATCACGTGCGTAGACTTCTTTGCCATCGAGGTACGCACACATTTTTGTGTAGAGCGCATCGAATTTTTCTGGCGAGAATTTTTGGTTGATATCGCCCCAAAATACGATATTTTCCGTGAGCGCGTCAGCGACAATGAAGCGGTCCTTTGGTGAGCGACCAGTAAAAGTACCGGTGTCGGACATGAGCGCGCCGGTGTCGGCGAGACTCCCCTGTCCAAGTTCAAGTGTCTTTTGCACGAGTTCGTCGGGGGTCAAATTCCAGTACACAGCACTCGGCGATTCGATGCCAATAAGCTTCAGGTCTGCACTTGGTGATTTTGTTCCGTATTCCATATATGAGGGCAACTATACTCTTTTTTGGTCTGAATTTCCAGCCAAAACTATAGTATGATAGGTCCATGCTTCCAAACGCGGAAAAACGCAAGTCGCTCATTGACCCCAACAAGTTTCAGGTTTTTCTCTGTACCTGCCCTGCCGCAATTCCTGTACAGTTCGTGCGTCATCCATGGTTCGTGGTGAACATGAAAGGCGTGGTACATCGATATGAAGTGCGCCATGCACAAACGCTGTCGGGTGTGCATTCAGGATTTTTGTATACCGATTGTCTGCTTCCCTTCCAAGGGACAGAGATGAGTTTGTGGACCGATGATAGATTTTGGGACGTTGCCGTTCGTGTCGAGGGCGTGATTGAAGGCGATAATGGGTCACTTGCCGAATCGATCGCTCGATATATTGAAACAACTCCGACCACGTATCCGTTTCGTGATGAGTATTTTGCGACTGGTCCGAATAGTAATACCTATGCTGAATGGATTTTGAAACAATTTCCCGCGTGGAGTATTTCACTTCCATGGAATTCGCTTGGCAAACAATTCGCGCACAAAAAATACCCTGTCGGTCTGGTGCATGGACGATTTCAGCCACCGCATGTCGGGCACATCGCATATATCCTTAGAGCGCTCGAGCGAGCGGAGCATGTAATGATTGGGATTTGTACTCCGGAGATTTGTACGGAGGCAGATGCGGCGCGCACGGGGTACCCGTGCGCGCCGCATCAAAACCCCCTCACCAACGACGAACGTGTCGACATGCTCACCCTCGCACTCGAAGCAGAAGGCGTCGACCGCACCCGATATTCATTCATAGCATTTCCAAGCGATTACAAGAATTCCAAAGCGCTTCTCCCCAAAGGTACCATCTTCCTCATGAGCGTCACGGGACCAAGCGACACCAAAAAAATTGACTACCTCAAAAAAATCGGTTTCCGCGCCGAAGTCGTCATCACCATCCCCGAATCAAGCGACCGCGCCCGCAGTGGTCTCGTCCGCGAAAACGCACACAACGGCGACCAATGGAAAACTGTCCTCCCACCCGCAATCATCAAATACATCGAAGATCACGACATCCTCAGCCGACTACGATAAACGGCGCCTCCCAAATGTGGAGACGCCGTTTCTGCTTAAGTGAACTAAAATTCCCTCTTATTCCAATCCGATACAGCATCACAGACGATGTTGTAGATTTCCTTAAATAAAGAATTTACGTAACCCTCGTCATCGACAGGGACAGATCCTTTAATAAGGATTACTATTTGAATCTTCTCTTCAAAGGTAAACTCGTCCAGCAGCCGAAGCGAGACTGGTTTTCCTTCACTTTCTGTATAGAATTTTTGCTTATAAAATTCATCAGCTATCCGGAATAATACTTGCACCAGCGAAATACCTTCGCTACTAATACTAAAGTCATTCAAAATTGCGCTGATTTTATCAACGTTACTTTTGTTTTTTGCGAACACATTTCGCATAGATGCAATTGAAGCCATAATCTCTTGTTTTAGAATGTTGAAACCATATTTTAACTCACTCTAAACCGATTCCCCAAAAAGTCAACCAAAAGCCTCCCTGCCCCACCTTTTGACTTTCCGCGTTTTGCCGTATACTTCTCGCATGACCGAACCAATCATCGACCTCGCGTCCGAGAACGAAAAACTCAAAAATGAAAACGCGACCAAAAGCGACCTCATTTCCATTTCTGCTCACCAGCTCCGCACGTCGCTCTCGGCGATGAAGTGGATTTTGAAAATGTTTCTCGACGGAGATTTCGGAGCGCTCAATGCCGAACAGCTCAACTTCATGAAAAAAGCATTCGAGAGCGACGAGCGTATGATTCGTCTCGTGAACGAAATGCTTTCGATAAACCACGCCGAAGACACCCTCGAATCCATGCATATGGAAGCAGTCGATATCGTCAAACTCCTCGACGAAGTCGTGTTTGATTTCACCGGCGAATCATACAAAAAAGGCATCCAACTCATCTTCCTCAAACCCGACCACGCGCTCAAAAATATCGTTGTTGATTCTGAAAAAATCCGCGTCGTCTTCCAAAACCTGATCGAGAACGCAATCAAATATTCAAACAAGGACGGCCGTGTCTTTGTGAACGCGAGCGAAAAAGCTGACTCAATCGAAATCTCCGTTCGCGACACGGGTATCGGTATCGAAGACAGCGACCAATCACACATCTTTGGCAAATTCTTCCGCGCTGACAACGCCAAAAAACAAGACGTCGTCGGTTCAGGTCTCGGCTTGTTCACCACCGCCCGCATCGTCGAAAAACACCACGGCAAAATCTGGTTTGAAAGCACCGCCGGCGAAGGCACAACGTTTTTTGTCACCCTTCCCGCTTCACAAACAAATCCAAAATAGCGCCCCAACTATCCCGATAAACTATTACCGTGATCTAGGAACAGGCACAACATCACCTGATATCGCACTGACTTTGTACGGGCCCATAGGAGCAATACCAAAAATATTAGCTTTCTCTAGCCCTGGAACAACAATCGTGTAGGAATTCGATGTTATGGCGTCGATGTACGGAGGTTGGTCTGGCCAGTCAGTATTTCCCTTAATACGAGGAAGCCATTTTTTCACTTCGGGAATATTTGAGACGATTTCGCTCGCATGCTCAGGGGACACAGCGCTTATCTTTGTATATATCCCCTCAAGGTTTGGTTCAGCCATACAGGACGCAGTATTCGGTGCAATATACATCTTCGATCCAGCGAAGCTATACGTGGCGATACAATGTGCCGCATCAAAATTATATGTTGATTTCCCTTTTGAGAACCTGCCAAGTGGAGTACTGACTATGCGCGAAGCTGGTAGCGGAACATTGTAATCAATAATATACATATCAGACTCAGTATCTGTGCCAAAGATCTTTGATTCAACAACCAAAAGATATCTATCATTCTGCTGATAGATACCAGTAACAAGCGCAGGGTCAACAATGTTTTTATCCGCTACAAAAGCTGGGGCAACCTGTTGTTTCCTAAAATGAAAAAACAAAACAAACACGAGCGTGAGCCCAAAAAGGACGACACAAGACCGTTGTATTGCCCGAGGTATTTTTTTCATTTTTACAGTATACAGACTCGAACCCTAAAACTCCATAAACATGCTTAGTTTTATGGTTTTTGCCATATACACAGAGATAAACTTTTCAAGGTTGCGATATGGGATGGCGCATAGTACAATTTTCGTATGAACAAGAAAATCCTGATTATCGAAGACGACAGCTTCCTCCAAGGACTCGCTTCCACCAAGCTCGAAAAAGAGGGCTTCATGGTCGTAAGTGCCTCAAATAGCGAAGAAGCTATGAAAGCTCTCTCAACCGACACTCCAGACCTCATGCTCTGCGACCTCGTCATGCCAGGGACTGATGGATTCGGGATTCTCAAAATGGTCCGCGAAAATCCTAAAACAGCAAATACTCCTGTTATTGTTTTTTCAAACCTCTCAGAAGAAAAGGACATCAAACATGCAAAAGACCTCGGTGCCACAGACTACATGGTGAAGAGTAATTTCACTCTCGACGAACTCGCAGACCGAATTAAAGAAATTCTCAAGTAACACGGCTGGCTAGCATAGCGCAAAGTGCGCACATGTACTTGAAAAAGCATCTTCGGAGCGCGACGGCGCGAGAATAAGGCGAAAATCCTTCAGGATTTTACGCCGGTGCTTTTTCAAGTACATGTGCGCACTTTGCGCTATACTAGCCATATGTATTTAAGTGACGATTTAGTTAAACATTTCAGAACAAGCGAGGAACAGAAAAAAGCGCTTGCCCGTCTTGGTCTCAAAACCATTCGTGACATGCTCTACTACTTCCCTGTTCGCTACACGAACGTGAGTGAGATCAAACTCATTCGCGATGCTGTCGTCGGCGACACCGTCACTCTCTACGGTCGCATCGGCAAACTCAAAACTCGAAAAGCTTTCAAAAGCAAAATGCCTATGGGTGAAGCAGAGCTTGAAGATAGTTCAGGACGCATCGGTATCATTTGGTTTAATCAAGCCTATATGGCCAAAATGGTTCACGAAGGTGACACCGTCGAACTCTCCGGCAAAATCGCCGAAGGCAAAAACGGTATCTATCTTTCCAATCCCGAACTCAAAGAAAAGAATGCACTCCCGATCGACATGCATGGATCGCTCTTTGGTGCAGACCGCGAGGCCGCAGAAATATTTGGCTTCCCCATTTACCGTGAGACTCGTGGTATCACCTCGCGCTTCATATATCACACGATCCAAAAGGTTCTCAAATCAGGACTCGTACAAAATCTCGACGACTATCTCCCGAGCGAAATGCTCGCAAAATACAATCTCCCCAAACTCTCGACGGCACTCGTCTGGATGCATGCTCCCCAAACAGAAAACAACGCGCAGGCAGCACGCAAGCGATTTAGCTTCGAAGAGGTTTTTTTCATCCAACTCACTCGCAAAATCGAACGCGAAAACTATTTAGAAAACAAATCATTCCCCGTCAATTACAATCCAGATGATATCGCTGATTTCGTCGGACGATTTCCGTTCAAGCAAACGCGCGCGCAAGAAAATGCAATCGCGACAATGCTCACCGATATGGCAAAGCCTCATCCGATGGCACGTCTGCTCGAGGGAGACGTCGGCTCAGGCAAAACCGCGGTCGCAGCCACACTTTCGTACGCGACGATCAAGACTCGCCCCGACGGCAAAACCTACGGCAATCTTCAGGTCGCCTACATGGCGCCGACAGAAATTCTCGCCACTCAGCATTTTGAAAATTTCATCAACTACTTCAAACACACCGGCATCTCTGTCGGGCTCATCACCGGATCGGGCTGTCGCAAGTTCCCGACCAAAGTCGCGTCAGCAAAAGAACCGTGGACGGCAATTTCACGCACGCAACTTTTGAAATGGGTCGCGAATGGTGAAATCCCAATCCTCATCGGCACGCACGCGCTCATTCAAAAGAGTGTCAAATTCAAACACCTCGCCCTCGCCATCATCGACGAACAACACCGCTTCGGCACCATGCAGAGAAAGAAGCTCGTGACGAAGGAAGGCTTTGCTCCACACCTCCTCTCAATGACGGCGACTCCAATCCCCCGCACACTTGCACTCACCATCTACGGCGACCTCGATCTTTCCATTCTCGATGAAATGCCAATGGGTCGCAAACCAATCATTACCGAGATCGTCCTCCCAAACGGTCGCGACGCTGTCTACGCGTTCATCAGGAAGGAACTCGAAAATGGTCGCCAAGCATACGTCATCTGCCCTCGCATCGATGAGCCGGATCCAGAAAAAGAAATGGCAGTGCAAGCGCGTTCAGTCACTGCCGAAGCAGAACATCTTCGCACGAGTATTTTCCCTGAATACACGATTGGTATTTTGCATTCCAAAATGACACCTGCAAAAAAGGACACGGTCATGGAAGAATTCTCCTCACACAAAATAGATATTCTCGTGGCAACAAGTGTCGTTGAAGTTGGAGTGAACGTCCCCAACGCAACGCTCATCATCATCGAGGGTGCGGAGCGTTTTGGTCTCGCCCAACTTCACCAGCTCCGTGGACGTGTCATTCGAAGCAATCACCAAGCCTACTGTTACCTCTTCGCCGAAACAAAATCAGAAAAGACAGCCGACCGATTGAACGCAATCAAAACAGCGAAAAATGGGTTCGAACTTTCAGAACACGACCTCGCACTCCGTGGTGCAGGTGAACTTGGAGGCACCAAACAATGGGGCATCACCGATCTTGGGATGGAGGCTATACGGAATATAAAAATGGTGGAGGCTGCGCGAGCGGAAGCGAGCGCGCTCATTACGCGTGACCCGCACATGACGAATTACCCCGCCATGAAGGCAATTCTAGATATAAAAAAATTAGAAGTTCACTTCGAGTGACGAACGAGTGTTTGTAGATCGACGACTTCGTCAGTCTCATCAACAATTTCTCCAACGAGTTGTTCGAGGACGTCTTCAAATGTCACAACGCCAACGGTAGTGCCACTCGCATTTTGTACGACCGCCATATGATTGCGGGTCGCAAGAAAAATACCCATGAGGTCATCCACACGCTTCGTTTCAGGCACGAAGAGTGGTGTCGTCATAAAATGAGAAACGAGTTCTTTGTCATTGTCACGAGCGAGTGATGAAAGTAGTTTGTTTGTTTGCACAACACCAACGATCTTGTCGATAGTTTCGCCGAAGACTGGATAGCGAGAATACGGTTTGTTGAGAAGCACAACAGACACTTCGCGCACAGTGGCATTCGCTGGCAACCCCTCAACAACGTCGCGAGGTGTCATAATATTTTTGGCAGTGAGATCGTTGAGCGTAAACACGCGCTGAATGAGCACTTGTTCGTCGTGTTCGATAGAACCTTCGGCCTCCCCCATTTTGGAAAGCATCCGCAATTCTTCTTCGGATACGACACGATTCTTGGTCAAAAATCCTTTTGTGAGTATATCGAGCAAAAATGTAATCGGCATGAATAGCTGGGTCAAGAAATACACTGGTGGAGCGAATGCGAGCGAGATTTGTTTGGCATAATTCTCTCCGAGCATCTTTGGAATAATCTCACCAAGGAGCACGATAGTAATCGTGAGAAACGTCGAAATCACTCCGATGATTTGATTACCGTACAGTTCAGTCGCAAGGTGACCAACGTAGATAGAGCCCGCAATGGTGATGCCGTTGTTCAATATCACAAGTGTGATGATTGAGTGATGAAGTTTTTCTTTGACTCGCACGAGTGAAGCGCTCCCGCGCTTCCCCTTCTCGAAGAGTAGTTTCGCACTCGCAAGTGGCAAACTAAAAAACGCAGCCTCAAGACACGCACAGACAGCAGCGCCAAGGATAACCAGAATAATGATGATGCTAAGTTGAGTCATAGAATGTCCACCCTCTTGGATTCGAACCAAGGACCCTCGAGGTATAAGCTCGATGCTCTAACCAACTGAGCTAAGGGTGGATTGCGCACTGCCTTATCCTAGCAAAAAAGTCGCCATTCGGCGACTTTTTTGCGTGTTCCAATATTTGTATCGTATACCCTCTTACCTACGCTTTCGCAAGTTCGGCGACAACATCAACTTTCTTCTTGAGCTTGATGCCATGCGCTTTGATGATCGCTTCGTACTCAGGTTGTTCGAGTGTTTCGACTTCGACGAGTTTGTCGGCGATCGCGTCGAGCGTTGTGCGGTGGTCCGTGAGTACCTGTGTTGCGCGAACGAGACCTTCGTCCATGATTTTTTTGACCTCTGAGTTTACGATTGCGTGAGTGGCTTCAGACATATCTCCGTCTGCTTGTGCGCCACCTGATATCGTACGTCCGCCATCACTTTCGAGGGCTACAGGTCCAATGACATCTGACATTCCCCATCGTGTGACCATGGCACGAGCAAGTCCTGTTGCTACCTGCAAGTCATTCGATGGACCAGTGGTGATATCACCAAAGACCATTTTCTCCGCAGCCATTCCTCCAAGCGCCATTGCAATATCGTCGAGGAATTCACTCTTGGTTTGAAGTTTGCGTTCTTCAAGCGGAATCTTGAGCGTATATCCGCCAGCGCGTCCACGTGCAACGATTGAGACTTTGTGGACTGGGTCAGCATGTGGCAACACTGAAGCGACGAGTGCATGGCCACCTTCGTGATATGCAGTCACTTTCTTTTCTTCTGTCGAGAAAAGATGACTCTTGCGTTCAGGACCAAGCATCACTTTTTCGATTGATCGCACGAGATCAAATTGCGAAACTTTTTTTCGATTTTCACGTGCAGCAAGAATTGCACCTTCGTTCATGAGTGAGTAGAGATCTGCACCGGAGAATCCGCTCGTACGCTCGGCAATAATGACGAGATTTACATCTTCGGCGAGTGGCTTTTTGAGTGCGTGTACTTTGAGAATTTCTTCACGGTCGCGACGATCAGGAAGATCGAGTACAACACGTCTGTCGAAACGTCCTGGACGGAGCAAGGCTGGATCAAGCACGTCGTTGCGGTTTGTTGCTGCCATGACGATGACTTTGTCGTTCGGTTCGAAGCCGTCCATCTCAACGAGGATCTGGTTCAGTGTTTGTTCGCGTTCGTCATTTCCTCCACCGACGCCAGTGCCGCGCACGCGCCCGACCGCGTCAATCTCGTCGATGAACACTATTGCGGGCGCGGCGCGCTTCGCCTTCTGAAAGAGGTCGCGTACGCGCGAAGCACCAACACCCACAAACATCTCGACGAATTCAGAACCGGAGAGATGGAAGAATGGCACATTCGCCTCCCCCGCTACTGCACGAGCAAGCAATGTCTTTCCTGTTCCGGGAGCACCAGTGAGCAAAACACCTTTTGGAATACGTGCACCAATGTCGAGAAACTTTTTTGGATTCTTCAAGAAGTCCACAATCTCTTTCAATTCTTCTTTGGCTTCTTTTGCTCCAGCGACATCTTTGAATGTGACGCGATTGTTCTGATCTGATGGATCAGTCATACGCGCTTTGGATTGACCGAAGGTGAACGCTTGCATGCCAGCACCTTTGGCCTGTCGAGAGAGATACCAGAAAAAGAAAATGATGACGATGATTGGAAGCACGATTGGCACGATGTTAAAAATCCAGTACATCGCATCGGTCGATGATTTCACTGTAATATCAGTAGCGCTCACTTTGTCCGCAGGTACGCCGTAATTTTTGAGTGTCTCCGAGAGCGATGCTTCGACTTCTTTCTTGGCAGTCACCGTCGAGCCGTCTTGGAGTTTGATCGTGAGCGCATCACCATCGACTTCAATAGTCTTTACAGTGCCGGTCGTCACATCTTTGGCGAGCTCAGAAAGTGAAATACTCTTGTTTGCTGGTGTCGCTTTGCCAGAAAAAAAGATGTACGCAGCCGTAATAATCATAAAAATGAGTACCGTGACGAGAATATTTCGTCCGAGACTCGACGTCGGTGGCACTGGCATTTTAGGATTTGGTGACGGAGCCTTGCCCTTCTCCTCGTCCATCTTCGGGTCTTTGTTGTTTGTAGTCATATAGTATATGGGTTATTTTCGACTTCTCCGCACGAATCACTCAGGACTCCGCATCTCGGAAGTAGGGGCATTATACATGAAAACAGGGCTTCAGGATACTTATATTTGTTCGTTTTTATTTGAATTCTATCTCCGTAAAATGAATGAAATACAAAAAATGCCCCGACCAAAAATCGAGGCATTCATACTTTGCTGTTTGAGATTGACCTAGTTCAAGATTACAAAAATAACCGAAGTTTAAACCTGTTAAGAATATTTTTCTCAAAAGGCTCGTACGAACCATCAAGGATTCGTAACCCAGGGTTAAAGTCTAAACCATGTTTTTTCAACCACAAGATTGAAAAACCAATCCCATAAATTGGGTCCCACCCCAAATAAAAGAGGGACCAGTGATCGTTTATACTAGCGAATTCGCAAAGCGAGATGCCAATATTTTCAAATCTCAAAAGGGAAAATCTCATGATACCTATTTTTCTAAAATTCATACAATAATTTTTAAAGATTACACATTTGGTTAACTCCCCCATCAGCCACGATACGATAGCTCACAAGGGAATTAACCAACTTCTTAAAAAACAAGCATCTACTGCGCTCCGCTTGCATCAATAATTCACTCAGAGGTACCCATCTGCCCTCAATCGACAGACACTCAATAATAAAAGCCCCCCGATAAAGGAGAGGGCTTTTAACAACATTCATTTTACTTTCATGATGGGAAACTGTTATTCGATATCCCGTTGCCAAAGTTTTGACCAATAGTGTGATCTACGACATCGATGGAAATCCCTCCCAAATTGATGCCAAGATGACCATCTGTCATAAATGACACACCACCAGAATTGTCATCGTCGTTGTCATTCCTTCCACTCCCCGTCGTCGAAGGAGCAAGCGAAATAACTAAACCGATCAGACCAATGAACACGTACACCACAATGTAAAGTTCCCCAAAAATGTCTTGGAGTTCTGTTTTGAACAGGTACGCCACTCCCTCAAGAGCTAGCGTAATAAGAATACCGATAATCGTGAATTTTTTCATTATTCTTTCGCAAATTTAGAAATGAATTTATTAATAATAAAATAACACATGCTAATCTAAACGTCAAGTATCCCCTGCCACACGGGGGGGCAAAACTACTATAAAAAAATACCCCTAGGATTTTCCTAAGGGTAATGTACTTGAAACCATTTTTTGAAAATATTCTTCTCAAAAACTTCAAACAATGCGTCGAACTATCTCTGCGAGAAACAAAGGAACTCGCCCCATTTGAAGCTAAGGCACATATACAGTACCCAAAATCACTAGGTCACACTACGACTAGACACACCATTACTGTGGGTTTTGCCGAGTGACTCTCGCATCATTTATGATGCGAATACATTTCTTTCTCACATCAGCGCAAATCACATATGGATCATGCGTGATGTTAAAGTAAGTACTTTCGTCAGGATAATAAGTGGTACTATAGCACGTGATAATTACTAAGGTTGGATCAAAGTAACTGTGCGTAAGAAACCTCTTTTCATTTTCCGGACGAGCAATAAACTCGCTCAGAACATCAAGCACGGTAGCCTGACCCCAACGATTCGTTGCCACATCTTCGGCAACAACTGTAAACCCGGTAAGCGGACCCCAAAATGCAAGGTCGACTTGACTCACTCGATCAAATTGACCTCCCTGGTTCAAGTCCAAGTGCGCGATTAGCTGATCGAGCACATCTTTGCCGAGATTCTTAAACTGAGATACATGGGTATTCGTCCCATTATCCTGATGGTCTTGTTCGTCGTTCATGCGAGCACGAACATAAATTGCTTGCTTAAATAATGCAAGACTTTGCTTTCTGAGAGATGCTGCTTCTATCATTTTTTGCCTCTAATTTGTTCAGGCGCTCTAGCAACAAATTTTGCGACCACAGCGCTTGAACAAAAGGCTATTTCAAAGAAAAACCAGCTTATATAATAACATATTTATATTTAAAAGTCAATATGAATACAAGAAATACCTTTCTCAGTTTTGGACTTATTACCAATCCAGCACGATGATCCCCAAATTGCTTATGGGTACTGGGTAGTTCCCTTTTGTACAGACACAGGGAGAGCACGGAATTGGTATAACAGAAAAAGCCGCCCCATAAATTTGGAACGACTTCTGCTTCAATAATTTAAACCTACAACACCCTACCGTTGTCTATCATGCGTTGAAGGATACCTCCAATTTGAGTACCTCCTTGCTCTTCGCACAATTTAGCGATGACGTCTTCTGTTTCTTTGATATCTCGGTTTCTCTCCTCGGTAAGGATAAACCATGACCACGCAAAAAATACAAGTGAAACAACAACGCTTATACTAACCGCCGGAAGCAAAGATGTTTCTGTCTTTGCACCTAAAAAAATAATGACGGCCACTATAATAGAACAAACATATCTCACACGCTTGACTGTCTTTCGCCCCTGCACGCAAAGTTCGTAAAGACGGAGAACCTCTCTCCCAACTTCAGATTTTCTCAGCGTATTTTTTTCATCCTCTGCAAGAGGGTATTGGTACCAAAAAATGTTTGATTTCATAAAAGAATTTTAGATGGTTTAGCTTAGATTATAATACACACTATATATTACTAAAAGTCAAGGTAAAACAAGAAAAGCCTTACAATGTAAGGCTTTTCTTAAGATTGTGGACACACAGAGAAATACGTTGAACCGCCTGCAAGATTACCTTTCTCGGTTTTGGGTGTATTACCAAAGTAGCCCTGCGATGCGAAAATTACTTGCGGATACTGGCTAGTTCCCTGCTGTATGGGACGAGAGCAATGAACTAATATAGAAAAAATAAAACCCATCCGAAGACAGGTTTTATAAATTAATATACTTTACTTATTCTGGTCTCTCCCCTTTTATTAAAAGGATATAGAGCAGTCTCAGTTCCTGGATACATGATCCAAGGGCAAATATCCAAGTTACGCCCTTGATAAAAACAGGAAGTTCTGGCCACTTTGTGCCAGTGAGATCCGAGTACACCATGATGCCAATCATCGGTGTTAACATCACTAAAAGAATCATTACATTTTTCATCTTGTTTCGTTTTTCTGTTTGAGATTATTGAATCATCTCTACCACTCTCAAGAAGCAGGGATGATTCAATAAATACCCTCAAGCAGGCCAAGCAACACTTAAAAAATATATTACCATGTTTATATATAAAAGTCAAGTAAAATACAAGAAAAACCTTAATTTATAAGGTATTTCTTGTATTTGGAGATGGAGGGTGCGGTCACACATCCTTCCTCGCCGTCGCTCGGAAGGTGCGCGACCCCGCCTCGCGGTTTCGCATGCTTGCGAAACATCGCTCCGGCTTTCGCTACCCTCTCGCGAGACGCGCAGGCGTCTCGCTCATCTCCACCAAAGAAAAAAGGCGCTCTTGCGAGCGCTCTTTTTTCAACGGGTGGAGATGGAGGGTAGCGAACCCTCGTGCAATGCGTGATTCCACGCGCTTCTACATGTGTAGTCAGTTTTATATTCTGTCTTGCGACAGATTTAAGTTCGAATGCTTGTAAAACGACAAAATACATTCGTTCCGAGCTCTACAGATTTCGAGTATGGCCCAAAGCGGGACCGTCCTCTATTCTAAAAATATTATGCCTCACATCGCGTATTAGAAATCGGCGCGTGAGACATCGCACTGGCTTATATTATTAAGCGAATGCGAAGCCAAAGCTCTTCGCGTAAGGCGAAGCTACTTTAGCACCAGATGTTTTTGCATTTGGATGTTTAGGACACGATTTACGAGAGTAGTCCCCTGCTCGACATGCGCACACAGAATGAAACTCATTGTCTATTCATTTCATCCCCAATATTGTGTTGTTAACGTTTCAACAAACGACGAAGATCTCGGTCTGTGTCGCGCTTCTTGATAGTCTCGCGCTTGTCGAATTGCTTCTTTCCGCGCGCGACAGCGAAACTCACCTTGATCTTCCCACCTTTATTATACAACGACAAAGGCACCAAGGTCAAACCCTTCTTCGATTCTGTTTCTTCGAGCTCGTGAATTTCTTTTTTGGTCAAAAGCAGTTTGCGCGTGTGATCAGGAGCGTAGTCCGTCGTGGTATTGCCGACTTGATATGGATCAATACGCATGCCGACAATGAAGACTTCCCCGCCACGCACGATGATGTGCGTGCCTGCGATCGATCCACGACCCGCACGGACTGATTTGACCTCGAAGCCCAAAAGCTCGATGCCCGCGTCGTAGCGCTCGAGCACTTCGTAATCAAATCTGGCTTTTGGATTGTCTAGATAGCTTTCCATATCATGAGTATAGAGTATATGGTATAAAGTATAAAGTATGAAACCAACACTCACTGTTTCGGGCTACCGTGGAATCTGGGGCGACACGCTCACGCTCGACGTAGCGCGCGAGTATACGCGCGCGTTTGGAGCATATGTTGCAAAGCGAAACGGGCACACGATACTGGTAGGTCGCGATGGTCGCGAGTCTGGACCAGCCATCCTCGAAGCAGTCACAAACGAACTTCTCGCTCTCGGTTTTGACGTCGTCAATCTCGGAATGATGCCAACGCCGACAGTCGTGTTCCTCGTCCGCGAAATGAAAGCCGACGGGGCAATAATCATCACCGCCTCCCACAACCCAATCGAATACAATGGTTTGAAATTTGTCACCGCATCTGGATCATTTACGAACGAAGCAGAAGTCCGAGAAATCGAAGCGTCTCGTGGCGAGGCAGGCAGTGGTGTCGTTGCCTTGTCTGCGAAACCTCGCTCGCGTAACAACAATGAAATACATGCGGACCAGAGTGACCGCTCCCTCGAGCAGTCCTCGACTGCGGCAACGGCACCACTGCCTGCCTCGCCACGCGATGGTACACATTTGTTTGAATTACACCTACAAAAAATACTCGCGAATATTGACGTAAATTTAATTCAAAAGAAAAATTTTAAAGTCGCCCTCGATCCGATCAACAGTGTCGGTTGCACCACCACACCCAAACTCCTCGACGCGCTCGGTGTAACCTACACCATCATCAATGGCGAACCTTCAGGGAAGTTCGCACACGCTCCAGAACCTATCGCTCAAAATCTCACCACACTCGAAACACTTGTGAAAATCGCGCACGCAGATATTGGATTCGCCCAAGATCCCGACGGCGATCGTCTCGTCCTCGTCGATGAAACAGGCACAATGGTGTCCGAAGAACTCATGCTCGCACTGTGCGTCAAAGCAGTCCTCCAAAAAACACGGGGAGACATTGCACTCAATGTCGTCACATCGACGACAAGTGAGGCAATCGCTCGATCATACGGAGGCACCACATGGCGAAGCAAAGTTGGCGAAGCCAACGTCGTCGAAATGATGCGTGCACACGACGCCGTCATTGGTGGAGAAGGTTCAGGTGGTGTAATTTGGCCCGTCGTAAATATGGCGCGCGACAGTTTCGTCGGCATCGCACTCATTCTCGAACTCATGGCACGACTCGACAAACCAATCAGTACACTCATCGCCGAACTACCCGCATTCAATATGGCCAAAGACAAAGTCGCGCGCACCGGTGACCTCGCCGATATTTATGCACGTCTCAAAAACACATTTCCCGAAGCCAGAGCGCTCGACATCGACGGACTGCGTCTTGATTTGCCCGATGGCTCATGGGTCAATATTCGTCCCTCAAACACAGAACCAATCATCCGTATTTTTGCCGAAGCTACAAGCAAAGAACAGGCCCAAAAACTCCTCGCGGAAGCAAAACAAGCTCTCAGTTAATCCGTATTGACGCGAAGCCTAAAATGCGATAGTATAACGCTCGTACGGCATCTCATGCCGAAAACCCTTGAAAGTAAAAGTAAGAACCAATTTATATATACGCGCGACTGAGCTTCGCGTGCTTGACGAAGAAGGACAGAACCTCGGTGTTCTTCCTTTGAAAGAAGCACTCAAAATGGCTCAGGACCGTGGTCTCGACCTTATAGAAACTGGCCCAAATGCCGTTCCCCCGATCGCAAAGATCATGGAGTACGGCAAATATCTCTATCTCGAAAGCAAAAAAGAGAAAAAGATGAAGGCTGGTGCTAAACGTACGGAGACAAAGGCCATCCAGATCAAAGTCGCCACTGGCGAACACGATCTTGAGCTCAAAGCGAAACAAGCTTCAAAATGGCTTGAGGAAGGACACCGTATTAAAGTTGAACTTTACCTTTCAGGACGCACGAAGTATCAGGACGAAAAATTCCTTCGGGAACGCCTCGACCGCATCCTTCATTTTATAACCGAGCCGTTTAAGATTGCAGAGGAGCCAAAGAAAGGACCGAAAGGACTCGCCCTCGTCATCGAGCACGACACGAAAAAGTAATTATCGCTATGAAAACCAACAAATCATACACAAAGCGCATCAAAATAACGAAAAACGGTAAAATGAAGGCGCGTAAGCCTGGATTTAATCACTTCAATGCCAAGCAGTCTCGCTCAAAGCAACTCTCCGGCAAGGTCGCGAAGGATTTCAAAATGAGCAACAAGGACAAGAGCCACTTCCTTCCGTTCAATTAATACTAGTTAGGCACTTTATAGATATATGTCACGCGTAAAAAGAGGAGTAATCAAAAACAAGCGTCGCCGAAATGTGCTCAAGGCAGCCAAAGGCTTCCGTTTTGGTCGCAGTACCAAAGAAGCACAGGCAAAAGAGGCTTTGCACCATGCAGGTCGCTATGCCTTCGCACACCGCAAACAGAAGAAGCGAACCAATCGTGGACTCTGGCAGACAAAGATCGCCGCAGTCGCAAAGGCAAGTGGAACTTCATTCTCAAAGCTCATGGGAGCAGCGACAAAGAAGAATGTCACCCTCGACCGCAAGTCTCTCGCCTACCTCGCAGAACACCGCCCAGAGACAATGGCACGCGTCATGAAGACTCTCGCCTAACTACTCTCTCCATAAAAAAATCCTGTCACTCGACAGGATTTTTTTATGCCAATTTTTTGGTAAATTCGCGTCTACGCAATTCGTCTGCGATTTCTCGCACAAGTACTTTTGGATCATGCGAGACAAAGAGCATCGAGGTGAGATTTGGATGGTGTGCACGGACACGTTCGTGAATCGTGCTCGGTGTCTCATCGGTCAATATTCCGATCGGAATATGCACGTGGAGCATGTGGTCAAGAATGGCCTCAACCTTGCCCACTTGTGAGCCAAACAAAACAACAGCATGTGATGATGCGAGCGCGATGGTGTCAGCACCAAGGGCCCCTCGGCCCGTAAAGACTAGTGGTACGTGAGGCACTGGCAAACGAAATGCGCGTGTATGTTCATCCATATTTGAAGCCGGAGAAAGTGCAATCGAAACAACAGACAAACACGAAAGTTCAGCAAAGACTGTGTTTACCATAGTCGGACCCACGTGGGAAATCACTCCGAGATGAGCTTCACCCAATGCTCGGCCAAGCGTACGCGCACCAATCGAAGGAGTGGAACTCTCAAAATGCGCATGCTCTGGACTAGCATCATACAGCGCGACAAATGTATGCTTTCGTACTTCCATAACTATATATTACTCTCCACATTCTATCACAACACTCTTCCCTCCCGCAGGTGCTTCGGCCTTAAGACCGAGTTCATTACGAATTTTCTGTGCAAGAAAGAGCGTACTCTTTGGCTCACCCATAACGGTGTACACTTTTTTCAACGTCTTTGCAGAACCTGCAATAAACTCGACAAGTGAATCACTGTCCTTGTGTCCTGAATATCCGCTAATCTTACGAATCGTCGCCTTTACGGGAACACTCGCATGATTGATTGTGACCGTCTTGGCACCCTCTTCGAGCTGACGGCCCATCGTACCGACTGATTGGTAGCCGATGAGCAGAAGTGTGTTCTTTGGGTCACTCAAGTAGTTTTGTTCGTGGTGCACGACGCGTCCCCCACTCGACATTCCAGACCCAGCAATAATCACCTTTGGATCAGGCTTGTGCAAAATTGCCTTTGAGTCTTCCGCGCTCGGCGTTTCGACGAGGCCAGGAAAGATAAACGGATCTTCGCCTCGCGCGATATGTCGCTTGATCTCCACATTAAAGTAGTCCGCATACTTGCGATAAATATCGGTAACCTCAATCGCAAGTGGCGAGTCGAGATAGATATGCATCTTTGGAATCAATTTGTGTTCGAGCAATTCATTAATTTCAAAAATAACTTCTTGAGTGCGCTCGAGTGAAAACGCTGGAATGATGAGTGTGCCACCCTTCTGTTGATTTTCGAGCAGGACTTCTTTGAGCATATCGCGACGCATGTCACGCGCCTCATGCTGTCTGTCTCCATAGACACTCTCGGTGAGCAAATAGTCTGCCCCAACGAGCGGTGTCGTGTCTGGAAGAATTGGAGATGGCGAATTGCCGAGATCTCCAGAAAAAACAACCTTTGTTCCGTTAAGGTTGAACTCCACATACGCTGAACCGAGAATATGACCTGCGTTGTGAAGCGTCACCGTAATCCCTGGCATCAAATCATACGGCTTTTCATATTCAATCGCCGTCCAATTGCTGGTTGATTGTGTGACAACACTTTCGGCGTAGACCTTATCAAGCTTGTTGTCGACATCGCGCGAAAGAATCATGGCTGTATCCGTCAGCATCGGGTGTGCAAGATCACAGGTGGGCGGTGTCGCAAAAATCTTGCCTTTGAATCCGTCGTATACGAGTTTTGGAATACGGCCGATGTGGTCGATGTGCGCATGCGTAATAAAAAGATAGTCGATCTCTTTTGGATCATACGCAAAAGGTTCCCAGTTGGCTTCAGTCGCCAATTTTTCTCCTTGGACAAGTCCACAGTCGACAAGAATACGCACGAGCGGACGGCCACTTGCATCGAGCGGACCCTCAAGCAAAAAATCTGCACCAGTCACAGTCTCTGCTCCTGAACAAAACGTGAGTCGATATTGGGATTTTGCCATACGTATCTCTATGATACCACGTGTCGGGCATTCGATTGCACCGAAAGCGAAGTAATGAGGTGTGGAATAGTCAGATATGCAGCGAGCAGTGCTCCGGCAACATCAAAACAAACATCAGACAGTGAATCAAGGAGGATAAAATCTGGCGTACCGTAATGAATATACAAAAAAAGTTCCAGCGCTTCCCACAGAAGTCCGAGCAAGAGTGCAGTAATCAAGCTTTCGTACACAAAACGCCAGAGCGGTACGTAACGGAGCGCCGGAGCCCACACATATGCGCTCAAATAAAAGACAACTCCCCCGCCAAGAAAATGCATCGGCATATCAAACCACCAAAGCAACGAGTACCACGAAAAATGCGTAGCGAAAAAATTGACTATCGCGAGAACGATAGTCGAAAGTGCGAGTCGATTGAGAATAATAGTGCGGGGCATCTCCATAAAGTGTAGCAGATTGTGAGGAAATGTGTGTGATCGGGTAAAAAAAATCCCTCACGTGAGTGAGAGGTTTCTTTTAGGACTATTTGCGTTGTGTTACCCTAGCCAGAGGCCAAGTGGGTATCTTATGCTAACAGCCAAGGCGATTAACAACGCGGATTCCCGTACACAAAGTGTTCTAGGTAACAGGGCAAATAATCCTACTTCGATTATACTTGTGTGAGCATCATGTGCAAGTGTGAATTACCTAAGTGCCACGCAAACATTTTTGTCGCAAGTTGACAAAAAATTCTTACTTCTTGTGTTCAGCATATACGAAGTCTGTATCAACGCGATCGTAGGTGAACAATTCACCAAATTCGAAGAAGCGAGAGATTTCTGCAATACCAGCTTCAACTGAATCTGATGCGTGCACAAGGTTTGACTGAGTTGAAAGAGAAAAATCTCCACGGATAGTACCAGCTGTCGCTTCCCATGCCTTTGTTGGACCGACGAGAAGACGGATCGAACTGACAGCATTGATTCCTTCAACTGCCATAACGATGACAGGAGTTGATTTCATGAAATCACGGATGCCTGGGAAAAATGGCTTGTCCTTGATGTGAGCGTAGTGCTCTTCAATCTTTGCGTCTTCGAGATTCATCATCTTGAGACCGATGATTTTGAGACCTTTCTTCTCGAGGCGTGAAATGATTTCACCCGCGAGATTGCGCTGAATTGCGTCTGGCTTGACGATAATGAGAGATTTTTCCTGTGTTGGCATAAATAAAAATAATGAATAAGCACTGATAGTAATGCACGGATACTAACAGAAATGGGAGGTATTTACAAATAAGTGCTGGCGGATATCTCCTCGGCTTGTCTGCGGAATCTTGCTCGCGTAATAGATTTTAGTACTTTATATTCTCTGCTTCGAAACCGCTCGCTCGGTCAGTCCTCGACTGCACCGAGGAGATATCCGCCCGCGCTCACTTTCGAAGTGCCAACTTTAGCTCTAAAATAGAGCTATATTTTTGCGCAAAAAAAGCGGCCATATTTTGACCGCTTAATTTTTAAGCTACAGATTACACTTTATGCGAACTGCAGGAGCTGTTTTTTGAATTCGTCGAGCGTTACGTCTTCATAACGAACATTGTAAGCGTACTCAATCGCTTGTAAACTGTATTTTTTTACAGCGAGTACATCTTCGAGTGGGTTACGAAAAATTTTCTTTGCACCGGCCGACAAATAAACATCACCACTTCCAGAAAGTTTTGCTAAAAAATTTACAAACTTTTCCTGTTCATCAACAATAAAATCCTGTGGCGTTAGCGGATGAAGTCTATTGAGATTGAATTCCTCAATAAGGCCCATTGAGGCCCATACCCAATACTCAGGGCCTTGACCAAGATGAGCCAAGTCAGCGTCCTGTACAATGCGAGCGAGTGGATTCAATTTTTGGCCACGTGCGTCTGGGAACATCGTATCCAGTATTAAGTTACGCATATTTTGCGTAACACTTTCTCTGGTATAACCATGAACACATTGCGTGTCGCTTAAATCGAGTATTTCGTCAGCGAGTTGAACTGCTCGCATTTCGTCATACAAGTGTACTCGCCCTCTGTGACCAGCATCATGGAAAATCATCGAAAGCCCAAGAATATTGATTTCTTGAGGAGTAAGTCCTTCTGCTATCGCTAATTTTATCGCATACTCTGTGGCACCGAGTGCGTGCCCATAATTATGGTATGGATTTTTCCGCGCTACTACGGCCCCCTTTACCAGCGTCCCTTCAGATATACTTGTATTTGCAAGTATAAAGTGAATCTTATTTTCGTTCTCCTGAACTCTAAAAAGTTTCTCACGAATCAGATTGTTCATTCTATTTATTATTTTAAGGTGAAACTATAATTTTAATTTACCATTTTTTTCAAAAAAGTCAATTACTATTGCTTTGCTCGATTTGCTCGAATCGTAAGTCAAAAGTTGCTGCAAATTCTATTCGGCATTATGCCCATTGGCGCAGTCGAGGACTGACCGAGCGAGCGGTTTCGAGGCAGAGAATACAAACCATCACAATTTATTACGCGAGCGAGATTTCACAGACAAGACAAGAGACATGCCCCCATACATTTGGAGCAACACATCGAACTATCTTCCAGCAGTGTAGCGCGCCATGATTTCCTCTTCGACTTCAGCACGATCACGTCCATATTTGAGATACGAGAGCTCTTTGATTTTTGGTACGATTGCCTCCATGCCTTGTGGTGGTGGAAATGTCGCAATATTAAACGGCTTCACTGGAGTACCATTCACGAGCATTTTTGCATACGCAGTTCTGTTTTCAAGTTTAATGATATCTTGCGGTGTGAACACTGGATCAAATTGTTTTGCGAGATATTCAGCATCATCGGGACCGACACGGAATACGGCCATTGAACCGACGTTTCCAAATACGGCATCACGAATCTTTTCTCCAAGCTGTGCGATATATTGGTGAGCAATGTTTAATGAGAGACGATATTTACGCGCCTCAGAGAGAATAGACGCAATCGAATCAGTCGTAACGTTTTGGAACTCGTCGATATACAAGTAGAAGTCATTCATTGGTTTGCCAAACATATCGACACGAGAAAGCGCTGCCATCTGAATTTTGCCGACAAGGATAAGACCAATCAAGTTGGCGTTTATTTCACCAAGACGTCCCTTTGAGAGGTTCACAAGTAAAATTTTCTTCTCGTCCATAATCTTACGGAAATTAAAGACAGATTGTTGTTGCGCAATAACTGGGCGCATAATGTCGTTACTGACAAACACGTCAAATTTGTTTGTGATATACGGCACGAAGTTCGCGAGCGACTGCTCCCCTGTCGTCTTTTCTGCGTTCTCCCAGAATTGTTTGATGATTGGATTCTTACAACGTGAGAGCTTCATGTCTCGGAACGATTTGTCTGCAAGCACTCGCCCGATCTCGAGCAGTGTTGATCCTGAGTCAGGGTCCTCCATCACAAGGAGTGACGAGTTACGGAAATACTGTTCAAAAGCCGGACCTCCAGCTGTCTTCATATCAAAAAGCTTGTTAAAAATAGCGAGCAATTCGTTGACCACGAATGTCTTTTGCTCAGGATAGTTTACATCGTACTCAAGCATGTTGAGACCCATTGGTCGCTGAATGTACGCCGGGTCAAAGTAAATGACATCGTCGATACGTTCGCGAGGAATATACGAAAGAATATCTTGAATATCCGTACCGTGTGGGTCGATAAAACAACATCCATCGCCGTTTGCGATATCTTGGGCGATCATGTTTTTCAAAATTGTTGTCTTACCGGTGCCGGTCTGACCGATCACGTAGAAGTGACGAACGCGGTCCTCTTTGGACATAACAATCTTCTTTGTTTCTCCACGATACGTATTAGTACCAAGTGCCACTCCCTGCGTACCCATTTCGATTGGAGCCGGCGCTGTTGTACTCTTTGCCTGTTTGAGTTGTGGCATCTTGTTGATACCGTATGGAAAGTGAAAAATGGTCGAGAGCTCCTTGAGGTTCATCGGCATACTCTGCGAATCGTTGAACATGCGGAACGAGAAGTCGTGCAAGAGTGCGCGCAAATCACTACCAACTACTCTCTTCCAACTGAAACTATTACGTCCAGCTTCGGTAAATTGGTTGAACGCAGATTCAAGTTCGGCGAGGATTTGAGTTGAGCGTTCGCGGTTTTCAGCAGACGCAACGATGCGGATATTCGTCGCCATCAAGGTTGATTTCAACTTCTCCGTAATATGCTCGACCGCACGCTCGTTTACTTTGTGCTCTCCCTCTTCTTTTGGCTTGCTTCCAAACACAAGCTCTTTACCGACACGCAAAAATTCAAATCCGATTTGTCGTCCGATACTACGCGCTGTTTTGACAGAGTATCCGCTCTTCACATCTTCGAGGACCAAATGGAATCGATGCATCAAGGCATCGTCTTCTGGACAGAGGACGAACTGAATCGCCGCACCCTCCCCTTGCGCTTTCAACTTACTGAAGGCGTTAAGGATGATATTCATTGGATCGTGATCAAACGAATCATATGTTTTGATTGGGAAAATATCGTGTTCAGCAAATTTTGAATAAGATGCGACTGCTGTGTCACGGCCTTCTGCAAAGATATTGTAATCGTCCGTCACTTCAACGAGCTTGGCATCAGGCTGGACTGCAACCAATTGTTTTTCAAACAAGTCGACTTTGCCGCTCGGGATTGAAGCGTAAATCACGAACTGTTCTCCATTGTTAGCAAGTGCAATCTCGAGTGTGAAATGACTCTTGTCTTTGTTCTCACGGCCAAAGCCAATCGAGTGCATACCCGCATAAAATTGCTCCATCGCCGACAACAATTCTTTGAGTCCCTTTTTCTTTCCCTCTTCTACTTCAGGAAGTGTCACTTCAAAAAGGCGTGTATCGAGCGCTCGATACAAAACGGTTGACTCTTTAAGCCCTGGTACCTTCTTGGTTGACTGAAGGTACTGAACAAGGAATCGATGAAAATCATCGGCCACATGAGGATTCTCCATTCCGTCAACGATATCAAGTGCGTTTTTGACTCCATTCTCAAGCAAAACACCAAGAAGTTCCTCCATGATTGAGTCATGCGGCTCTGGCTTGAGGCGAAGGACAAATGCTTCTTGCTCAGAACTTGTGAGTTTGTGACCAGGAGACAAAACATCTTTCGAATCCATTGATCGATAGGCTTTGATTGTTTCGTCAGCAATTTTTTCTTTGTTTGCTTCTTCCCCTTTCAAAGCGAGTGCTCGTTCCTGTTTTTCAAGGTGCGCACGGAGATATGCGACTTCCTCCTCAGGAGATTTGAACTGGGGTATGTTTTTGGCTTCGAATGATTCCATATGTTCCCCTATTATAGCCCAGAGATTGATTTATTTCACGGAACATACGACAATAGAGGTATGAAGAAGACCATCGGTGATCATGAGTGGAAGAAAATGGCAGAAAAAAACGCCAAACATTTGGCGAATCTCCATATCGAAACACATAATGCAAAAAAGATTGCCGAGGTTTTTAAAGATATCTCAACGGTAACAGCGCTTGAATACCTCTTCGAACAAGCTGAAAAATATCGCAAAGAAAACAAACACTCCAAAGTCGCCGCGATTCTTGAGGCGGCCAATCTCATCGACCGCACCACAGGTCTCGCGACAGAAATAACACTCAAATCGAAAGGCTCAGGCAAGAATCAAGACAGCGAACTCTATGTCCGTCGCTACACTCCCACTGAAATTTTTGAAGAACCCATAACCTACCGCGAAATCATCGAGGAGGCATAAATTTTACCTTGTCGGCTGGCGCAAAATACGCCCCTCCGTACGGAGTAAAAATACCCCTTTGGCGCAGTCGAGGACTGACCGAGCGAGCGGTTTCAAAGCAAAGAATATGAACTCCTAAAATTTGTTACGCGAGCAAGATTTCGCAGACAAGCCAAAGGGCGTATTTTTATTCCGTACGGAGGCTCTATTTTTTACACAAGAGTGAGTATTTCGTACCCTGTTTCGGTAACAAGTACTGTATGCTCAAAATGTGCGGCGGTTGATCCGTCGATAGTTTTGAGTGTGTAGCCGTCCCCTGTCTCGTCGACATGTTCCGTGCCGAGTGTGAGCATTGGCTCGATTGCGATAATCATACCTGGTACAAGTGGATCACCCGTGTGGGCCTTTCCGTAGTTTGGGATATACGGGTCTTCGTGAATTGCTTTGCCAACTCCATGACCAGCGAGCACTTTGATGAGACCATATTTCCCATTCTTCTTTGCATAGGAAGAAACAGCGAATCCGATATCTCCGACACGTGCACCTGGCTTGATCGCCTCGATTCCTTCGTACATTGATTGTTCTGTGACTGCGAGCAGTTTCTGTTTTTCTTTGGTGAGTGCTCCGACCCCAACGGTCACAGCGTGGTCAGTGAAAAGTCCTTTGTGGTTGAGCCCAAGGTCAAGCGACACAACATCACCTTCCTTCAAGATAGTCGTATCCTTCGGAATTCCGTGCACCACTTCTGCGTTCACCGAAACACAGAGTGCGGCTGGATATGCCTTACGATGACCGACTGGCTTGTAACCCAAAAATGCTGGTGTATCACCAAGCTTTTTGATTTCATTTTGTGCAAACGCATCAAGCTCAGTCGCCGAAATCCCTGGGCGCACTTGCTTTGCCGTATCAGCAAGCACCTGCGCGAGACGTCGTCCCCCTTCTCGAATGATTTCAATTTCTTTCGGTGTTTTGATGATGATTGCCATATATTATCGAATGACTGTTCCTACAAATTCTTTGCCGTCGAGATATGCTGAAAGATTTTCCAAATTCTTGCCGTTCATGACCGCAACTTCAAGTCCAAGCTCTTGTGCCATTTTGGCAGCGATAGGATCAAACGGAGCGTTGAAACCAGGGTCCCATGTCTCAGGCAAAAGTTTGCGAAAATCATCCCATGACGATGTTTTGATCGGAGTTGCTGTCGCATCCTTGCGTGGATCTGCGGTGTAGACGTAATCAATGTTTGAAAGATTGATGACCTTTTTTGCACCGAGCGATTTTGCGAGCGTTACCGCAGCACCATCACTTGAGTGACCAGGTTCATATCCACCACCCACGAGTACTGAGCGGCCAGTGAGCGAGAGCTCACGTGGGTCAAGATATATTGCGGGTTCTACCACGTCTCCAATCGCGAGTCGCAACAATTCTGCATTGTAACGAGTCGTGTATATTCCGAGCCAATCGAGTTCGTCGTTCGAAGGAGTGTGCGCTTTACGAAGGGCGTCCTGATATTCGCGACACAATTTGCCGCCACCCGTAATGATTGCGAAGCGCTCCCCTTTTTGGGCGCGAGTACGAATGAGCGTACTAATCGCACTTACATAATCGCCATCAACACGGTCAGGACAAATGAGTGACCCTCCAAGTGAAATGACTGTCCAAGAAATATTTTCCATAGATTAAAAACCGAGCGCCTTTTTGATATCTTCGTGCACAGCCTCGATCGACTGCGCGCCATTGATTGTATGAAGTGTGTAGCCAGACTTGGTCTTGAGCGCCTGCATCGCCGGAATGACGTTCGTCTCATATTCCCAGAATCTGCGATTGATGCCTTCGTCGGTATCATCAGAGCGTCCACGAAGCTTCATGCGTTTGATGACTTCTTCTTTTGAAACTTCGATGTACACGATCTCAACATTCTCGCGTTTGTAAAAATCCATCGCACTCGTAAACGCAGCCTCTTGTTCGAGCGTGCGAGGATATCCGTCGGCGATGAGATGACAGTCCGCTGTGAGTTCGCGGATGAGAATGTTCGTAAAGACCCCGATGGTCAAGAAATCAGGCTGAAGCTCGCCACGCTCAAGTTTGGCCTTCACAAGACTCCCTGTATAGCCATCGCCAGCAGTCAAAGCGCGGTATTCATTGCCTGGGTACGCATACACAATCTTGCGACTGTCCTGCTCGGCAAGGAGCTTCTTCAAAAGCTCAACTTGAGTGCCCTTTCCAGCCCCCACAATCCCAAAAAATACATAGGTTTTCGGTGCGTTCATATGGCTCGAATATACCATATCAAACGCCAAGATACGAGTGGGAGCCGATATCGATTAAGAGGAGAATAAGATTCTTATTTTGGATTTGATATACCAAAAGAAGATCTCCTCTTATATGACATTCTCGATATTCTCGAAAAATTCCTTTCAACTGATGATCTTGATACTTCAATGGAAGTGGCTCTCCTTGGGCTATCAAATCAACCACGCTTTCTATCTCCGTTCGGCTAATCTTGCCCGAACGAATGACCTTTTGAACTGATTTTTGAAAGTGTTTTGTGTAATACCGAATGTACATGTGCTATCTCCCTACCATAATATCATCAAACATTTCTTTTGTTGAAGTATATCCCTTGCCATGTTTGAGTGCCCATTCCGCTTCCCTCTTCCATTTTTCGGCAATTTTTTCAGGATCAAGCGTCGGCTGAAACGGTAAACCTTTTTCTTGAATGACCTGACGCAAAAACATATTCATGCCAGCGGACAAAGTCAGACCCATGCGCTCAAAAATCCTCGAAGCCTCATCACGAACCTTCTTGTCCGTTCGTATATTGATTACTGTATTCATCAATTCGATTGTATACTCAATGTATATACATTGTCAATGTCTTATAAAAAAAATAAGTCCCAGGCAAATTGTACCTGGGACCTTTATTGTTTGGTGTCAATTGTTTCCAGCGACGGACACCACGGAATTGATGCTAGCAAAGCTACGCAAAAAGTCAAATTATTCCTTACCGTTGATTGATTATTGCAACATGGCCAACCAACCTAAATTACACTTGAATGAACATCCGATTTCTACATGGTAATTGTTAACTCGTGCGGAGAGCATACCCAAACAATCGCCGAACATGTGCATAGATACCGGAGAAACATCGCCCATTGCCAAAAAATCAGAAGTCAGTGTTGAGTCACCGGAGAACAGCTTTTTACCAGACAAATAATCGCATGCGATAATCTGCTGCAGTGTTTCAGAAGCACTTGGCCTAAAATGTTGATTAATTTTAAGTTCTTTAAGTCGACCCAAAGCAATACCTGGTTCTTTTTCCTCTAACAACGAACCAATATTGGAACTCAAATTGACTAATTCAAGCCGAGCTTCTTTCCAGAAAAGCGTACTTGTAATTTCAGGCAAAAATTCTTCAACATAATCTGCTAGCACAAGTGTTTGTTTCCAGTAATTCTTCTCTTTACTTTTCGGGATACAACCTATGCTAATAAGGCAGGGTCCTTGTGTCGGATATTTTTCAATAGCAGTAAGACACTTCGGGTCAAAATCTGGGTGGTTTGGTATTATTAGTTCCCCATTCCTGAATCTGTTGTTCACTTTTTGAATTAACTCCAGCGCTGGTCTATTTACAAATGTAATCAGACTTATCCGGTTTGAATAGAGGTATTCTAATCTTTCAAACGAAAGTTTGACATCTTGAATGTCTGCGTCGGGTTTTTCACCAAAGAGAGAGTACATCATGTCTGGAGTCCAGCACTCGGGCTTAGGTCTCAGTAATTCTACTACTTGTGTGTAGTTAGTAATGTTTTTTGGATTGCTCATTATTATTTATTTTTAAAGATTGCGCCTATTATTAGACTTATAATCAAACTACAGTGGAAACGACAATCAGCAACAATTAAAAAAATGTGGATAAAGTCCTGTGAGAAGTCTACGCCAGATTCGGAACGCCATGCGCATGCACGCATAAAAAAAGGCCTCGCGGAAGGCGACGGCCTGAGCGGGCCCAAAAATTCAACAGAATTTTATGGGGTAGCCTTTTTTTATGCGTGCATGCGCACGGCGGATACGATATTAGTACTCGTGCATCGAAATCTGAGCATCAACCTTTTTGATGAGGTCGAGAATCACAGAAACAACTATGAGAAGTGCCGTACCTCCAAGCGCAATCGAAGTGATACCAGTGACGGCACGAGCAACGAGTGGCAAGACGGCGATGACACCGAGGAACAATGCTCCAACGAGCGTAATACGTGAGACCACACCTGAGAGGTACTGTTCGGTCGAAAGACCTGGACGAATACCGGGGATGAAGGCACCTCCCTTCTGGAGATTTTCCGCCATCTGCTGTGGATCAAACGTCACTGCTGTGTAGAAGTATGTGAAGACGAATACAAGCACGAAGTAGATGATGCCGTAGAGCCATGTCGTCTGCGAGAAGTTCGCAAGCGCACGACCAATAGCAAGCAAGTGACTATTGTGAGCAAACGTCGTCATAAGATTTCCAATGAGCTGTGGCAAGAGCAAGATTGAGAGCGCGAAGATGATTGGGATAACTCCAGCTTGGTTCACACGAAGTGGAACGTATGTTGAAACTCCTCCAGTCGATGCTCCCCCGCGCACCTGACGTGCATACGTCACGGGGATTGGACGCTCAGCTTCAGTGATCACAACAACTCCAACGATGAGCGCAATACCGAGAACGATAAAGAGCGCGTAGAAAGGAATCTGTGCAACACTGAACGTGAACAATGTCTGACTAATGTGTGTTGGAAGTGCGGCGATGATACCAGCGAAGATGATGACTGAGATACCGTTTGATACTCCAAATTCTGTCATCACTTCTCCAAGCCACATGAGGAAGAGTGATCCTGCCGTCACGACCACGAGACTCGTAATGAGCGCAACTGGTGCGAGATGACTAAAGATTCCCTGCTTCTCAAGGAGCAACATGAGTCCGAGACCCTGCAAGAGCGCGAGTGGGATTGCAAGAATACGTGAGTACTGTGCAAACTTTTTGCGCCCTGCCTCACCCTCGTCTTGGTTCAATGCCTTCAAACGAGTACTCATCATCGTGAGCAACTGCATGATGATCGAAGCCGTGATGTACGGTCCAACACCAAGCATGATGATCGAGAGTGTTGTGAGTCCTCCTCCAGAGAAGAGGTTCAACACGCCGAAGAATTGGTTGTTCGCGAGGAATTGTGCGAGACGAGCTGGGTCAACTCCAGGAACTGGAATTGTCGCAAGCAAGCGGAAGACCACGAGCAAACCAAGCATGACAAACATGCGGTTGCGCAAAGCCTTGTCGCGCCAAATGATCTTGAGCTTTGAAAAAAAAGTATTCATAGTGGTTCGAAAGCGATTACGCTTCTACTGTTCCTCCGACTTTTTCGATTGCTGCTTTTGCTGCCGCTGAAAGCGTGCAGCCTTTGACTGAGAGTTTCTTTGAGAGAGTTCCACGAGCAAGAATCTTGACGCGTGGGTTGTTTCCACCCTTCACGCGAACAACTTTCTTTGCCATAAGTGTCTCAAGTGACACTACTTCCCCTGCGTTGTACGCAGTGTTGAGTGCATCGAGGTTGATTGCGTAGAATGTGTTCTGGATTGAAGCAAATTTGTATCCGCGGAGCTTTGGGATCTTTTTGATCGCATCTCGAAGTTCTGGACGGCGCTTGTTACCAGCACGTGCAGTCTGTCCTTTGCCTCCACGTCCTGAAGTCTTACCATGGCGTCCGCCACGGCCAAGCTGAACATGAGACTTTTCTTTTGTATTTCGTTTTACTGTATGTGTTTGCATATATTTCTCCTCGAGATTACTTCGCGACCACTGCAGATTCTTCAGCAAGCTTTACTGTTGCAGCTGCGGCTTCAGCACGGTCAGAAGCAATCTTGTGATGGATAACTTTTGTACCGATAGCTTCAAACGCTTTCATTGTTGCGCGAGCATTGTTGAGCTTGTTCTTTGAACCTGAGAGAATCTTTGTCGTTACATCCTTGACTCCAGCGAGGAGAAGCATGTCACGTGTTGCACTTCCTGAGATGAGTCCGCGTCCACGGTTCGGCATGAGCATAACTCGTGCTGAAGAGAACTTTGCAGAAATATCATGTGGGAGTGACTGTGTCTTGGTGAGCTTCAATTTGAGCATGTTTTTCTTGGCAGCCTTTTGAGCCTTCTGGATTGCCATTGATGTATCGATAGCCTTTCCAGTTCCAAGTCCTACCATTCCCTTGCGGTCACCGATAGCGAGCGCAACACTAAACGTCATACGACGTCCACCTGAGACCACACGAGTCACGCGACGAATCGCGAGAATCTTCTGATCGTACTCAGGCTTTGCGCGCTCTGTAAATGGGCGACGTCCACCTGGACGTGAGCCACCTGGACGCGCACCTGCACCTGCTGCACCACCGCGAGAACCGCCGTATGATGAACCTCCGCGAGAAGCTCCACCGCGAGCGCTTGATCCTGCTGGTTTTGTTGTATTTGTAGTTTCAGCCATAGAATTTAGAAGTTAAGGCCACTCGCACGTGCTGCGTCGGCAAGAATTTTAACACGACCTGCGTAGCGGAAACCGCCACGATCGAAGACGACTGTAGTAATTCCCTTTTCTTTCAAAAGGCCTGCAATTGTCTTTCCAACGAACTCAGCTCCAGCAACTTTGGTTCCCTTTTGTGCGGAATCACTTGCTGCAACGAGTGTGATCTGTTTGTTGTCGTCGATAGCCTGTGCGTAGATGAATTTGTTTGAACGGAAGACAGCGAGACGTGGGCGCTGTGCGTCCCCAGCGATTCGCATGCGGATCTTCTTCTTCAAACGCATGCGCTTTTCAGTTTTGATGTTTTTTGTTTTCATACGATATATCTATTTACTGATTACGCAGCCTTCTTACCCTGTTTGCGACGGATAACCTCAGTATCGTAACGGAAGCCCTTACCCTTGTATGGTTCTGGCTTCTTCATTGCGCGTACCTTGGCTGCAAATTGACCGACCATTTCTTTGTCGACACCAGTGATGGTGATGTTGTTCTTTTCCGCAGTAACCGTGAGGCCTGTTGGGATTGGAACGACAACTCCGTGAGAAAATCCAAGTGCGAGGTTGAGGTCTGTACCTTTGACTTCACTCTTAAATCCAACTCCTTCGAGGATGAGTTTCTTCGCGTATGGAGTGTTCACACCGGCAAGCATGTTTTTGACATGAGATGCGTATGTGCCCCAGAGTGCGCGAGAAAAGATATCTGAATCATTCTTTGGTTTGAGAGTGACATAGCCACCGTCAACGAGAATGATGACATCAGGTTTGACTTCACGAGTAAGCGTGCCTTTTGGGCCCTTGACTGTGAGGACACCAGCGTCGAGTTTGACCTCTGTACCGGCTGGGATTGGGATGGGTTGTTTAGCGATTCGTGACATATAATTTACCAGATAGAGAACAATACCTCGCCGCCGACGTGTTCCTTGCGAGCTTCTTTGTCAGTAAGAATGCCTTTCGGAGTTGAAAGGACGAGCAATCCCTTGCCATTCTTGATTGACCTAATATCCTGCGCGCCAGCGTACATACGACGTGACGGCTTCGAGATACGCACAACTTCATTGATCTTTGGGATTCGGTCGACAGCAATGAGAGAAACCTCAAATACTGGTCGTCCGCGACGTGATTTCTTTGTAATAGCACCGACAAATCCTTCTTTCGAAAGTTTTTGTGCGATTGCGAGACAGAGCTTCGATTCTGGAACGACAACGACGTCGCGGAGTGCGCGATTGGCGTTTTTCATTCCTGTGAGCATATTTGATACTGGATCCATAGATTTACTTTAGAGTGATTACCAAGACGACTTACGGACGCCCGGGATCATGCCTTCATTGGCAAGTTCACGGAAACAGATTCGACATAGTCCGAAATCACGCATAAAACCTCGACCTCGGCCACACTTAAAACAACGATTCTTCGCCCGTGTAGAGAACTTCGGCGTGCGCGTAGCGCGATATTTTGTTGATGTCTTTGCCATAGTGAAAATAGGAGGCCCGCCAGCGCGTATCACGTGTTTGTTCTTTATATCCCTAGAGCAGGAGAAACCTAGGAAACTAAAGGAGAAAAACGGACGCCACTGACTTAATCTGCCTCGACGCTCATATTATCAGATTTTTGCTTCGTGTCAACTCACCTTACCCAGCACTGAGAGACTCATTGTCTAACCTTGACATATTTACTTCTAGGGTGTATAATATAATTAAACCAAAAAAATAGTTATGTTCTCAACTAAAAATTTACTAAGTCCCGGAGCACTGCTCGGGCACTTCACGACTCTAGTACAGAGTGTGTTGGTATTCACAATACCAACAATTCTGCCATTAAGGTTTCTATTTTTCTTCCTGGTTCCAATCGGAGCCAGCGAAATAATGCTCCTACTTGGAGCATACGGATTCGCTAAAAGAAAAAAGGGGACATTCGTCCTGTTCGTCGTAGCAGGAATGATCATAGCCTCAACAATGTTTCAGTTATTTTTCTTTCGCAAGTAACAGCCCCTCAACCTTATTCTTAAACAGACACTATCATTTAGTGTCTGTTTTAGCATCTACTGCTCAATGTGATTTCGCACGAGCGAATACAAACAAGTGTCAGCACCAAAAACTTCCCCGATGTCATGAGCAAATTGGCGTATATAAAATCCGCTTGAAACAGTAAGGTGTACTTTCACGGCAAGTAGTTCCTCGGGCAATTCAGTTACAAGACTCGTCCACGATTCAAGAATTTCGGTCTGACGAAAATCACCTTTGACAATACTCGTGAGATCGCGGACTCGATCAATTACTTCGGCTCGAGTACGCAAGCCGACCGTGAGGTCGGCGTAAGCAATGAGTTCCACCTCATGTATAGGCAAATCAACGTCCTTCCCCGCCCGCGCGTGTGCATGTAACTGCACTCCACCGACCGTCTTTGACGAATATGCTGGATACATCTGCATTTGTTTGCCAATTCGAGAATCAAGGTAAGCACTCAGCAAATCTTCTTTCAAAGAAGGCCTTTCGCAGGCGCTTGGCGCCGAGAAGCTCGCGCGCGAGCACGCGCGACGAGTTGCCTTTTTGAAAGAAGATTTGCTGAGTGCTTCACTTAATTTTGGGAGACCAAGTAAATCATACGTGTCAGTTGATACACCAAATAGAATTTCAGCAACGTATGTTTTTGAGAGCCCGCTATACGCATCCTTGTTTTTGCATTCATCACCCACAAGGATGATAAGTTCACCTTCTGCGGCCGGATCAAGTCGGCCAGCATACGTCATTGGCACATTCGCATCTATTCCTTCTCTCGCACGGAGTCGTTCCAAACAAACAAGCGGGGTCTCTCCCCACTCTTTGTATACCCGATATACGTTTTTTATACCTTCGCTTGCCACGCCGTATATGCGTCGAGAATCATTCGCTCAACCGTTGGGATATCGTTCGTTTTGGTATCAATCACCAAATCAAAATGACTCGGGTCTTGATAGTTTTCAATCGCATAATATTTGTTGTAGCGTTCTTTCTCACTCGCGAGTCGTTCAGAGAGTCGTGTCTTCACAGCCTCAAGTGTCTCAGACATTTCCTCTTTGCGTTCAGATTTCTTGGCTTGAATATCACCAAACACGCGAGCACTCGCCGTATCCAAATCGAGGTTCAAAAATACTTTGAATGAGTCCTGTGCGAAGAACCATCCAATACGTGAATCAATCACGAAATTGTTGTTGGTATCCATAAAAGCCTTTTGCTTGGCATCAATCTCACGGTCAACGGCAGGGTCATTCTCCGCAAGCAAATTGAGTTCAATGATCGTCAGTCCGCGTTCGCTCGCCATCGCGCGCATGAAATCCCCTGCCGAGTAGTGCGGATACCCGAGTGCGGTAGCTACACGCTTGGCAGCGGTCGATTTGCCCGAACCAAGCATGCCACAGATGGTGATGATGTTGCGCTTTTGCATATGCGAAGAATAGCACAGGTACGGCAATAAAAAAACCGCGAGCTTTCACTCGCGGGTTTTTTATTACTTCTTTTTCTTTACGTCCTCTTCTTTCTTGAATGGAACACCGATGAGTTCGAAGAATGCGAGACCTTCTGCCTTTGTCTTTGCACTCGAGACGAGTGTGACTGAGAGACCGAAGACGTCTTTGATATCTTCATCTGCAGTTTCAGGAAAGATTGTGTGTTCCTTGATACCGAGAGTGAGGTTACCGATTGAGTCAACAGCTGAAGGATTGAATCCGCGGAAGTCCTTCGTGCGAGGCACGGCGATATTGAAAAACTTTTCGAGGAATCCGTACATGCGAGGACCGCGGAGTGTCACAGAAACACCAACTGGGTCGCCCTGACGAATCTTGAATGTTGCGATTGATTGCTTTGCGCCACGGAGTGCTGTTTTCTGTCCGGTGATTTTGGTCAAACGGTCAGCAACGAGATCGTTGTGATTCTTGTTGCGCTTCATAGCGTTTCCAGTTCCGGAACCAACAACAACCTTCAAAAGCTTTGGAGCTCCCATGACGTTCTTGTAGCCAAACTTTGGCTTCAAAACTTCGTATGATTTTTGTGCTTTTTCTTTTACAGTCATATTATACTTCCTGTCCGCTCTTCTTAGCGACGCGAATCTTCTTTCCATTAACGTCCTTGGCACCCAAGCGAGTTGGTTTGCCCGACTTTGGATCGAGGATTGCGACGTTTGAGCGATTTACTGGGTGAGCAATGTCTACCATCTGGCCTTTGCCTCCACGAGTAGTACTCTTCTGGTGACGCTTCTTCATGTTGAGACCCTCAACGAGAACTTTGTTCTCCTTTGGGAATACTGCGAGGACTTTGCCTTTCTTACCAGCATCTTTGCCTTTTGTGACTATTACGTTGTCTCCTTTTTTGATATTCATAGAATTGAAGGTAGATTAATCGTTAGATAACCTCAGGGGCAAGAGAAATAATCTTCTGGTATCCACGCTCACCGAGCTCGCGGGGGATTGGTCCGAAAATGCGTCCTGCGATTGGCTCAAAGCGCTGTTTGCCAGAACCAATGAGCACAACTGCGTTGTCATCAAAACTGATGTATGAACCATCTTTGCGGCGCATAGCTTCGCGCTGACGGACAACAACTGCATGGTGGACACCCTTCTTCTTGACACCTTTGCGAGGTTCAGCCACTTTGACCGAAATCACAACGACATCGCCGATGCGTGCGTAGCGACGCTTGGATGAACCAAGCACCTTGAAGACCATGCCGACTTTTCCTCCGGCGTTGTCTGCTATTTTGACTATTGTTTGTGGCTGAATCATATAATGTGTGTTACCTAAAACTATTACTTAGTGACGAGAGTGAAACGCTTGTCTTTTGAGATAGGTTTTGTCTCGACGATCTCAACCTTGTCCCCCACTTTTGCAACTCCGTTCTCATCATGTACCTTGTACTTCTTTGTAAGTGTCTGATACTTGAGATACTTTGGGTGCTTCTCGAAGCGTGTGACCGCTACAGTGACTGTCTTTTGCATTGCTGCTTTGACGACAGTTCCCGCGAGTACGGTCTTCTTTGTATTACTTTTTTCTGGTGTTTTTGTTTTCATAAAAATACTTATGCACGAGAGACGACGCGAGTTTTGACTGGGAGTTTGGTTCCCGCCTTGCGGAGAGCCTCACGAGCACCTGCTTCATCCATACCATCGATTTCAAAAATGACACGGCCTGGGCGAATTTCCATACAGAATCCCTGTGGATCTCCTTTACCCTTACCCATTCCCACTTCTGGTGGCTTTGCAGTATATGGTCGGTCTGGGAAGATACGAATCCATGCTTTGCCTGTCTTTGTCATCTGACGTGCCATTGCCTTACGAGCAGCCTCGAGCTGGTTTGAACGAATACGTCCAGATGTCTCGGCTTTGAGACCGAAAGATCCGTACGAGATTGTCGTACCGCGTGTGTCAGGCTTCAAGGCACTCATGTCCTTGCGTCCGGTCTGCCACTTTCTGAATTTTATTTTCTTAGGGAAAAGCATAAATGTATCGTTAAATTAGATTATTTCTTCGCTACGGTCGAATTTTTTGCGTCCTCCTTGATGTCGAAGACCTCACCACGGTAAATCCACACCTTGATACCGATGTCTCCATAGGTCATGTGTGCACGCTCGCGAGTGTAGTCGACGTCTGCACGGAAAGTCTGAAGTGGAATTGATCCACGCTTCTGCTCTTCGATGCGGGCGATTTCTGCACCACCGAGACGTCCTGAGATGACGATCTTGACTCCTTCAACTCCGCGAGTAGCGATAACACGCTCTACAGCCTGCTTCATAACACGGCGGAATGGAAGACGCTTTTCAAGAGCTTCAGCGATACCATACGCAACAATGTGTGCGTCAGCATCTGGGTTCATAACTTCGATGATGTCGAGCTTGAGTTCTTCTGGAACTGGAATACCCTTCTTTTTCATGAAAGTGACGATTTCCTGTTTGAGTTTGGTTGATCCCTCACCTGAGCGACCGATAACCATACCTGGGCGTGATGTGCGGATGATGAAACGAGTAGACTTTGGTGAGCGCTCCATCTCGATTGATGAGACGTAGAGACCGCGCATGCGCTTCTCGAGGTATTCACGAACAAGAACATCTCCTTTGAGGTATTCGCGGTACTTCTTTGGTCCTGCAAACCAGCGAGATTTCCAATCTCGGAGGATGACAAGTCGGTGTGCGTATGGATGGACAACTTTTGACATATATTATTTCGTTACTGACTTAGCCTTAGTAGCTTTCTTTACTGGAGCCTTTTTCGCCTTTGGCTCAGCTTTCACGGCCTTGGTCTTCTTCTCTTCTTTGATGGCTTTGACACCGGTCTCAGCGAGAGTAAGAGTAACATGGCTTGAATGTTTGTGGATTGCTGAAGCGCGTCCGAAAGCTCGTGGCATGTGGCGCTTCATAACGATGCCCTTGTCTACAGTGACATCTTTGACGAAGAGGTTTGCAACATCGGCGCCGCCTACCTTTGCGTTTGCAACAGCTGAAGCAAGGAGCTTTTCCATAGGAAGAGCAGCACGCTTTGCAAGGTGCTTGAGTTCGAGTTCAGCCACAGCGACTGGCTTGCCCTTAATGAGACCCGCTACGAGGCGGACTTTGCGAGGAGCTTGGCGATAGTTTTTGAGAAAAGCTTTCATAGTAGTTTAGATATTACTTCTTCTTGGCATCAGCGGTAGAAGCCTTTGCAGCCTGAGCAGCGGCGATGTCACTCTCCTTCTGCTTGGTTTCAAGTTCCTTCTGCATCTTACCTCCGTGCTTACGGAATGTACGTGTAGGAGAAAATTCACCCAAACGGTGACCAACCATGTCTTCAGTAACGAGAACTTCAACGTGCACCTTGCCGTTGTGAACACCAAAAGTGAAGCCCACCATCTCTGGGGCAATCTGACATGCGCGTGCCCATGTCTTAATAACAGCGGAACCTTGCGCTGTTTTACCCTCAATCTTTTTCATGAGGCGCTCGTCTACATATGGTCCTTTTTTGAGTGATCGTGTCATACAGTAATTAAAATAGCTCCGAGGAGCCGTGTCCAGACATACTAGCAAAAACGCGGAGATTGTCAAATCCCCTACCTCCCATATTCCCCTATTTGACGAAATAGTAGTTTTGTATTTGAGTTTCGTCAACCAAAAATTTAAAATCTAATGTTCACTCAACAACAACTTGAGGCGTTCCTCCTTTGGGAACTTGCCGATGCTCTCATCCACAAAGAGGACAAACTTGAAAAAGTCATTACGAAGCGCCTTTTAAAAACAGAAGTGTTTCCTGTTTTTACAAATGTGCTAATCAATGTAAAGGAATTTAAAAAAATTGATTACCTTATTTCAGTAGTGAAAAAAAATCCACTTGCTGAAAACTGTGCGTCGATTATCGATGCACAGTTTCTCCACTTTGATGGAGGAACATTTTTTAACACTGACGGCTATGGAGTGGTGCCGAAGGTGCAAGAAAAAAGAAAGCCTCGGGTGATAATTTTTTCTTTAACCAAAACAGAAGCTGAGATTAATGGTTCAAATTTTCTCAGTGCTCTTCCCAGCCTCGATTTTAAGGGAGTACTCTCAATTATTAGTCTGGATAAAGAGCCTGGACTAATGAAGGCGGCAGATCTGCTTGGTACAATCAAGCTACGCGGTGATTGTACTGACAAGAAGCTCGCCAAATTGCGCGCTAAACTCGTTGTATAGCGAGCGACGAAATTATTCAAATTGAAAAAGCGTACTCACAATGCACGCTTTTTCTTTTGCATATTTTAATAAAACAGTGCGAATACTTTTGGAAGAAAAATAATCATTCCAATAATTCCCCCGAGGAAGACAGTGATGAGTACGGCGCCAGCGGCGATGTCTTTGATATCACGTGCTTTGGGATTGTATTCTGGGCTCTTGAGGTCAACGTCAATTTCGATAGCTGTATTCACAGCTTCAGCAGCAAGAATAAGACTCATCGTGAGGAGAATAACGATCCATTCCATATTTGAAATACGAAGCAAGAATCCGAGATACACGGCGAGCAGCGCGAAAAAAAGGTGAAGCCACGCAGCATGTGTGTCTTTGATAAATATCCCCACTCCGCGAAGTGCGTGGTTTGTATGATGAATACGTTTGCGCAAACTAAACGGCTTTTTGTGTTCCCCTGGTTGCATACGAAAAGTGTACCATAGAAAAAGACGCAAGCAGATAATCGCTCACGTCTTTTTTCTTAGTTTTGTTTTCTTCGTTTTACTTTCTTGCTGGAGCAAGAATTATCGCCCCTGCACCGTAATAACGGTCTGGGTCAGCGAAAATAAATCCTGCCCCGGTGAACTCATACAAATGATTCTTGTATGAGACGAGATAGACTGATTTGTACTTCCTTTTAACAAAGGTCCATCCAGAAAAGGATTGGACAGGGTATTCATGCTCAATTTCATTTGGCAATCCTGCCATATGGGCGTTTGCCATCATTAAGACGAACGTTTCTGTACTTAATTTAAATTCTTCTCGCTTAAGCATTTGCTTAAGCCAAGGACATGAACATGCAATCGTGTGCATGATTTGGAATTGAGTTCCAGCTATTGAAAGCTGGCTAATGGTTGATGTCATAAATTTTGGTTTTTTAATGAAGAAAATACGTGGTCATTCATTTTGGACCACAGCTCTAAAGAATCTTGGGGTTCTCGAGAGCTGTGGCTCAAAACTCATAAAACAAAAGCCCCCGCGTACGCGGGGGCTTTTGTTTTATTGAATCAAGAAATTTATACAATAAAAGCAGACCCCCGCGCCGAGCGGATAATAATGAGGGTACTAATAATTGTATTTCGGACGAACATATTTTTAATTTAGTACTCTGGGGTGAAAAAGTCAAGCAAAAACGCGCCCGTCTGGGCGCGTTTTTGTGTGTAATGCAAATTATTTCTTCTTCTTTCCGACGACGCGTCGTGAGACGATGAGGTGGTTTGAGTATTTCTTTGGTCCACGAGTCTTGCGACCTCCGGTGACCTTTCCCCACATTGTCTTTGGGCGACGTGTTCCACGGCCTTGGCGTCCTTCTCCTCCTCCGTATGGATGGTCGACTGGGTTCATGGCAGTACCACGAACTGTTGGTCGAATACCCTTATGGCGGGAACGTCCAGCCTTACCAATGTTTACGAGGTGATGTTCTTCGTTTGAGACCTCACCAATCGTTGCCCAGCATTTCTCAGATACCTTGCGGACTTCTGATGATGGGAGCTTGATAAGCGTGTACCCGTTGTCGTTCGCCACAACCTGAGCAAAGTTACCTGCTGAGCGGACCAATTTGGCCCCGCCAAGCGGTTTGAGCTCAATGTTGTATACGAAGGTACCAACAGGGATTTTTGAGAGCGGGAGACGGTTTGGAGACGAGAGTGTTGCTTCTGCTGAAACGATGAATGTTGCGCCTGGGCGAACAGACTTCGGTGTGAGCATGTAACGCTTCTCTCCGTCCTTGTACACAACGAGCGAGATGAATGAAGTTCGGAATGGATCGTACTCAACTGAGACGACTTTCGCCGGAATTTCTTTCTTGTCAAAACTGAAGTCTACATCACGGTAGAGCTTCTTGTTGCCTCCTCCCTTGTGACGCACCGTAATGCGTCCGAGGTTGTTGCGACCCATATCGCGCTTGCCACCTGAGGTGAGCGCCTTATGCGGTTCAGATTTTGTGATCACGCCACGGTACGTGACGGTAGTCATGTGACGGCGTGATGGTGTTGTCGGTGAATATTTTTTCATACGCTAAAAAGATTTCGTATATCTCGAGGGTTTCCCTTCGGATTACAGGACTTCGATCTTATCGCCCTTTTTCAAATAAACGTAGGCCTTTCGTCCACCTGCGGTGGTACCTACTTTGCCTCGGCGTCCGCGTGGCATGACCTTTTTCTCGGACATGTTGACGGTGCGAACAGCAACTGGAGTAACTTTGTACATCGCTTTGATAGCTTTGATGATTTCACTCTTTGTTGCATGTACTGCAACGTTGAATGTGTACACGTTTTGCTCAGAGAGCAATGCTGCTTTTTCAGTGATACGAGCATTCAAGATGATCGAACTCTTTGGAGCAACAACTTTCTCTTCTTTCTTGTCAGCTTTTTTGGTTACTTTTTTCGTTGCCATAGATTACTTCTTTGATACTGTGCAGCGCTTTTCAAGCGTAGCAACACTTGCGTCAGCATCGACGAAGATGACGTACTGGTGGTTGAGGACATCAAACGTGTTGAGGTCCTTGGCGAGTGAAAGTGAAACCTGTGGGATGTTGCGGAAACTCTGTGAGAATACTTTGTCTACAGCTGGGATAACAACCATTGCCTTTGGAGTGCGAGCCTTTGCAAGCTTCTCAAAGCCATTGATCTTAGCGAATGCCTGAACGATAGCTGCTGCATCTTGTGTCTTTGGAGCTTTTCCAAAACCAAGTGTCTCTGTGAAGAGCACCTGACCATCTTTCATCTTTGCAGAGAGAGCGGTTGCAAGAGCCTTGCTTGCCATCTTCTTGTTGACCTTCTGTTTGTAGTTCTTCTCAGCGAGAGGTCCATGAGTAACACCTCCACCTTTCCAGATTGGAGAGCGGGATGATCCGTGACGAGCACGTCCTGTTCCCTTTTGCTTCCATGGCTTCTTTCCTCCTCCACGAACTTCTGCACGTCCTTTTGTATCTGCTGTTCCGGCACGAGTGTTTGCGCGAATTGCACGAAGTACTTGGTGAACGAGGTCACCATTCCATGAGACTCCGAACACATTCTCTGGAAGATTGATCTCTCCTTTCTTTTCGCCTTTTGCGTTGTATGTAGGATTTTTCATATGATTACTTCGTTACGATTTCGAGCATAGTACCTCGTCGACCTGGAACTGCGCCACTGATGAGAAGCGTGTTTGTTTCTGCATCAACAGCAAGTACTTTCAAATTGGAAACGGTGATGCGCTCACCACCCATGCGTCCTCCCATGCGCATTCCTTTTGGAACGCGATTACGGAGACCTCCACCGATGGATCCTGGTGCACGCTCAGAGTGTTTCTGACCGTGTGAACGAGGTCCTCCTTTGAAGTTATGACGTTTGATGACACCTTGGAAACCTTTCGCCTTTGAGATACCACTGACTGTGACAACGTCACCGGCAGCAAATACTTCACTCGTAAGTTTGTCTCCACTGTTCATCTTTCCTGCCTCATCTGCTGATACGCGAAACTCGCGAGTCGACATGAAGAGACCGTTGTCACCGAAGTGACCTTTCAAAGCCTTGGTAACATTCTTTTCCTTGCGGACTCCATAGCCAACTTGGACTGCAGTGTATCCGTCTTTCTCCATGTTCTTGATCTGCGTAACGACGACTGGCTCAATAGCCACGATCGTTGCAGCGTGCATTTTGCCGTCTTCGGCAAAATACTCGGTCATATTCTGTTTTGTTCCTAATATGAATTTCATTTTTTCTTTTCAGCGGAACAGCTTATTACTACTGTTCATGAATTAATAATATCGCTTCGCTCCTTGAGGATTAAATCCCTAGCGGGATTTTCTACATCCCCTTGCGGGGTTGTTTTCTACATCCCCAGAGGGGATAAGAAAATTTGGTTTGAGTACAAACCTAAATTTTCTACATCATCTTGACATCCACCTCGACACCACTTGGGAGTGAGAGACTGGTGAGTGCTTCGATTGTTTTTGCACCTGGATTGAGGATATCAATCACGCGCTTGTGCACGCGGATTTCAAACTGTTCACGGGTGTTCTTGTAGATGAATGGTGAACGGTTGACCGTGTACTTTTTGATTTCTGTTGGAAGCGGTGTTGGTCCTGCGATGACTGCGTCATGACGAAGTGCTGTGTCCATGATCTGCTTGACCGAGTTGTCGAGAACTTTGTTCTCGTAGGCTCGAACGCGGATGCGGAGACGAACTTCACCACTTTTTGCAGCCTCAGCTGTTTTTTTTGTTTTTGTTGTAGCCATAATGATGAGGTTTTAGTTTCTCGGTTCTCGGTTCGAGCGAATGCTCGAACCGAGCCCCGAGAACCTAAGAACGAGTTCTACGCGATGATACTGGTTACGACTCCGGCACCGACAGTCTTGCCTCCTTCGCGGATAGCGAAGCGCATTCCCTGTTCCATGGCGACTGGAGTAACGAGCTTAACCTTGAGGGTTACTGTATCTCCTGGCATAACCATTTCCTTTCCTTCTGGAAGCACGACATCTCCTGTCACGTCAGTTGTACGAACGTAGAACTGAGGCTTGTATCCCTTAAAGAATGGAGTGTGACGTCCACCTTCTTCCTTCTTCAAAATGTAAACTTCACATTCGAATTCAGAGTGAGGCTTCACAGTACCCATCTTTGCGAGCACCTGTCCACGAGTAATGTCTTCTTTCTTAAGACCGCGGAGAAGGATTCCAGCGTTGTCGCCGGCGATACCTTCTTTGAGGTTCTTGTTGAACATTTCGATACCAGTGACTGTTGTCTTCTGTGTATCTTTGATTCCAACGATTTCAACTTCTTCACCAACCTTCACAACTCCACGCTCGATACGGCCTGTAACAACAGTTCCGCGTCCTTCGATTGAGAAGATATCTTCAACCGGCATGAGGAATGGCTTTGTGATGTCGCGTTCTGGAAGTGGGAAGTAAGTATCGAGAGCGTTTGCGAGCTCAAGAACTTTCTGTGCCCATGGATCATTGTTGTCTGCAGACTCGAGAGCCTTGAGACCTGAACCACGGATGACAGGACATCCTGCGCCGTCGAAGCCCTGCTTGGTGAGGAGTTCGCGGACTTCTTCTTCAACGAGCTCGATGAGATCTGGATCATCAACCATGTCGCACTTGTTGAGGAACACGATGATCTTTGGCACTCCAACCTGTTTTGCAAGGAGGATGTGTTCACGAGTCTGTGGCATAACACCGTCAGTCGCAGCAACAACGATGATTGCTCCGTCCATTTGAGCGGCACCGGTAATCATGTTCTTGATGTAGTCGGCGTGTCCTGGAGCGTCAATGTGAGCGTAGTGGCGAGTAGGAGTCTCGTACTCGTTGTGAGAGAGGGCGATCGTGATTCCACGAGCCTTTTCTTCAGGAGCCTTGTCGATATCTCCAACACCCTTGAGCTTTGCACTGTAACCATTTCCCTGTCGAGCAAGAACCGTGAGGATCGCTGCTGTAAGAGTAGTTTTGCCGTGGTCAACGTGACCGATGGTTCCTACGTTGACATGGGGCTTGGAACGGTTGAATTCTTCTGCCATATGATTTTTTGAGCTACTTAGTAAAGTAAGCTTATAAAATTAAGAACTAATAATGCGCGAGCCTGCGCGAGGGTGGTTACTGGCGAGAGCAGGGGCACCAAGCTTGCCTTTGAACTATTCGTGAAAATAGCCTTGAAATAAAAGACAAAACTGCCTCTGCCACAGCCACTAACCGTCTGAAAGTCCGCACCCAGGCACGAAAAAATAGCCTGGGGAGAGCTATCGAGGTTGATATTAGCAGATTTAGGGGCTATGTCAACTGAAAAATGTCCTTTATTTTATTTTTCCACAGCGAGAATAAAAATAATAGGTTATACTCTCTCATGTAGAGGTAAAAAAGAAAAAGTCCCCATCGGGACAAAGAGAGGAGACTTTTTCATTTCGCGATAATAGTTATTAATAACTATTATCGTTTTTTGTTATGTACCGAACACGACCTCTTATCAAGTACAGGCCAACATTTATAACCATGCTTATAAGCATAATCACGTTGCCCATTCCTGCGAGTTATGTACGCTACACACTTTTGTGCACACTGACAATAATTCATCATAGAATGATTGTTAGGGCTGGGGTTCGACCCTGTTACTTATAAATATACCCCGATAAACAACCCATTATCAGTGTTGCTCTCGGGAAATACTTACAAATGAGTGAACCTTGTTTACAATTATACAACGCAACATCCTATAACCTAGCAAAATAAGGCTAAAATCACACGAGTAACACAAAAAACTACGGCGTCGAGTTTAAGGAGACGACACTTGCTCGAATTACACAAGCTGAACGCGTTTGCCGAGGGCGTGAGCAATGCGGTTGAGTGTGGCGAGCGAAATGCTGTGTTGACCACTCTCGATGCGAGCGATGACAGACTGTGGCATTTTGGCTTTCTTTGCTACTGCGAGCTGGGTCATCCTCTTCTCTTTGCGAACGCGCTTGATCTCCACGACGAGATTTAAGCGCATGGCTTCCTCGTTATAGGACTTGATAAAAGCCTTTGATTTTGAAGCCTTTTTGAAGACTTCGTCCATTGTATAAAATTCCAACCCGTTAATTATTTCCATATGTTTTTTAGATAGTGATAGATTCGCAATGCATTTTCGATTTCCTGAAGCGGCGTTTTGGCTGTCTTTTTTGTAAATGCAGAAACAAAATATATTTCGTCAGATTCGATGAAAAATAAAATACGATAATTTAGTACTATCAACTCACGAATCGGAAAGCGGAGCATTTTAGTATGGACTGATTGAAAGTGCCCATACAGTAGCGCATCGAGCGCAAGTCGAACTTTTCCTTGCTCTTTGTTTGAAAGATTATTTATAAATTCAGAAACGTTTCTTAATACTTTATTCTGGTACATAGTAAATATATCAATATTGCTATAGTGCTGTCAACGAACAATTTGCTATAGAAAGACTACCAAAATGGGTATCAAGTTTATGCAAAGGAATTGTTGAGAAATACAAAAGGCGCGCCCTTCGGGCGCGCCTTTTGCTAAATATATATTCTCTCGTTTACGAATGACTAAAAAATGACGCGACTACCGTTGAAAATCCTTTCGCTCCAATAATGATAGCGGCGCCAATGAGTGCGTATAAAATCGTACTTTTTGCGGTCTGTAACTTTTCTGAGTTTCCCTGTGCTGTAACAAAAAGGAATCCAGAATAAAGTATCATTATCACAATAATTGGCGAAAGCAGGAGCATCACCGCGGTTAGGCATTTCTCAACAAAATCCGGTATCGTTTTGATATCACCAACTGGATTATCAAGACTCAATTTGAGATTTAATCCTGATGCTTTTACATCGAGCGTATTTCCATTTTGAGTACCTCCTGAGGTTGAGTTACTTCCTGTATCGTTAGATCCAGACGAGCCAGAGGACTTTACTGTTCCCGGTGGTGAAAGTTTCGGGTCGTCACATGATGAACCTGAGACTCGCTGTTGACCGGCCGGCAAGTCTGGGCAGCCTGTATTAAATTCTATCGCATCGGTGTCCTGAAAATCGCTTTCAAAATTTACCATCGCATCAATGTTATAAATATGTTGGGGCTTCAAGGTGAACGTTTTTGTTATCGTTCCGTTCGCAATTTTTACAGTACAGCAGGGAACGAAATCGAAACCACCGACTGGGTCTGCCCATGTATCCCCACCGACCCAATTTTTATTATCAGTTGCATCTCTTAAATGAAACACCGCGTCCTTCTCTACTTTTCCTGTAACTGGGGGAATAGTTACTGTTACTGATGTAGTTGTAAGATTGGATAATATGACACGAAAACCAGTATCACCACCAAATAATACTTGCGCGAACAACGTAACAGGACAAAAACACACTAAAAATAGTGCCCCCAGATATATTTGTTTAAAATTATTTTTTTCATTCTTAGCATAAACCTAAATTAATCAATCTCATTTAATTGTATACTACTACACAAAAAAAGAAACTGACCAAAATATGGCTACGCATCATTGGCACATTTCGGTATACAAAAGGCGCGCCCGAAGGGCGCGCCTTTTGCTTCTTTCATTCGTTTGTCGTCTTACCTTACGCTGTCGCTGAACGAGCCTTGACGATTTCATCAGCAACGTTCTTCGGAACGATGTCGTAGCGGAGGAATTCCATTGTGAATCCTGCGCGACCTTCTGTCATTGAGCGAAGGTTCGTCATGTAACCGAACATTTCAGAGAGTGGCACCACAGCTTTGACGGCTTGGTTGAGTCCACGCTGCTCCATACCTTCGATGATTCCACGTTTTGCTGAGAGCGATCCAGTGACGTCTCCCATGAATTTGTCTGGAGTCACCACTTCAACACTCATCATTGGCTCAAGGATAACAGGGTTTGCACGCTTCGCAGCTTCTTGTACTGCCATTGAGGCTGCAATCTTGAAGGCCATTTCGTTTGAGTCCACATCGTGGTACGAACCATCCCAGAGTTCAACAGAAATATCTTCCATTTTGAATCCGGCAACAACTCCACGATCGAGACCTTCTTTGAATCCTTTTTCACAGGCTGGGATGTATTCCAATGGAATAGCTCCTCCCTTGATTGTGTTGATGAATTCGAAGTGTTCTTCGCGCTTGGTGTTGCGTGGAAGGTCTTCGATTTCTTCCTTGGTCATTTTGACCATTGGCTTCATCTTGATCTTGACGTGACCGTAGTTTCCACGACCTCCCGTCTGCTTGATGTACTTACCTTCAGCCTCTGATTCAGACGAAATTGTTTCGCGGTACGCAACCTGAGGCTTACCAACGTTCACTTCAACAGTGAATTCGCGCTTGAGACGGTCAACGATGATTTCGAGGTGAAGTTCTCCCATTCCGGCGATTATTGTCTCACCTGTTTCCTGATCTGTTGAAACGCGGAATGTTGGATCTTCTTGACCGAGACGGTTGAGTGCCATACCCATTTTTTCTTGGTCAGCCTTTGTCTTTGGCTCGATACGCATCGAGATAACAGGCTCTGGGAAGACGATACGGTCAAGGGCGATTGGGTGCTCTGGCTCACAGAGTGTATCAGAGGTGATCGCCTCTTTGAGTCCAACTGCCGCTGCGATTTCTCCAGCGAATACTTTCTTCACTTCTTCACGTTCGTTTGCGTGCATACGAACGATACGGCCAACGCGCTCTTTGTTGCGAGTGCGTGGGTTGTAGACATATGATCCAGCAGAAAGCGTTCCTGAGTACACGCGGAAGAAGATGAGCTGTCCAACGAATGGGTCAGACGCAACTTTGAAGGCAAGCGCTGAGAGTGGCTCATTGTCGTTTGCCGTGATGACAACATCCTCTTCGGTGTCAGGGTTGATTGCATGCATTGGTGGCATGTCAGATGGTGATGGGAGGTAGTCGACAACTGCGTCGAGCACGAGCTGAACACCCTTGTTCTTGAGTGCCGTTCCAGCGAGCACTGGGAAGATGTCGTTTGCGATAACAGCCTTGCGGAGCACCTTTTTGAGGTCAGCAAGTGATGGCTCTTTACCATCGAGATATGCAGTCATCATTGCATCGTCGTTTGCAACGATTGCTTCGATGAGTTCTGCACGATATTTTGCAACATCGGCCTTCATATCTTCTGGAATGTTGTCTGAAACAACGACCTTTTCACCCTTGTCTCCTTCAAAGCGAACTGCTTTGTTTTGGAGGAGGTCAATAACACCTTCGAATTTTTCTTCGAGACCGATTGGGAGGTGGAGACGAACAGCTTTCTTACTGAGACGGTCGATGATAGATGCGAATGATTTCTCAAAGTTTGCACCTGTTCGGTCGAGCTTGTTGATGAAACAGATACGAGGAACATTGGCCTCGTCGGCGTAGCGCCAGTTGGTCTCTGACTGTGGCTCAACTCCGGCAACACCGTCGAAGACGACGACTGCACCGTCAAGCACACGGAGAGAACGCTTCACTTCCACAGTGAAGTCGATGTGTCCAGGAGTATCGATGAGGTTGAAGCGGAACTTCTTGCTCAAGTCTTTGACGTCGGGGACGTAGGTCGGTGTCCAAAAACATGTTGTCGCAGCAGCCGTAATCGTGATTCCACGCTCACGCTCCTGCTCCATCCAGTCCATCACAGCTTCACCTTCGTGCACTTCTCCGATCTTATGGGAGACACCCGTATAAAAGAGCACACGCTCAGATGTCGTGGTCTTGCCGGCATCAATGTGGGCAATGATACCGAAGTTTCGAACCTTATTGAGAGGATAATCGCGTTCCATGTAATTACTTATATATAATCAATTCTAATAAAAAAAGAGACACCGAGTCCCATTTGTTCGGAAACTATACAGAATCGCGAGCGTTTTTGCAAATAAAAAATCCCCCGATGGGGGATTTTTTAAAAATGAAGTGTGATTTACCAAGCAAGGTGAGCAAAAGCTTTGTTTGATTCTGCCATCTTCTTTGTATCGTCGCGCTTTTTGATTGCGGCACCTTCGTTGTTGAAAGCTTGCATGAGTTCGTTCGCGAGCTTCTCAGCCATTGGTTTGCCTTTGCCGCCACGTGCAGCATCGATAATCCAGCGGTATGCGAGTGCTTGCTTGCGCTCTGGGCGAACTTCGCGTGGGACCTGATAGTTTGCTCCACCGACACGGCGTGAGCGAACTTCAATTGCTGGTCCGACGTTCTTGATCGCAGCATCGAAGATTTCGAGAGGATTTTCGTTTCCAGTCTTGACCTTGATGATTTCGAGGGCGTCATAGACACACTTGCGTGATTTGTCTTTCTTGCCATCAAGCATAACGTAGTTGATGAACTTTTCGAGACGCTCTGAGCCGAACTTGATGTCTGCTCCTGGGATATTTCGTTTTTTAACTGGTCTTCGCATAGTAAGTAGAGATTAGAGGATTATTTCTTGACGGCAGCCTTAGGCTTTTTGTTACCGTAGAGAGAGCGCGACTGGCGACGCTTCTCAACACCTGCTGCATCGAGACGTCCGCGAACGATGTGGTAACGAACTCCGATAAGGTCCTTCACACGTCCACCACGGAGCATGACGACTGAGTGTTCTTGGAGGTTGTGTCCTTCACCTGGGATGTAAGCGGTAACTTCCATTCCGTTTGAGAGACGAACACGGGCAATCTTTCGGAGCGCTGAGTTCGGCTTCTTTGGAGTAGTAGTTGTGACCTTTGTACAAACACCGCGCTTGAACGGAGCCGAATAGTAGATTGGGCGGTTCTTAAGCGCGTTAAAACCACGCGAAAGCGCGGTCGTTCGAGACTTCTGGACGACTTGTTTGCGTCCCTTCTTTGAGAGTTGATTTATTGTAGGCATGTAGTAATTAAAATAAAAAGCCAAGGTAACACCCAGAAGCAACTCGAACAATATCTAGGAGCACTCGCTTAGGTCAGTACTATACATAGAGTCTCGAAAAAAAGCAAGGTGTAGCACAGAAAAGTGCAAAAAGGTGCTCTCGGAAGCACTCGCGGAGCGCGACGGCGCGAGCGTGAGGCGAAAATCCAGCAGGATTTTACGCTGGTGCTTCCGAGAGCACCTTTTTGCACTTTTCTGTGCTACACCTTGAATTTACTCGAGAGATAGCCTTTCTTGACGGTTGCGGGTAGGTCAGTGACTGCGGTTTGATAGGTGCCGTCGGGCAGTTTGCGATCGATGCGGACTTTGTAGTCGGCATTTGGGAGAAGTGCGTAATATCGGCCTTGCGCATCGGCAATGCGGTGCATGACCTCAACGCCAGTTGAAAGCGACGCGATGCGAATGAGCGCAAATGAAAGTGGCAAACCGGTTTTCGCATCGGTGATATCTCCGTATGGTCGTGAATGTTTGCCATATTGACGGAGGAAGAAGAGTCCGACATACAAAACGAGGACAATAATATTGTATAGTTTTGGGGCAAATACTGTCGCAAGAATCGCAATTGCAAATCCTGCGCCAAAAAGGACGTCGGACACGCGACGCAAAATCTTGTCACGCTTCGAATAGAACTTCATGAGGTTCTGTTGATTCTTCGCGAATTCATTCCAATCGAAATGCATTGGATCCATCGGAATATTTTTGATGACGACATCTCCCGCATTCTCAACAGTAAAGTGTTCGCCGAAATACAAATCTCGGTAGAGCTCGTCGTGGTCACGTCCGACGAGTTGCTGTGATGGGAAAAGATAGTTCGTCTTCTGCGCGAAGATTGAATACACACCTGGCTTTGGCACCACGAATCCGAATCGTCCATCGAGGTCGGTCAAATTGGAAACGACGTCTTCTCCTTCAATAGTACGGAGTGTCACATATGCAGGATCAAGTGGTTGTTTGGTGATACTGTCATAGACCGTGCCCCATGGCTGGTGACGTTTTTTGAGTCCGAGCGCAGCGAGGAGAAGCGACCACAAGCGAGCAGGGATCAGGAAGATTTCGGAGAATGAAAGTGGATTCAAAAAGAGCGCGGTGAAAATTGATGTTGCAGCACTTGCAACAACTCCCACGGTCGCAGCAACAGCTTCAGCTTTTGTGGCAGTGCTCGTACCAAGAATCGCTTTTACTTTTTTGTATGTCGTGCCGACAGTCTGCGTCGTATTACAGTAACTATTTTTTACTTGGCCGATAACTTCTCCGACAATGTCAGTCGCGGTAGAAATTGGACAACCGCCTCCCCCTCCGGTCGTTTCAGTGTGAACTATTGTTGGATACACACAGGTGCCAGATTGTCGGAAATTGCTAGCTGATGGATCAGTACAGATTGTGCTTGCGTATACACATGGAAATGAACCGAGGTAGTTCGTCGCAGTTGTATCAAGACATAGTGGTGGTGGCGCATACGTACACGCACCCGTCGCGCCGTAGTTGGTCGCTGCAGTATCGGTACAAGTCGTCGCATAGGAACATGGCAATGCTCCGCCATAGTTGGTAGCGGTGCGGTCTCGACACAATAGCGCGTAGGTGCAGCTACCGGTAGAACCGTAATTCGTCGCCGTTGTGTCAGTACACGTCAGCGTATACGTACACGGTAATGACCCGCCGAAATTTGTTGCCGTTCGATCCTGACACAATAATGCGTACGTACACATTCCAACGGAACCATAATTGGTCGCAGTTGTATCAGTACACAGTGTCGGGTACACACACGGAAGCGATCCTCCATAATTGAGCGCTGTGCGGTCGAGACAAATGAGCGGAGGAGGTGGAGTGGTGTGCGTCGTCACCACAACAGTTGGACGCCAATCAGTCTTCACACAAGCATCGGCTTTGGAACAATCAAACAGCATCCAGCCGCCACCGGAAACCCATGCATAGCCAGAAAATTCCCCCGTCGACGGATTGATCGTGACTCCGCCGTGTGTTGGACGAAAATTCACCCAACTCGCGGTCGAGCCCCATGCATCGCCCGAGACTGTACCGCTCGAGGTGTTGTGCACTCCGCCATTTATTGGCGCGAGATTGATCCATCCGAGTTTGTTTGACCAAATATATCCAGAAAGTGTTGTATCGGTAATTGAAACTCCCCCACCGTTTGTTGGTTTCCAATTGACGATTGAATAGGCGGAACAATCCTCGTTCGAACACAATCGTGCGGTGTGATTCGTCGCATCAATGCCACCCGTGGAAGCAAAAAGTGCCACCGGAATGAGGAATCCGATAACACTCGCGATCAGAATGAAAAGACGTGAGGGGCGCATGATGTGTGACTAGAAACCAAGCGACGTGCCCGTGATAAACGTGAACAGTGTGCCGACAAACGGGAAAATAAGTGGCCAGAGATAAAACAAAAAGAGAATGAGGAGTGGGAGTGAAAGGTATTCGACCATCGCTTGAAATTTTATCGTGCTTCGTGGAAAGAGTGAAAACAGAATTTTGGATCCATCGAGTGGCGGAATAGGAATGAGGTTGAAAAGCGCGAGCACCAAATTCACAATCACGATCACACTTGCGATATCAGTGAACGCTTGTGCGGAACTTCCGAGCACAAGTGGTGCGACACGAATGAGAAGACCAAACAAAATTGCAAGACAAAGATTCACGAGGATACCCGCAGAAGCGACGATTGCAGTCCCCCAGCGTTTGTTGCGGAGGTTGCGTTCGTTGTATGGCACAGGCTTGGCCCAGCCAATCATAAATCCCGCGTGAAAGAGCACGAGGAGGAGCGGAAGAATGACCGAACCGACCATGTCGAGGTGGCGAAGCGGGTTCATCGTGAGTCGTCCAGCATAGCGAGCGGTCGGGTCGCCTTGGCTCTCGGCAGCGAAACCGTGCGCCACTTCGTGGACCACGACCGACATGATGAGAACGACGATATAGAAGATAGATCCGAGAAAGCCTTGCATAGAATGTATCTCTATGATAGCATGCACTTCGCAAATCCCTATGGCAAAAGTATGCGCAATAACTAAAAAAGGTTCGATCGTTGCAGGTGGCTATTCTAACCGCACCCGTGCAACGAAGTTCAACCCAACCGGCATGGTTCGTAAGTATCCGAACATGCAGAAGAAGCGAGTCTATGTTCCGGAGCTCAAGAAGACTTTCGTCATTGACGTCAGTACTCGTGGTATCCGCACAATCACCAAACTTGGTGCATATGCTGCGCTCAAAAAGGCTGGAATCATTAAGTAACTAATGGTATCTCCCAAAAACCGCCCCAACGGGGCGGTTTTTGTTGTTTCGTCTCACGATGTATTTCTACTTGATTTTTTAAAATTTTGTGTTAATATGCAACACGAAACATAAAAACTCACTTTTTTAAAAAAATAAAAACATGACTAGAATTATGGTAATTCTCGCCAGCTTTATGCTTTTAGCTGCATGCTCCACGACGAGCACAAAAAAGCAATCGTTGACTGCATCCGTACCTGACACGACTCACTTTTTCGAGTCAACGCCAGATACGGCGTTTGACGAAAATAAACCATTTTGTACCCTATCCTTCGGCCTTGATTTTAAAGGGGACGGGGTTGAAACAACATTGGTTAAATACTCTTTTTACAAAAGGAGAAGTGACACGATTGATTTGACTACTGTTAAATCGATAGCAACCCAAATGTTAATGCTCCCAGGTACGAGCGCAAGTTATTTTGTATTTCGAAAAGAATGGACTGCATTCGCCTCAACCGACACACTCGTAATCGAGCACCGTACTCTCGGTTGGAAAACAGTAATTGAACCCTTACCAAAAGATTACCTACCTACCGTTGAAATCGCGGTGCAAAACGCGCTCCCCTTTGCAATAAAGTATTGGAAAGAAACAGGTCTACAATTCAAAAAATCCAGAATTGAATTTATTCATTATGGAAGTAAGAAAAAAATTGCATCTGATGCATTTGCAGTAACACTTACTGGAAGACAATACCAACAACATGTTGGGCGAGTCGATTGGTTTTTTAACGGAACGAATGTCGGCGGAACAACCGGCACGATTGAGCTGAATACGTATGGCGAGTCTGGACAAAATATTGATTATTACAGAGCAACAGACACTAGCTGGGAGATGCAAAACGTATTCGAAAAGCCGATAACGATTGACGCAGTCAATCCCAGTCAAGCAGAAACCTTTGAATCAGTTTTTTATGAGGTACTCCATAAAATAGTGTCTCAAAAAAGACTCCAAGCGTCTCTCGACAGTCTCAACCGGCCACCGTACGCTAAGAACCCAGAAAAAATTCTGAGCGATTACACAAGGTACGATGAAGTCGCCGTCCATTACATGGGAATCTGTCTCATGCAAGAAATGGTACGCCAAAAATTATTCCCGGGTGGCATTATCACCGACCCGGTGAAAAAGTACACAGGTAACCCAATTTATGAGGGTATACTACCTCTCATAAAAAAGTACCCGCCGTCACTTGAGAACGGCAAAAAAATCATGAGAGCCTATATGATAGACCCTCGGAATATCGACAAACTTTAAACCTAGCACTATGTGCGGCCCAGAAATAGAGCAATTCTATTTCTGGGTTTTTGTTTGTCACTTTTATCCATACAATTTTATTATTGCGATAACTGTGTAAATGTCTTTCCGTCAGAAGTAATGAGGATTGTGCCGAGCTCGTCAGTCCGCAGAATTGTGACGTTGTGGCGCTTGAGGGTGGCGAGGGTTTCGGATTTAGGGAGGCCGTATTTGTTGTTGCGACCGGCGGAGATGACTGCGGTGGTCGGCGCGATAGCGCCGACGAATGCATCACTCGAGCTCGTCGTGGAACCATGATGCCCAACTTTCAAAATGTCACTCGCCAAATTACTCGGCGAATTCTCCGAGAGCACTATCTGCTCCGTCTTTTTTGTCGCATCCCCCGTAAACATAATTTTCGTCGTGCCATAAGTGAGGATACCCATGATTGATCCATCATTCGTCGTCCATGTCGACACGTCCCGATCGGGAAAAAGTACGGTGAATGTGACGCCAGCATCAGGATCAAGCGTAATCGTCATTCCCTTTCGAGCCATGACTTCGGGAATATTCCGCTCGGCAATTTCCTTTTGAAATTGTGCATGCGTCGGCGTATGAGTCACGGTGCCGGGCTCAATCACTGCACCGACGTCGTAGTCGCGGAGGAGATCGATGAATCCAGCATAATGATCGGCGTCAGGATTCGTAACCATAATCAGATTGATAGATCGGTCGAGATATGGCATAACAGCAGAAAGCGGACTCTCGAGCGAACCTTCTGGACCTCCGTCAATTATCATCTGCGCGCCGTTTGGGGCTTCGATATATATCGCATCGCCTTGACCGATATCGAGAAACGCTACACGAAGGAGGCTTTGAGCCCCTGTTGTAAGGGGAAAAGCAAGCGACACAATCGTCGGGATGAGCAAAAAGAACGTTCGGATTTTCATACCAAAAAGAGTATACTAGTCTCGTCGTCAAGAAATAGTAAAGAAAAAAAATGGATTACTTCACTGCAAAAACATTCGCTCTTCCTGAGCTCAAAGGAATCTCAGCCAAAAATGTCGAGGAGCATCTCAAGCTCTACGCTGGCTACGTAAAATTCTCAAATTATATCCAAAACCAAATTCGCGAATTGAGTAAGGACACGGAGAAAAATTCGTATGAGATTGCCGAACTTCAGCGTCGCTTCGCCTTCGAGCACGATGGTATGAAAAATCACGAGATATATTTCTCCCAATTTGAAGGTGGTCCTGCGTCAATCACAAGTGGCGGTGCACTCTCGCACCAAATCGAAAAAGATTTTGGAAGCTTCGATGCCTTTCTCGCGCGTTTGAAAGCGCTCGCCATGACTCGCGGAGTCGGCTGGGCAATGCTCTACTACTGCAGTGAATCAGGTCACTTGCTCACACAGTGGGTAGACGAGCAACACATGGGGCACCTCTACGGACCAAAGCTCATTCTCGCTATCGACATGTGGGAACACTCATATGTCTATGATTATCCGACGAGCGAAAAGAAAAAATACGTTGAGGCTTTTTTTGAGAATTTGAATTGGAGTAAGGTTGAAGAGCGATTCGGGAAATAGTTTGGGCGAAATTAAAAACCTCTTTTGAAAAGGCAACTCGTCGCGCGTGCTCGCGCGCGAGCTTCTCGGCGCCAAGCGCCTGCGAAAGGCCTTCTTCAAAAGAGGTTTTTATTTTTGCTACACTTTTTCACTGTGCCATTTTTTATACAAAAAAAACATTAGACACAAATACATACAGATACACAGCCATAATGGAAAGTGTTTTATGACGACTGACGCGAACGGGACGCGCGCGAGGAATTGCACGGCTCCGGTGATATAGCTGAGGAGATAGTGTGTGATAAGTGAGGCGGGGTATGCGAGTCCGAGACTGAATGCGCCGATGAGTCCCGCGAGCGCGCCGAATCCCATGGCAAGCGGGACCGCGGGTAATATCGCGACATTTGCGGGGAGTGCAATGAGCGAGAGTGTGCCCATTTTGTAAAGAATGAAGGGCAAGACTCCTGTCTGTGCGCCAAGGGTGACGGACATGAGTTCGCGGAGCAGAATAATGTACGCGACTTTTTTGGGCACGCGTGCGAATGTTCGCTCGAGCACTGGGGTGACGAACAGAATACCGAGCGTAGCGAGGTATGAAAGTTGAAACGACACATCGTAAACCAGATATTTTGGATCGTAGAGTATCATCAAAAATCCGGCGATGACAAGCGCACGAAATGCATCATAGGTGCGACCTTTGGTGCGCGCAAAAAGTCCGATGAGCGCCATGATCCCCGCTCGCACCGCCGATGATTGCATCCCTGTCATGACGACAAACAGCACGATACACAGTGCGCCACTTGCTGACGCGACACGCATGGATAGTCCGAGAATATCGATAAAAAAACTTTGGAGTGCGTTTGCAACGACGGTCACGTTGTATCCAGAAAGCGCAATCATATGAATCGTGCCAGTCGTGACGAGGTCGTCGCGGAATTGCGGATCAATGTTTGCTTTGACGCCGAGATTGAGACCGGCGAGCAGATCGGCTTGTGACGCGGGCAAGATGCGATGGAAACAGTTTACGATTGCGTTCTTTACGGGGATCAAGTGTGCGACTATCCAATTGCCATGATTGTGTTCGAGTACGGTCGCGTTCGCGTTTTTGATTTGATACACAACATTACTTTTGTAGAGATATGAAATGTAATCGAATTCCGTGCCTTGATCAGTCATGAAATTCTCAGGGAGTGCGAGTGTGCCATACACGAGGACTTTGTCACCGTATGCGAGATGCGTATTCTTTTTGGTACGAACTGAAAAACTGAGGTCAGGCGTCGCGAGGGTAAAACCTGCTCCATATGATTTTACTGATGGTTCATCTGCGATCAGACCTTCGACAGTGACGCTCTCGCCGATGTTGTTTTCAAAATCTTTCGTATTCGGTTTTGCAATTTCGGCACGATACATGCCGAGGACAAATGCGCAGATGAAGAGACCCGCGACCAGTGTGTAGGATCTCGCTTTGCGAATGATTGTGGCGAGGACGAGGAGACAAACGCCGACCGCCCCCGCGACTATAGTCGCGGGGGCGGTCATATGAGCAAGCGAAGCAAAAATAATTCCGGTGGCAAAGCCTACAATACCGGAAGCCAGATATCCATCTATGGTTTGTGAGCGAGTGTGCTCCATTCGTATTTCAAAGAATCTTCCTCCTGCTTGCTGAACACTTTTTTAAATTTCGTTGCCTTTTTACCTTTGACTCGTCGTTCGCATTCTGCCCACGTCTTGTGTGTTTCTATCTTACCATCAAGAAGTGAGACATATGAATACGCTGGTGCGGTCGAACTTGATTTTTTCTTGGCTTTTTTTTGCACGATTTTGTCATCGCTTGTGCCAGAAAATACCGAGCCACCGATGAGCTGTTCATATTGAGTGAGCGGACCAACATAGAGGAGCTGTTGTGTCTTGTCAGCACAGTTGGTCGCGATGAGATCGGCGCGCTCGTTGCCGAGGAGTCCGATGTGCCCGCCGACTTTGTTCCACATGAGCGTATGCTTCATTTTGAGTCGCGCAACGAGCGCGCCCAATTCTCGCCACAAATCCTGATTGAGCACGTCGTCACCCGTCTTCGTCTTCCATCCATTTTTCTCCCAGCCGTACACCCAACCCGTAATCCCTTGGAGCAAATATGCCGAGTCAGTATTGACCTCAATATCTCCCGCGAGTTTGCGCGATTCAATGTGCGCGAGCGCACCAAGCGCCGCCGCAATCTCCATGCGGTTGTTCGTCGTATGATCTTCCCTGCCACCAAGTTCGTAGACTTTGCCGGAAACATCAATCACCACTGCACCCCACCCCCCAGGCCCTGGATTGCCACGCGAAGATCCGTCTGTAAATATCGTAATCGTGTTTTCTTTCATGAGAAACTATTGTATCAAATACTTATTTCTATCGCACATCAACAATTCGAAGGCGGATGGTGGTGCGTCCAGCGAAGTAGGATTTTTCTATTGTCGCAACAAGGTCGATGATATCGCCTTCGCGGACGGGTCGGGTGAACGTGTCGCCATCGGCGAAGAAGGCCATGGCGGTGCGCTCGACTTGCATGTCGTCGGCAACGAGGAGTTCGAGGTGATTTTTTTCTTTGCCGAATTGTTTGGTTTTGCGGACGGAGACGCGAGGAAAGAGAAAGAGTGGCTTTGGATTACCGAGACCAAATGGTGAGAGGCCGGCGAGCATTGTCGCTGTGTTGTCGTTGACCTCAGAGAGTGAGAGTACGGCATCAATCTGCGGACCAGTCGTGTTTGATTTCCCGTCGCTTGTGGCGCTATCACGCTTCTGACTTTCATACAGCCCACACAACATATCTTCGAGTGTGTGCACGGTGTCTTCTGTGACTGAAAATCCACCCGCGAGTTCGTGTCCACCGAAATCCAAAAAATGTTCGCGTCCAGCCGTCATGAGCTCGACGATATTGACCGCACCATTTGATCGGCAGGAACCTTTGACGACCGGTGTGCCTCCTTCAGCAATCGGGCTTCCCTGTCTACCCCAGACGAAGACAGGTCTGTCCCATTCTTCCATTATTTTCCCTGCTACGATACCGAGAATACCGACACGCCAATCCGGATTGCCAATGACGATGATTGGGCCGAGCTCACGCTCGGCCAATTTCGCCTTCACATCTTTCATAATATGCGCGACGAGACTCTTGCGTTCATCGTTGATCTTCGTGAGATGATCCGCCACCATGCCAGCCTGCACGCTATCGCGCACGGAGAGCAATTCAAATGCACGCATCGGTGAATCCATACGACTCGCCGCATTTAAGCGTGGCGTGACCATGAAGGTAATATCGTCTTCACTGATAGTGCGCTGGTCAATATTGAGTTTACGCAAAAGTTGCATGATGCCTGGGCGTGGAGATTTTTGAAAAACCTGCATGCCGAAACGCGCAATGATTCTATTCTCGCCAGTGAGTGGCACCATATCGGAGAGTGTGGCAAGGCCTGCCATGTCGAGGAGCCATTTTTCCCAGCCAGGGGTGATGGAGAGCGAGCTCGCGTAGCGAGCGAGGTATGCTTGGACGAGTTTGAACATGACGCCTGAACCACAGAGCATCGGATCAGGATATGTATCACCGACTTTTGGATTCACGACGGCATACGCTTCGGGAAGTGTCTCATGCGGAATATGATGATCCGTCACAATCACATCCACGCCTTTTGACTGAGCAACGGCAATGTCTTCGTGATTACTCGTACCAAGGTCAATCGTGATGATGAGCTTCGCGCCAGCATCGACAAATTGCTCCACCGCTTTTCGGTTGAGACCATACCCCTCGAGATGACGATCCGGAATATACACAGACACATTTTTGTATCCAATCTTCTCAAAAAAATCATACGCGATGACCGCCCCCGGAATCCCATCACAGTCGTAGTCGGCATAAATGACAATCGCTTCGTTCAATTGAATCGCTTGGTGAATACGAACAACAGCCTTCTCCATGTCGTGCATCAAAAACGGATCATTCATATGTCCGTCATAGCTTGGTTTCAAAAATCGCTCCGCCAATTCAGGCGTCGTATATCCACGATTGACGAGCAGTCGTGTGAGAAGTGGACTATATCCCACGAGGCTATGGTCCTCATCTCGGATGTGGCGGGCGTCGATAAAAGTCCTTTGCATCGGGGTATTCTATCACGCATCGCGCATATGCTAGACTATTCCCATATGAAAGACACAAACTGCCTCTTTTGCAAAATCGTCGCGGGCGAAATCCCGTGTGAAAAAATATACGAGGACGCCGACACCCTCGCCTTCCTCGACATCATGCCGGTCAATCCGGGGCATACACTCGTCATTCCCAAAGAGCACTACGCGAATGTATTTGAAGCACCCGCCGATGTCTGGAGCAAAGTCATGGACACCGTAAAGAAGGTCGCTCACGGCATCCAAACAGGCATCCCCTCGCCCGATCTCAATATCGCGATGAACAACGGCACGTTTGCCGGACAAGTCGTCTTTCATGCACACGTACACGTTATGCCTCGTCACGAAGGTGACGGCTACGAACTCTGGCACGGCACAAAATATGAAGACGATGGCGCAAAACAAATTGCGGACAAAATCAAAAACGCCCTCTAGGGCGTTTTTGATTTTGTCCGCTTCTTTTATTTCAACACCTTTATCCCTGGCAAAGTCCCCTTTGCGAGATAGTCGAGTGTGGCACCGCCACCAGTTGAGACGAAGGTGAATTTGTCGGCGAGCTTCTTGCGCTCAACGAGTACCGATGTGTCACCACCTCCAATGATTGTTTCCGCCTTTGCTTCAGCAAGCAATTTCAACAGTGCGCCAGTCGCCTTCGTGTATCCCCCTTCATAATATCCCATTGGTCCGTTCCAAAGAATCAGTTTCGCTTTTTTGATTATCGGAGCGATCGCTTCGATCGATGGCATACCCACATCGAGAATCGCTTCATCGGCTTGGACATCGTCAACTGAAGTCGTGCGAGACTTTTTGTTTGCATTTGCGACAATGACACTTTCCGGCATGATGAGCTTCTTGTTTTTGATCATTGCTCCGAGTGGAGGAAGATTGTCATCAGTCTTTGATGTTCCAACATTCGCTCCATTTGCTTTGAAAAAATTGTTTGCGAGAATTCCTCCAATGAATACGTTGTCAGCTTCTTTCAAATATCGCTTCAAAAGTGGAATCTTGGTTTCAGCTTTGCCTCCACCGAGGATAAAGAGGAATGGTCGCTTTGGCTGTAAAACTTTTGAAAGTTCTTTGACTTCACGTTCAAACTGAAGTCCTGCGTATGCAGGCAGAAGTTTCGCGAGTGCGACGACTGAAGCATCGGCGCGGTGTGATACAGGAAATGCTTCGTTGACGTACATGTCCCCGAGCGCGGCGAGTGCTTTGGCAAACGTTTTGTCGCCAGCTTTCTCCCCTGGGTTTGATCGGAGGTTCTCAAGGAGAAGAACATCGCCATTCTTCATTTCAGCGAGCGCTTCCTCAACTTTTGCACCAAGCAATTCCTCCACAAATCGTACAGGAACATGTTTTTTGAGAGCGCGGTATACTGGTTTGAGTGATTCCTCAGGGTCACGACCAATGTGACTCAAGAGAACAACACGTGCCCCCTTTTTCTGGAGAAGTTTGATCGTTGGTAGTGCAACGAGGATGCGCGTAGCATCGAGAATCTTGCCATCCGCAAGCGGTACATTAAAATCTGCGCGCACGAGAACGTATTTGCCTTTGCAATCCTTGATTGATTTAACGGAGGTCATTGGTGGTAGTGATAGAATTAGCGACTTGTAATAGTGCGACGAATTTTTTTGGAGTCAGACTCGCGCGTCCAGGGAGCAATCCATCTGCATGTCCCCCGATGAGGAATCCGATAGCGTTCTTTTCGTCAACAGAACCACCATACAAAATTTTTATTTTCTCTGCAACGGTATTGCCGTACAAATCCGAAAGAACTTTTTTGATATAAATACGCATTTCAAGACAGTCCTCTGGTGTTGCGTCTCGACGATTTTCTGTCGTTGAGAGCGCCCAGACTGGCTCATAGGCAATGACAATTTTTTGCGCAGACGCCTTGCTGATACCAGCAAAACATTCTTCGATCTGTGTCTTGATCGTACTCAAGTACCACATATCATGATCGCGTTCTGTTTCTCCGACACAAAGGACGGGGGTCAATTGGCTCGCCAACACAAGTGCGAGTTTCTTATTGATGAACGCGTTGGTCTCGCCAAGCGTGCGACGTTCTGAATGACCGAGGATGACGTACTTGGTTTTGATTGATTTGAGCATCGACACTGAAACTTCGCCGGTGAATGCGCCTTCCTTTTCAGCGGACACATTTTGTGCGGCAGTGGCGAGCGACGTAGTCGCGAGCTTTCCGAGTGAGGAGAGATACACGAATGGCGCAGCGATAGCGGCATCAACATTTCTCAATTTGGGAAGTTGTTTTTTGATAAGTGCAAAATTACCCTCAGCCTCGCGGAGAGATTTTGGGTTCATTTTCCAATTACCGATAACGAGTTTTTTCTTATGCATGGGTGGATTATAGCACGCCGGCGCGCACACAAAAACGCGCCTCTGATCTTCGCAATGAAGCGCGCCGGCGTGCTAATTGGTCTCTCTCCACGAGAGAATTGCGGGGGGAGTACTTGCGCCTGTCACAAATACCGTGCCGAGCAGTGCTGAATCGTACACAACAGAGGACGTATCAAACAAGTGTACGGTCTGTCCTGCGACAAAACTTGCCGAAGCGGAACCGTTCAAAATAGCTGTTCCTTGTCGAGCATAGACAACCGCCGAACCTGTTCCGCGGTAAGTAATCGCACTTGAGCTTGTACTATTCGAAAGGAGCAAGACATAACTTCCCGGAGTTCCTGACCCAACAATATGGCTCCCCGCGGACGTAGTAATCGTACCATCAACAATAATCATGCTACTGTTTGATCCAAAACTTGAAGATAGATTGATACTTCCACTACCTGTGATTGTGAGATTCCCGGTGACCCACAGCACCCCAGAGAGCGTCAGATTTGCAGAATCAGGAATTATCAAATCACCATTGATTTTCTTTGGTCCGAGCGTAACTCCCGCAGTCGAAACACTATAGCTCCCCGAAATGACTCCCCCGCTCGCTGCATCTGTTTCCCATGTTGAAATATCGGTGCTTGAAATTGGAAGTTCTGTATAGACAGGGTCCGGATACGGAGAACACGGCCCTGAGGAACTGAGCACAAGTGTGCAGTACAATATCCCCGTCGCATTTGTGTAGTTGACAGTGTGCGCATACACATTTCCGACACTACCAACGCCCACATGAATCTGGTGTGCAGCATCATCTCCTCGCACAACTCCGTAAGCACCTGCCGCTGAATTTCCCACCGTTGCAGTACCACTGATACTGACGCCATCTTGTCCGTGAAGTTCCTTATCTGCATGTACATCGCCAGTAACCGACGATGTATCAGACATATCTATACCTCCATCATCAGACATAACAGCATAGTGGAGAGGAACGCTACTTCCAACGACGGCGCGAAGCGTGCTTGAACGTTGGTCACCCAACGAATTTCCAGTACCAACCACCTCTTCAACTCCGCCACCAATATTTGTAATCGTTGTCGAAGCAGAAACATTCCCAATAAAAAATGAGGTACTCGAACCGAGGTGCATTCCATTTTTAAGACGATAGTACCCATCTTCAACCCCAGACTCTCCTGCAGCAAGACTTTGACGTGAAGTGATAGCATCAAGTCCAATACGATATTCGCGAGCAGCAGGTGCAGATAATCCGAGCACGAGGAGCACCGAGGCAAGAATAAAAAAGATTACGGCAATCATCATCGCAGCACCTCGTTCCGTATTTTGTTGTGATGATCGGATATTCATACGATTTAATAACTTCCGCGAAGTTCAACAGTATCAGTCAGTGAGATTGAACGATCGATCGGAGAGCGAAGTGAGTGTAGCGTCATTTCAACTTTCACGGCGCTTCCGTGGGCGGGTGTGATCTTGCGAAAAATAAGTGAAGTCACCGCAACACTTTCTCCCGTCAAATCGGTCGGAGTTCCATAACTACTGTCTACCATCTCAAGCGCTCCACCCGTCATATCAAACTCAACTGTCTTCGAAACCCCGAGCGAATCAGTCGTATTCAATTTGAGCACACCTGGATCTGTTCCGAAAACGCTCGTCGTCAAATCAATGCTTGTTGCTCCACGTATTTCACGTGTCATGCGTTCCATAGAAACATGCGCTGAATCAATAAGGTCATTTGTTGAGCGCATGACACGATAACTTTTGGTCATGCCAATCAAACAACTGATTAGCACCGTTGAAAGTGTAACAAACAACATCATATAGACAATAATTTCAACAAATGAATACCCTCCCTCGCGAGAAGGTGTCTCGAAATTTTTCAGTTGTTGTTGAAAGTGCCACATAACTATTATGAAAATATATCAGACAGGTAAAATGATTCCGTCTTCGATTGCATCTGTCCATTACTCTCTCTCCACGTTACATTTTCAGTAAAGAATCGTGTCCCCGTATCAAGCGTCCCGGAAACATCGATATCGTCTCCTGAATTACGAAGGACATTGAGTGGAATGATTGATCGAGTATACATACCTACCTCCCCATCCGTCGGATTTGTCGAAAGTGACCACGTGTTGGTCGCAGGATCAAACACCGGATAATAGGTATCACCTGCAGTCAAACCTGAAATCGTCGCCCAGCTATTGTCTCGAACAATGCGTGTAGCCTCAGCTCCTTCTTCAAGCAAGAGCGCTGCCGTATATGTATTGAGTGCACGATGTGAGACTGCAATTGAACGTCCCGCTATCGCGATAATAGACACAAGTGACAGAGAAATAATTCCCGTTGCGATAACGATTTCAACAAGGTTGAATCCTTTCTCGTTCAAATTCTGCATACGTAAAAATAGTTTTTGCATACGATACACGAAAACCTACCGACTACTCACTTGCCCCGCATGAGTAATTGTAACCGTTTTTGCACCACTCATCGAGGTGACTGCCTGCACAACAAAAGTCCCATCTTCCTCGGTATCTCCAGTCAGTGGGTCAAAAAGTACTTCGGTTCCCCCGCCAGCAAGCGAGATCGAGGTGATCTCGACCGTGCGGTCGAGAAGAACGGTTCGATTGTCTGGGGCCATTGTGGAATATGTCGCCCCTGAAAAAAGAACCGCCTTCGTCGTCTCAAGGTGCACACCATATTGTAATCCAGCTTCATGTGCGAGAGTACGCGAACGAGCTTCATCAAGGAGCGCCGTTACATCTCCGACTCCGTTGTCTATCGCTTGGTGCCCGAGAAATGTGCCAAGATTGAGCGCAACAACTCCCGAGAGAATGCCAATAACGACAATACCAATTACCAACTGAATGAGCATGAAACCTTGAGTTTTTTTGTGTTGGAATGATAATTGCATACTCTCTGTTTGTTATGATGAAAGCGTACTCACGAGACCATACATTGGTGAAATCATTGATACCGCAAAGAATCCAACCGCTGCTCCAATAAAGATCATCAGAATTGGTTCAACGATGGTCGAAAGATTTTTGGTTTGCGCGTCAACTTCTTCTTCATAGTACGTCGCGATGTCTGCAAGCATTGAGGTCAACGCACCAGTTTCTTCTCCAACGGCGACCATCTCTCCTACCATCACTGGATACAAATCAGGCGCCCCTTTGAATACAGACGAAAGTGTTTCTCCTTTTTGAAGTGCAATACTTGCGCGCTCAAGCACATCTTTGTAATACGAATTTTGCACGACATCTTTGGTGATTGAAAGTGCACGTGTCATTTCGACTCCAGCAGACAAGAGTGACGAAAGTGTTCGTGCGGTACGAGCAGTGTTTATTTCCTGAGTGATACTTTTAATCGCCGGGAACGAAAGAGCCATACGATCATTTGTTCGTTGCATCTGCTTTGAATTGAAAAAGTAGAAAAATGCCGCAAACACAACAATGACACAATCAAGGAAGAAGATCGGATGAGCAGAAACTCCATCAGAAATCGTAATCACAAACTGTGTTGACGCTGGCAATTTCGTTCCAAAGTCTTTAAAAATTTTCGTGAGAGTCGGTACAACAAACACAAGCATCAATGCTCCGATAATAAAGATAGCGGAGATAACAATCGTCGGGTACATCAACGCACCTTTTACCTTGCGGTTCAACTTATAACTTTTTTCGAGGTTATCTCCGATTTCCTTGAGCGTACCGGCGAGGTTTCCTGATTCTTCACCGGCACGAACCATCGATACTACAAGTGGTGGAAATACATCCACAAATTTCGCAAGTCCTTCTGACAAAGTACCTCCTTGGTTAATAGTTGCGAGCAATCCATCAAAAATAGTAACAAGCATCGCATTCTTGTTTTGTTTCTTCTCAACCTCGAGTGCTCGAAAAAGCGGCAACCCAGCCGAGAGCATTCCAGAAAGATTGTGCATGAACACAATTTTTTCATGCAAACTCACGTGCGCGAATATGCGAGACAATCCAAGCGCAACTCTGTTTCTGGGTACAATTTCACGAACAGTGATCGGAGTTTGTGCTCGTTCGCGGAGTTCTTTTGCAACAGTAAAACGATCGGCCGCTTCAAGCGTACCTTCGATTGTTTCTCCTTGCGCATCTCGCGCTGTATAAGCAAATAGCATTGTGGTAAAAATTATTCAGAGATAACACGGAGCACTTCTTCAGTCGTTGTGAGTCCCTGCACAGCAAGAAAGATTCCATCTTCGAGCATTGTCATCATCCCCTCTTTGCGCGCCTGATCATTGATCACATCTTGAGATGCTCCCTTCAAAATCAATTCACGAATCGTTTGAGACACTGTGAGCACTTCATGAATACCGACACGCCCCTTGTATCCATCTTCTGATTCTTCACTTTTCTTCGGGCGATAAAACGGGATTTGTTGCCATGTAATCGCTGGGTCAATAATTTTTTCTTTCTTCAAAAGTGCAAGCATCGCATCAAGATCAATGAGTTTGCCCAACGCAGCAAGCTCAGCATCGTTTAGCACATATTTTTCACGGGCATGCGTGAGTCGGCGAACAAGACGTTGTGCCATTACTGTCTTTACTGTCGAGACGATTAGGAACGGCTCGATTCCCATATCAATCATGCGCGGAATCGCTCCTGCGGCACTATTGGTGTGAATCGTTGAGAGCACCAAGTGACCCGTGAGAGACGCGTTGACCGCAAGCCCAGCCGTCTCTCCGTCACGAATTTCTCCCACCATGATGATGTCAGGATCCTGACGAAGCAACGTACGGAGACCGTTCGCGAACGTAAGTCCAATCTCTGGCTTCACCTGTGTTTGGTTGATGCGTGGCACCTGATATTCGATCGGGTCTTCAACGGTTGAAATGTTTACATCCGTCGTATTGAGAATATCGAGCATAGTGTACAGCGTCGTGGTCTTTCCACTTCCCGTTGGTCCCGCTGCAAGAATCATTCCCGCACGCTGTTTCATTGCCGTATGAATACGTTCGAGCGCATCACCATGAAATCCCAAATTCTCAAGCGTATATCCGTGAGAAGTTTCGCGAAGCAAACGAAGTACCGTCTTTTCTCCGTAGTAGGTTGGAAGTGTGGAGACACGAAACGAAACTTTTTCTCCGTCACTCTCCATTTTGAAACGTCCATCTTGTGGCAAGCGTTTCTCGTCGAGTTTCAATCCAGAAAGCACTTTGATACGTGCAGTCAATCCTGGAGCAACATCTTTTGGAAGCGTCATCGCATCGTGCAAAATTCCATCGATACGATAGCGAACGACGAGTGACTCCTCCCCTGGTTCAATGTGAATGTCGGATGCATTTTGACTAATAGCATGCGCGATGAGCGTATCGGCAATCTTCACGATTGGCAAATCTTCCGCGAGCGCCTTCAATTCCTTTTCACTCGCGTCGGCAACTGATCCTTCAGCAATCGTTTTTGCAGACACTGATTCCTTGGCAATGATTGCATCGAATTCAGCTTTGAGACTTTTCTTGTATTGTTGAAGCGCAGACTTGATCGAAGCTTCATCAGTCAAACATGGCACGATTTTGAGGCCAGTCTTCTTCTTGACGAAATCAATCGTTGGAAGATCGTCCACATCAAGCATTGCGACTTGCAATCGATCGTCATTTCGCTTGAACGCAACGACGTTGTTTGTGCGCGCGATTGGTTCTGGGATCAATGCGAGCACTTCTGGTTCAATTTTTTCATTCCCAAGAAACACAAACGGAATTCCAATCACGTATGCTTCGATACGTTTCAAATCTGCGGCTTTCAATTTGCCTGCAGCAACAAGTGCTTGCCCTATTTTTTCTCCCTTACCTGCGATTGTTTTTTCAGCAGCAGCAATATCTGTCGTCGACACAAGTCCACTTTCAACAATAAATCTTTTGAGTTGCTCAGGGTTAATTTGCATAAGAATTTTTTACTCATTCATTATATCAATGAAAAAAAATTCTGCCTAGCAAAAAATCCGCTCACGCGGATTTTTTGCTCACTGATTTATTGTATACAACCAGAATCAGATTACGGAACCAAATGTCCTGCAGGAGTATTCGTTGTAAATGTTGTGCCATCACAGTACGAACTCGCAACGGTTGTCAGCATTCCAAAAGCGACACCGGGGCATTGATTGATGTATACCGCCGATCCGAGAGTGATACCACCTGCTGACGGACAGTTTGTACCATCTGCACGACAGACACTCGATCCTCCGACTTTCAAATTGCCAGGGATGGTAACTTCACCTGTAGTGCCATTGATAGACATACGACCACCAATGACTCCAGGAGCGTCAAAGTTTACGGTACCAGGAGCGACACTGAGTACAGGGCTTGTTCCATAGTTCACGTCAGCACCAACGCGAGCAGTACCTGAGACAAAGAGTTTTGTGCTTGGGTAAATATTTGAAGTCGTGCCAAGCATGACTGTTCCCGTGTTTGTATTATAGAGACTTGTTCCCGACGCAGTCCATGAAGAACTCGTGGTAGTCGTCGTACCAGTAGTCGAAGTACCAAGTCCGGTAGGACAATTAGAACCATTCTGAAGACATACTGGAATACCTTGAACATAAATCGTATTGTATCCACTTGATACGGTGAGACCGGACGAAGGAAGGACGCTTCCATCATTTTGCGTAACCCCAAGTGTGCCTCGAACAGCAACATTACCACCGAACAAAGCAGCAATCTGAGGAAGATTTGTCGATGAAAAGGTGCCCACCAATGGGTCAGCTTTCACGTATAATTTTGGAGCTTTTGCCGTACCAGTAACTGTATAGGTACTGCCGACAGAAACAAGTCCACTCAAAAACGTCGCACCCCAGTTTGAAAATCCAGCCGTATCAGTGATGCCATTCACCGTCAATTTTGACGTTGGTGTCCAGATGTTATTGATAGGAGCCGGACATGGAAGTGTCCCAACGGTCAATTTGCCCGGCTTTACCTGATCTGTGCCACTCACATTAATTGGAGCAGCGACATTATTTGACGGAGCCGCACCTGTTGGAGCAACCCATGTCGATGAACCGCCAGCTGAAGTGAGGCACGGATCTGCCGTAGTAGTCGTACCAAGTGCAGCATGTGCAACTCCAGTGAGACTGAGGAACGAAAGCACAATCAAAAGCGATGGAATTTTTTTTAACATATATGTATACAAATTATTGATAAGTTAGTAATACGATTATTTTTCCTGCCATGGGAACGTACCGCGAACACCTCCGCTGCCCGATGGATTAATCACAATGCTTGCGGAATCACATGAAGTCACTCCCGTACCTGCACTCGATGGACTTGCATTCACCACGATGGTCTTCGTTGAAGTCGGCATCGCGCCATCAATCCAAAGTCCGAGACGTCCACCTCGTGCCGTGATTGATGTTGCCGGTGCGCCTGTAGCAGTATCAACAAGCGAAACAGCAAGTCCAGAGGCACTACTCAAGTCGAGAGAAAAATCTGTCGGATTGAAGCTTGGTGTCCATGCAATCGTGATTGGAACTTCAAAATGTACATGTGTTCCTGTTCCAATTGTGTATGGCCCTGGGCGAACTGCACATGTTGGCACGTCTGCAGGTGGCACATTGATAAGTACAGTGTCAGTTGCAATTGTACTACCAGAACAAACGATCTTATACACGTAAGTAAGCATTCCTGTCGTCATATTTGATGGAAGTGTAATCGCGGTTGAAACACTTGATGTTCCAATTGCAGTTGTACTATTCCAATCTGAAACACGAGGGCTTGAATCAGCCACACATGAAGTGACATCAGACGATGAAGTCCAGAGCAATACTTCTGGTCCACCAGTCCAATCTGGCATAGTGATTGGACCGTCTGTTGGGCCACTCACTCCCTGCACTTTGAGATCAACATATGTTCCGGTACTACTTCCTGAAACAACAACTTGTACTGAATCAGACACGGGTGAAAGTGTCCCTCCTGATGGCGTACAAGTAATTGTATATGTGTAAGTCGCCGATGATGCGAGTGAGTAACCAACAGTAACGCCAGTACTCGTCGTTGCGACTGATCCATGCCAGTCAGTCGCAGATGATGTCGTCGCAGGAGTCACACTCGCCGTACATGACGAAACACCACTTGATGTCCACGAAAGTTTTGCAGTGCCTGTACCTGAAGCAAGCGCTACCGTGAGTGGTCCGTTTGTCGCAACACCTGTCGATGGGTCAAAGACTTTCAAATCAACAGTCGCAGTGGTCGGCGTCATCGTAACGCGACTAAAATCAAGCCAGCCGAGCGTAATTGAGCCCCATGCATAGCCAGAAAATGTCCCGGCGACTGAATCTACATTCACGCCATAGGTGCTCGTCGTTGCAGAACCAAAACTGATACAGCCATCTGCTCCATTCGGATATACACCGCTCAGCACACGAGCCCAGCCAGTCATTCTCCCCGCAGAAAGTGCTGCTTGCGAGCCACAAAAAGAAACATCGCTCGAATTAAATGAAACCCATCCAACGTTTGAACTCCATGCGTATCCCGAAAAAATCTGCGTCGCAGGGTCGAGTGTGACTTTGTAGTTTGAAGTTGAACATACCGTGCCTCCAGTAGCACTGCCCTCAGCGCAGTTCATGCTCATCCAACCCACAGTTGAGCTCCATGCGTATCCATGAAGGTCTCCACCCATGCCCGCTGCGGCATGCGTCAAACGAGGATTGAGTGTGGCGTATGAAAAAAGCGTGACGATTGCTATCGAAGCTACCACTCCGAGCATGACACTTTTTTGTTTGATCCACTGTGTGATAGTTGTCATTGTGCTTATTGTGTTGAAGCCTTACTAATAGAATCGAGTATCGCCGCTCGGTCTTGAGCACTCGTCACGGGAGTATTTTTGCTCACTTGTTTCAAAATATCGGTCTTCTCTTTGGTACTCAAGTCTCCTTGGGTCGAGTCTGTCGCGATCTGATTGATAATACCTGCATGCAGGTCAGCTTTCTGTGCCTGATTGTTGTTTGTGGTCTTCTTCAAAAACACAATCACACTCGCGACAATGGCAAGCCCAATGATAATAAAAAGGAACGCGGTAACATTTGAACGCGACGAACGAACTGCTTTCTGTGTTGGAGCATCCATAGACATATATTGTATCACTTATCGCGACAGTGGATATCAATCACTCTACTGTGGAAAACCAACAACACGTAAGTGCGGCGCCATAATAGTGTATTTATCTTGCCTGCGGAATCTTGCTCGCGTAATAATGCGCTTGTAGTTTACGCTCTATACTCCGAAACCGCTCGCTCGGTCAGTCCTCGGCGGCGACAAACACATATTATGTCGCCGCACATCCCGTATTGACACTTTTTACCAGCCAGAGTAATATATATATGTTACTAGATAAGGTGTTTCGGTATGTCGGCCATCGGGCCGGCTCTTTTTTTTAAAGGGAGTACCTGCGCGCCGTATCAAAAATTAGAAAATTTAATAACGAGCCTTATAAAATAAGGCTAAAATCATATATGTTAGACCTCAAAGCACTCAAAATAGCCCTCGATCAGCTCGAAACAGAGCGCCGAGTCCCCCGCGAGAAGATCATCGATGCCATCGAACAGGCACTCGCCGCCGCTTACAAAAAAGACTACGGCAAACGTGGACAGATCGTCCGCGCGCATTTTGACCTCGAAACTGGTCGCACCGACTTCTTTCAGGTAAAAATCGTTGCAGATGAATCAACTGTCTACTTCGTAGAAGATGGTGTTGATACTCCAGACCTTCCAGAAGGCGATGAGCGTGTTCGCTTCAATCCTGAACACCACATTCTCCTTGAGGATGCTCGCATCATGAAATCAAACGCAGTTGTCGGTGAGGAAATCAATTTCCCCCTTGAAGCCAAAGAAGATTACGGCCGTATTGCAGCGCAAACGGCAAAACAGGTCATCATTCAGCGTATCCGTGAGGCAGAACACGGCGCAATCATGAGTGAATTTGGCGGTCACGAAGGTGATATCGTCAGTGGCATGATCCAAAAGATGGAGCGCGGCAATGTCTTCGTCGATATTGGTCGCGTTACCGCTATTCTTCCTCGCGAAGAACAGATTCCAAACGAGTACTACCGTCGTGGTGAGCGTATCCGCGCATATCTCTATGCTGTCGAAGAAACTCCTCGTGGCGTATCTCTCAAAATATCACGCACCCATCCAAAATTTATCACTGCACTCTTCGCCCAAGAAGCTCCGGAAGTTGCAAGTGGTACCGTCGAAATCAAATCAACTGCTCGTGAAGCAGGTGCTCGTACTAAAATTGCGGTATTCTCAGCTGACGAACATGTTGATCCAGTCGGTTCATGTGTTGGACAGAAGGGTATCCGTGTAACAACTGTTATGAGTGAGCTCGGCAACGAGAAGATTGACATCATCGAATGGAATGCTGACCCAGCAAAATTCGTTTCAGCTGCACTTTCTCCAGCAAAAGCACTCTCAGTCGTCATCAATGACACTGAGCACACTGCAAGTGTTGAAGTCGCAGATGATCAGCTCTCACTCGCGATTGGAAAGGGCGGACAGAACGTTCGTCTCGCCGCAAAACTCACAGGATGGAGAATTGATATCAAAGGAGTCGCTGGTGAAACAGTAGGATCATCAGACGGTGAAACAGTTGTTGAGAAAAAAGAGACAGTAGCCGAAGACGCTGCTTAATCATATAATAGAAGCATATGGCAAACATCAATCACGAACCATCAAAGTACATGCTCAATTTGTTGCACGTACTCCCAGCCGTCGTCGATGAATCAAAGTGCATCATCAATGCAATCGTCGAAGTCTCTGCTGGATCTATCAACAAGTACGAACTCATCACCGAGAGTGGTCAGCTCAAACTCGATCGTGTTGGATATTCTTCAATGGCATATCCATTCACTTACGGAGCGATTCCAATGACATGGGATCAGGACAACGACCCACTCGATATTGAAGTCGTGAATGTCACTGAGCCACTCGTGCCAGGATCAGTCGTTGAACTCCGCGTCATCGGTATCATGAAATATATCGATGGAGGTGAAGTTGATGACAAAATCATCGCCGTCATCAGTGAAGACAAGCGCCAAGATCACATCACGCATGTCGATCAGCTCGGAGAATATTTCAAAAAGCAGACACAATACTACTGGGAGAATTACAAAGCACTCAAGAAACCAGGTACTGGTGTCGTCGAAACATTCTATGGACCAGAAGAAGCAATGAAGGTCATCAAAGAATGTGTCGATGTGTATGCAAAAAACTACGCTCCGAAAGTAAAATAACAGAGGGGATTACGAAAAAATCACGCACCGAATTGGTGCGTGATTTTTTCTTTCATTTTTCGGAAAATTGTATATACTCAGAGTATATGAAAGGAAGCGCGCGCAAAACAAAAGAAAACGGTGGTGCCCTCGCCGGTATTGTCATCATCCTCGCCATCTTGATTGTCGCAGGCTACTTCCTCTACCAAAACGTGCGCAAACAAACTGACCTCATCCAAAATCACCAAGCCAAAACCGCCGCCGAAGCCGGCCTCAACCTCGACGCCAACGCCGCAGGGTCTCTCACAAACTAAACTCGAACGAGCAACAAACAAAAGCACACGCGCCTCCTTTGAAGAAGGCCTTTCGCAGGCGCTTGGCGCCGAGAAGCCCGGCCGCGAGCACGCGGAACGGGTTGCCTTTTCAAAGGAGGCGCGTGTGCTTTTGTTCCTGCTTGATTTTTGTGTTAGTATGCGAAAACCATGAAAAATACAATCAAAAAATTACCAAAGAGCGAAACCCAGATTGAAGTCGTAATCCCAGCCGAAGTATTTGAAAGCTACCGTGCAAAAGCACTCAGTCGCGCCGGCGAACACGTCGAAATCCCAGGATTCCGCAAAGGCAAGGTACCAGCAAACATTCTTGAAAAAGAGCTCAACCCAATGATGCTCCTTGAGGAGATGGCAGATATTGCGATCAATGAACATTTCCCAAAGATTTTGAAGGACGAGAAGATTGACGCGATTGGTCGCCCATCAATCACGCTCACCAAACTCGCAAAAGACAACGACCTCGAATTTACTGCAGTCGTTGCGACTCTTCCAGAAGTCAAACTTCCTGAATACAAAAAGATCGCAGCAGTTGAAAACAAAACTGTTGCCGATGTAACTGTCACTGACGCAGAGCTCGACGAGGCAATAAAAGAACTCAAAAAGGCTCGCAAGCACAATGAGATTCATCAGTCAGGTGAGAAACATGATCATGCTGAATTTGAGAAACTTGAATTCGATGCAACACTCGATGACGAATATGTAAAATTGCTCGGAGAGTTCGAAAACGTGGATGCATTCAAAACAAAATTCCGCGAAAATATCAAGGCAGAAAAAATCGCGCGCGATCTTGAGAAGCGCCGTATCGCAACACTTGAAAAGATAGCTGAAGCAACAACAATCGAAATTCCTCAAGTACTCATTGAGAACGAAGCAGAAAATCTCATCAATCGTCTCAAGGCAGATATTGCTCAAGCTGGAATCCCGTTTGAAGAATATCTCAAACACGTACAAAAGTCAGAAGCTGATATTCAAAAAGATTTGCTTCCTGATGCTGAGAAGCGCGCAAAGACCGAGCTCATCATGATGGAAATCGCAAAAGCAGAAAAACTCGAACCAAAAGCCGAAGAAGTTGAAAACGAAACCAAGCGTCTCATCCAAACATATCAGGACGCAGACCCACTCCGTGCTCGCATGTATGTTGCGCACATGATGCTCAACGAAGAAATCTTTAAGTTCCTCGAAGCTCAGCAATAAAAAACAGAGTGGCCAGTATCAAAATACGTTTTGAAAGGCAACGCTGTCTCGCGTGCTCGCGAGCATCGCCGCTCGGCCCCCGAAGGGCCTGCGCGAGGCCTTCTCAAAACGTATTTTGATTTGGCGACACTCTCTATATTTTTGTGGTATAGTCAGAAAACATTATTAGTAACACTTACCTTATATGCTCATCCCAACAGTCATCGAAAAAAGTCAGTTTGGCGAACGCGCGTACGATATCTACTCGCGTCTCTTGCGCGAACGTATCATCTTCCTCGGTGGAGCGATTGATGACCACATGGCAAACATCGTCATTGCTCAATTGCTCTTCCTTGAAAACGAAGACCCGAAAAAAGATATTAAACTCTATATCAATTCCCCAGGTGGTTCAGTCACCGCTGCAATGGCAATCTACGACACGATGAATCACATCAAACCCGATGTTTCGACTGTGTGTGTCGGTATCGCCGCATCGGCTGCTGCCGTCCTCCTCTCGAGCGGTGCGAAGGGTAAGCGATTCTGTCTCCCAAATTCTGAGGTGATGATTCACCAAGTCATGGGTGGCGCAGAAGGCCAAGCATCTGATATCGCAATCGTGGCGAAACATATTCTTCGCACCAAAGAAAATCTCAACAAGATTCTCTCGAAGAATACGGGCAAGCCAATCGTTCAAGTTGAAAAAGATTCTGATCGCGACTACTACATGAGCGCCGACGAAGCCAAGAAATATGGCATCATCGACGAGATTGTTGTGAAGTCAAAGAACGGGAAATAACTGAAACACATGACGCACAAAAAACCACCGCTCACGCGGTGGTTTTTTGTGCTATACAGCACCATTTCTCGACATTCCGCCAAAGCTCTGGTATTCTATGAATATCGAACTTTAGTATATTAGTTTGGCCGTTCGTACAGAAAAAGCCCCGTTTACTCTTCAAACCATTATGAATCTCAGGACTTCCCGCATTGTGTGCTCCCCATATTCCGTCATTTTGATTCGAACTATTCGAAGCGTTTTCTAGACGACCGGCTACAGGTCGTGTATGAGTACATTTATTGTATTGCTCATCGTTATAATCGCTCTCGCAGGAGGCGTGGCAGGTGGATACTATCTCCGCAAAGTCACCGCCCTCGGCAAGCGACGCTCGATTGAGATAGATATCAAGCAGATGCTCGTCGGTGCGAAGGAGGAAGCTCAGCGCATTCTCGACGAGGCCAAGAAGAAGGCAGACGAAGCTGATTCGGACATCCGTATGACGGAACGCCGAAAAGCCGAGGATTTCAAGCGTACTGAGGAGCGCCTCATCAAAAAAGAAGAGCTCCTTGACGCGCGCCAGACAGAAATCGACAAGGAATCAGAGATTCAAAAGGGCAAGATCGAAGAAATCAAGAAGATCAAGGAACGTGCCGACAATTTGCTCGCCGAACGCGTCTCGACACTCGAAAAAGTGGCGGGGCTTTCACGTGACGATGCCAAGAATCAGCTCATCCAAGAGATCGAGCGTGATAGCGAGGAAGATCTCATGGTTCGCATGCAGAAATTGGAGCAAAATGCCGAGGAACGTCTCGGTCGCCGTGCAAAGGATATCCTCGCAACTTCGATTCAACGTCTCGCCTCAAGTACGGCAGCTGAGATAATGACAACAAACGTCGCGATCCCATCTGACGACATCAAGGGCAAGATCATTGGAAAAGAAGGACGTAATATTCGCGCCTTTGAACGTGCTGCTGGAGTTGAGCTCATCGTCGATGAGACACCTGGAACAATCATCATTTCAGCCTTCGACCCAGTTCGCCGTCAGATCGCCCGCGTCGCACTTGAAAATCTCATTCTCGACGGACGCATCCAGCCAGCCAAGATTGAAGAAGTCGTCACTAAAGCAAAGGATGATATCAACAAAATCATCAAGGAAAAAGGTGAACAGGCAGTGTACGAATGTGGTATCTTCAATTTCGATCCTCGTATCATTGCTATTTTGGGACGATTGTATTTCCGAACAAGTTACGGACAAAACGTTCTCCAGCACTCAGTTGAGATGGCACATATCGCCGGAATGATGGCTGAAGAACTCGGCGCCGATGTTGCTGTCGCAAAACAAGGTGCTCTTGTACACGACATCGGAAAGGCACTCGACCATGAAGTCCAAGGTACACACATTGAAATCGGTATCCGTATTCTTCAGAAGTTTGGTGCTGATCCACGCGTTGTAGTTGCAATGAAGAGTCACCACGACGACTGCCCGCACGAATCAATCGAAGCCGTCATCGTGCAGACAGCCGACAATATTTCAGGTGGCCGTCCAGGTGCTCGACGCGACAGTGTTGAGAATTACCTCAAGCGCTTGCAAGAAATGGAATCGCTCGTCAACGCATTCCCAAATATCGAGAAGTCATACGCACTTTCAGCTGGACGCGAAATTCGCATCTTCGTTACTCCAGAAAAAGTGAGCGACGTCGAAGCCAAAGAAATGGCTCGCGATATCGCCAAGAAGATTGAAGCTGAACTCAAGTATCCAGGTGAAATCAAAGTCACTATGATTCGCGAGACACGCATCATCGAATACGCGAGATAGTAGAAATAAAAAAACGCCCTCTTTTCCTTCGATTGTTTGGAAAAGAGGGCGTTTTTTATTTGTCGTTTTTAATCAGAAAATATTTACTAAAGATTTTTTTTATTTCTTTCGCCCTTTTTTTGTTTTTCGAAATCCGCAGTTTTGTTCGCCCTGTTTCTCGTGTGATTCTCTGAATTTCGTGAATCGCTTCCTCCGTAGGCAACGTATAGTTCTCGTAAAATGAATCGATAGAACTTTGGATCTTCTCGTCGAGCCAAACTTCCAGAATATAATCTCCAACTACGTTCGTGTAATAATTTGGCTTCGCAAACAATTGCTCTCCGAGTGCGTAATACTGTGCCCAGTCTCCATCAAACTCCTTCGCGACATGCATATCGATATGATTCTTGTGTGCCGACAAGACATACGTTCTTTTTCGCTTCTCACGCATATTGCGAAACAATGCTCTCTCGCTCTCCCTGTGTGCCAAGAAAAACCATTCATGCTGATTCCATATGTAGACTGGCTCACTCTGCGGAGTAATTTCTGTAAGTACACTGAGCGTGTGAGCCCAAAATACATCCGTCGTGATCGGATTTTTAAATGAATACGTGATTCGATCTTTTTCTTCTAGATTTAAGTACCCACTATCTGCCACTGACGACTCAGCATACTGTTTTCGAGCAAAGATATAAAAATCTGCCATTTGGTCAATCCAGATTCGCGAGAGCGAGACGAGCTTCGCATGTATTGTCACGATTTCTCTATGTTTCAAATTCCGAATCGCCAAATACACGGCCTGCTTTGTTGTCTTTGGGCGAGCCACTCGAACACCCTGCAAAATTTCCATTGCTGTCATGGAACGTTTTTGAATAAGAGCGATAACTTCGTCTTCGATTCGAGTGCTCGATATTTTCACACAATAACCATACCAAAATGTGCGTCATAAAGTAAAGTATTTATTTACTTTATATTGAAAATAGCTAATAAATTAGACATTTGTTTAATAAAAAGCAGAATTTGAGAAACAAACGTTATGGAATTTAAAAATTGGTACAATCTCGCCCCAAAACTCCCTCGTCAACGCATCATGATAGAGGGCCTCACCGATCGTCTCTATACAGAAGACGACATCAAGGATTTTATGAGTAAACTCACCAAACTAGTTGGCATGCGCCCACTCGGACAAGCGCTTGCATATATTGCTGGCAATATGGGATATGGTGGCTGGCAACATTGGGTCACTTCGGGCGTACATGTGTACACGTACCCAGCAGTAACGACCGGTTCAGGGAGTGTCACAGGCAAAGCCGACCAATGTCTCGTCTCAGTTGATGCGTATACTTGTAAACCCTTCGACAACGAAAAAGCAGTTGCCTTCACGAAAGAGTACTTCAACTGCACAGAAATCGTTTGGCAAGAAGTTCGAGTATAATCCGTGCGCCTCAAAATTAAAAAACGGCAGACCTCCATATGGTCTGCCGTTTTTCATTTACACAAACTCCTGCTGGTAACAACTCACACAATAGACTGTCTCTGGTCCGTCTGGATCATACGCAGTTTGTATGTCAGATCCGCACTTCGCACAATTGCGTTCCCACAATTTCGGCTTATTCATTCTTCCAAAGCGACGATTTTCACGACATTTCAAACAGTGATGCGGAAGCGGGAGATTCATTTTCTGAAGCAAATCATATTCCATTTTTGCGATTCGGTATGCTCGGCCACATTCGCTACACTCAATCGCTTCCTTCAGGATACTCTCATCCGCTTCGAGAATCGTTTCGGGCAATACTTCTGCACGAATAGTACTCGCGACGAGTGGCGCCACCGCATCACTCCACGCATAGCCTTCGGCGAGTGCTTGTTCCTTCGTCTTTGGAAAGAAGCGCATGGCATTCGATTTATTGTACGGGAAATTACTCAATTCGTGCGGGAAAAATTCTCCGTATGGGACGGCACGTCCCTGAGCATCAATATATGGTCGCACCTTCATGTCTTCGACTATCTGCGCGCGAAGTATTTCAAATTGTTCCTTCGTATATTCTTTGTTCAAAATACAATGCTGTTTGCGTTTCAAATTCACACACCCAAAATTATTCTTCCCTGCAGTATTCCAAATACAGTACTCTAAATTCATGACATCGGGCCAGCACTCAAGTGCAAACATGACTGAGTTCGCATTCTCTCCGACAGTGACCGCTTCATATATTTCTGACGCGTTATTCCCCCACCCAGAATAATCTCGACAATCCTTCGCCGAATGCACCGTTATAAATTCCGCCCATTTGCAGTCCTCCGCGCCATTCGCAAGATACATCTCATGAGAATTTTTGGACTCGTACACATATTCCCCTGAGACGGCAACATTGAGCGGACTTCCATGGTATTCGCGGTACGGCCTTGAAAGCCAGAACGCATCAGCTTGTTGGTATACCGCATCAATCCCCGCGCGAGTATCGAGTCGCATGCTTGCAACACGAGCCATATATTCTTCTCGGCTATATTTCACATTAAAAATACAATACGATTCTCCGCGCACATTCGCACACCCAATACAATTCGTACAATTATAGCAATTACGTGAAAACCAAACGTCCACACAGTTGTCACATTCTTCTGAATAGAATGTGCGGTAACATTTTTCAAAACCGATTGATTCATAGCAAAGATCAGAATCAAATCCACGGAGACAGTCCACGCTATTTTTCAGTGTATTCAAGAGCGAAGAGTTGTAGACGTTCTCACAAAAGTCCGCCCAGAAAACGAACGAACAATCTTTACTCCACGCAAGCGCGTTTGAGTAATCAGAATTTTTCAAACTCGTGTACAAACTCGTCAGCGCAGAATACGGTGTTTTTCGCGCGAGCTCCTGCATCTGCTCCAAAAATGGTCGCGACGGATCATACTCCATCGCATATTCAGTCCCGTCCCAGTCATCCTTCCACCAACACGGCTGACAATAGACAGTCAGTTGTTGATCAGCAGGAAAGAGCGACAAAGTCCTGTTTCCGCATTTGTCGCAATTCCTCCAATTGAGATTCCATGTATTTTGGAACGAGAATCGTCGCACACGACGACATTCTGAACACCAAAGTGGCTGCGGAACTTTCATCTTCGAATAGTAGTCCGCATCCTCCGCCGTAATGGTGAATTCTCTTTTGCAATTTTGGCAGTTTTTTGTTTCCATAGTGAGTATTTGTAGTATGCCACACAAAAGCACCTAACCAAAAAGGACTAGACGAATTCTTGTTGGTAACAACTCACACAATACACGGTCTCTCTACCCTCTGGAGAAAAAGCGGTCTTGATTGGTCCTGAGCATTTCGCACAATTTCTATCCCAGAGCTCGGGTGGGTTCAATCGCTCAAAACGGGCGTTCTGGCGACAAGACGGACATGTGTGAGGCAACGGCAACTGCATTTTCTGAAGAAGTGAAAGCTCGAGTTGTCCAATCTTGTAACCACGTCCACATTCTGCGCAACCAATAATCTCCCGTAAAACCGATTCATCGGTAGTAGTCACGGTTTGTGGAAGATCTTTTGCTAGAAGCGTCACAGAATGCAGCGCAGGTTCATCATCGTACCAACGATATCCTTCGGCGAGAGCCTGTTCTTTAGTCTTCGGTGCATATTTGCTCCCTGAACATTCATTATAGCCAAAGTGATTCATCATGAGCGGAAACGATTCACCATATGTCCATGTTCTTCCCTGCTCGTCAACATACGGATTCTTCTTCATGTCAGCGATTATTTCTCCACGCAATTTCTCGTATTCTTCCTTGGAATATTCCTTATTCAAAATGCAATATTTTTTGCGTTTCAAATTCACGCAGCCGAAATTTTGTTTACCAGAAATCACCCACCATGAATATTCAACATCAAGACAATCAGTGTACGAACAGTAGGAAAACTTAACATTCGCAACATTCTCCCCCGTAGAATGTGATTCATATATTCGCTCAGCACCAGCACCCCACCCTGAGTAGTCATAACATTCCTTTGCCGAAGGCACGGTGACGAACTGGCAATATCGAGAATCCTCCGCACTGGTACAAAGATACATGTCTTCGGAATTTTTCGATTCAAAAATATATTCTCCGGTAACATTCAAATTCATCGAATTCCCCGTATATTCACGATATGGCAGTGTATCCCAAAATTCATTTATAGATGATTTCATTGCCTCAATTCCTGAGTATGTATCGAAGCCAAATTCAGCAAGTTTCTGCAGATATTCATCTTTGGAATACTGAACATTAAAAATCATGTACGAAGCATCTCGTACATTTACACAACCAATGCAATTCGTACAATTGTAACAATTACGAGAGAACCAAACATCCGTACATGCATCACATTCCTCTGAGTAAAATGTCCGGTAGCATTTGTTGATGCCAATTGATTCCGAGCAAAGCTGTGATTCACGTGCACGAAGACAATCTGTTGAATCTTTCAATTCAAGAATGACTGACGCATTGGAAACATTTTCAGAATAATCAGCCCAAAATGTTAGATAACAATTACGCAAATATGATGCGCCGTTACAAAATTCAGAATTCACCATTGTTGGGGCGAGGACTTCCTGTGCCACCCAAGGTGTCTTCCTTGAGAGCTCATATACTTGTTCAAAAAAGTTTCGAGTCGGATCATATTCCATTCCATATTCAGTTCCATCCCACTCATCACTCCACCAACAATCATTACAATAGACCTCAATCGGAACAGTTTTGTTGTACATGGAAAGCGTGCGCTTTTCGCATTTCGCACAATTCCGCCAGTATACACTCCATACATTATGCGTAGACATGCGGCGCTCAAAACGACATTTCGGACACCACGTGGGATGCGGAACATCAATCTTTTGATAGTAATTTTGGTCGCGCTCGTCAATAACGAAATCAAGGTGGCAATTTTGGCAGTTTTTTGTTTCCATATAATTTAGTATTTGTATTATCTCACACGCACCTCCTAATGAAAATCAAGCCCCGTACGACCCGTCGACTCCGTGCACATGTACCACACGACCCCGAACAAAACCATTGGAATGATAATCATATATTTATTAGTTATTATTTCTCACAATTAATCCGCAAGTGACTCTTGTGAACTAAAGAGTGAGGGCTATAGATTGGTTTATAGATAGCCCATGTAATTACAACAATGCAAGCAACTGATCCTGAGTGAATGGGAGTTGCAAGTGCTGCTCCTGTAAATCCTTCGGTTTCGTAAATCCAAACCGAATCAGTTTTTGTCCAGGGAGAAGTGAACGTTTCAAGTCTCCATAACGTCGCTCAGTTTGAGCCCAACGCTCTGCACTTACCCCAGACTCGACAAGACACACAATGTATGCGGGCATTACTTTTGAGATAACATCAAAAGCTTCTCCGTGCACAACACTAATGCTCTCGTACCCCTCGACCGGACCCAACATGTGTTTCTCTTCAACAAAAACAATTTTTGTTGAATCGATTTTTGATACCTGTTCGAACACACAACCAAGTCTCAGCAACTCCGCAACCGATTTCTTCCAATCTTTATGATCAAGAGAAAAAGGAATGCGTCCATACTGATACTTCTGATGAGTCGCGAGAACCTTTATCGGAGCTTCAACATATGCGCAATAGTGGTGATCCACATCGGTGCACACTGAAACTGGGATATTGAGTTCAACGCACTGAGCGACCATGCTCAGCCCGTTTGGCTTGTCTGCGTCACGATCGTTCAAGTTCATCGACGGATAATGCATATCCGTTACGACTCCAACGAGCTGATCCTTGAGTTCCTGCAATAGGCGAACTCCATCAGCCAAATTGTGAGCAATGACCGGGAAGCAACCGGAAGAAAGTACTGCCACTTGGGCCAGTTTTGCTTGATCGGGATTGTCCTCGATTACTAATATTATTCTGTTCATAACGAATGTATTTGTGAATATTATAAAATGATTTTAGTATAACGTCAAAATACTCTACGTGTCGATTCTAAAATAACCTTTATTTATAAAGCTTATTATCCTTATAAAGAAATATTTCGTCAAAATTCTTGACATAAATGCGTCCCGAAAGGTATACTTTCGTTATGCCCGTAGAGCTCGCAACCATCCTCGAAAAGACTGGCCTCTCTAAGAAGCAGGCAGATGTGTACCTCGCTCTCCTCGAGCTTGGTGAGGCCTCGATGACAGAGATTTCAAAACGAGCGAATCAGAAACGTCCCACTACCTACCTCATTGTTGAAGAACTTGAACTCATTGGTCTCGCCTCTTCAATCAAAAAAGGTAAGAAAAAAATATACATGCCCGCACATCCTCGTCGTCTCGCCGAACTAACAAAATTCCGTATGGATCAAGTTGGAGACGTGATGCCAGAGCTTCTTGCGCGGTACAAATCAGAATCGACCAAACCAAAAATCGAAATGTTTGAAGGGATCGAGGGTGTTCGCAAGGCATACCGTGAAGCATTTAGTTTGCTTTCTGAACACAAAGAAGGCCTTTGGATTAGTGACATTGAACGCGTGCTCGAAAAATTCCCAGAGGTCCTCAAAGAATACGACAAACTTATTCGAAGTATCCGCGACCCACGCATTCGTGAAATCACATTTGGCGGAGAACCGGCTCGCGTGTGGGCAGAGCACATGCAAAAGAATCAGAGCAAATACTGCAAAGTAAAATACATGGGCGATCGTGGCCACATCGGTGCTCTCGATCAGCTCATCGTCGGAAACAAAGTCATGAGTTTCTCCCTCAACAAAGATATTTTCGTGCTCATCACCGAAAGTGAGGCACTTGCGGAAACTCAACGTGGACTATTCGAACTCTTGTGGGACAAAAGCTAAAAAGCGTTATTCTTTAAGGCACATTAGGAAATAGAAAAGATCGCATACCCATAAAGAGTACACGATCTTAATTGTGCCAGAGGCTCACCAATTTTTAGGCAAGCTTTTTTTGGTCTTTTCCGTTCAGCATAAAGCCACCAAGATGGTGACTCATGTTCCGTGCCATAACTGCTGAAATAGCGGTTTTCGTGGCCGTATCACGTAGTCTTTTCAGACTTTCTGCTGCCTCGTCTCGCATATCTGGCGGGACGAGGGAGAGTATTTCATCTATACTCATAGTTTTTAAAAAAGTTCTTTAAAATACACAAATATTTTTTCTGTATACTCTTTGATAAGTTCATTCCGATATTTACCGGTCAACATACAGATAACGGCCATCGCGCGTGCCGATTTCTTTTTTAGGAGAATACCCTCAGCAATTTTTAGAAAAAGTGCTGCGTCTCCCTGCTCAAGTGCGAATTGCGCTTGAGTGTAGAGATAATCGACCATAATCGCATACTGGCCCGCCTTGTCGAGGATTCTTTTTTTTACTTCGGGGTTTTGCTCAAAATGAACAAGGCTACAAAGCATAGAAGAGTAAATTGATTCCCAAAAAGGAAACGTCTCAATCTTTGGGTGAATAATTTGTTCCCCCATCAAAATCGAAAGTGGTTCATATTGGATACCATTAATTACTGGTACGATATGAGGGTCTTCGTACATAATGACTTCTTCAAGATACCCTGGAGTATCTTGAATTTTTTGCATTGTTTCACCAAGAAGCTCTCGAAAGTGATCTACGATAACTTCCCCCGCAACAATTTTCGCATTTGTGTATTTTTCCACGAATGCCCCAATTATTGCAGCGCGCCCGAGGCAACCATTGATATCAAGACTCAAATTTAATTCTTGATAATTCGTGTTCGCTCCGATACTCGTGTCAAAAGGAAGCTGTCGAGATAAATCACTCCAAATATCACCAGTGTAAGTCCACTGTAGCTTATCAAGCTTACGATGAACAAGTGTTCGGATGTCGTTCGGTGTAGCCGAAAATAATTGTGCGTGTGTCATTTTTTAGTAGTTGGTTTAGATTAAAACAGCTGCTGTTCTAATCTAAACCAACTACTGACACAAAATTTTTCATGTAAAAGAACGGTTTGACTATATAATAATTATATGAAATGTCAAATTATTATTTTCTTTCCCCCTAGGAGACATACTGTAAATAATGTTCTTTACAATACACATTCGGAGTTCCTTCCGTATATGCAGTGAGGAACGTTTCAGCGCACCCATCATATGCACAGGTGCTTGTGCGAAGCGCTGGCTTGTTGCGATATTCCATACGTTCAGCATGACGACAGTTCGGACATTTTGCTGGAAGCGGAATATCAAATCTGCGATAAAATCCAAGCTCGTCTGGTACAACACGAAATGCAGTCGTACAATTTTTCGCCGCATCACCTTTGTTCGCGCATTCAATAATATCTTTTATTATTTCATCGCCAACTTCAGCAATCGAATCAGGGAGTGTACTAGTGAGAATAGTCGGCAAATAGTTCCGCGCTTCACGTTCGTGCCATACAAATCCAAAATCTGAAACGCTCGTTGCCGTGAGTGGAAAGAATTCCTGCGCCGATGTTTCGTTGTACGCAAATGGTGAAATCTCACTCGGGAAGAATTCTCCATATCGATAGGTGAACCCTTGAGCATCTACGTAGGGAACGTCCATCATTTGCGTCATGATTGCGGAACGGATTTTCTCATACTCCTCGGGCGAATACTGCTTATTCAAAATACAGTATTCAGATTTGCGCATACCAATACACCCAAACATGTCGTGACTCGTCATGACCTGCATGCAGTAATCAAGGTTCTGATTTTCGTTTGGTGCAAACCAGCAAAATCGGACACGCGAACTTCCTCCCCCGCCTTGCAAAACTTCATAGTGCAATTCTGACTTGTCACCAAACTGCGTAAAGTCATATGAATCTTTCGCACCTGATGCGATAAGGTACTGAGAATATTTTACGTTCCATCCTTCTTGGACAATCCAACTTTCAGTTACATTTCGCGAATTGTATATGTAATCTCCAGAAATATCTTCCGACTGTTTCTCGTGCATATATTTCTTGAGCGACGAATTCCACATCTCTCTGATCTGCGGCTTTAGTGCATCAATCTGTGCACGCGAGGTGATACCCATCTCGGCGAGTCGTGCACGATATGCCTCTTTGGTTCCCATTGGTTCGTTAAAAATACAATATGATTGTTTGCGCAAATTCACGCAACCAAAACAATCCGTACACCCAGTACAATCTCGACAAAACCAAATATCACTCGAGCTCTCGCAATCGACACTATAAAATGTACGGTAACAATTTTGTACATTCACACACTCATAACACATTTCTGATTTATCAATCAGGTTGTTATCAACGCAGTTTTTTGAGCGCTCGACTTCGCATCCGTATGAACAGTCTTCATTAAAATCAGAATCAAACATCATGTAGCAATTACGCAAATCAAGTACCATGTTGTTGTACGGAGAATTCACCATGCGAGATTCATCAACGACGAAATTGGCGACAAACGGAACCTCGTTCATGAGCTCACGATACTGCTCGAAAAACGAGCGCGAAAAATCATAATCGCGTCCATACGCTTTTGGATCAAAGTCGTCACTCCACCAACATTTCTGACACACGACTTTTTGCCGCGCTTTCCCTTCCACCGAATCCGGACGATATATTGAAATCACATCCTTCTTACAAATTTCACACGCACGTTTGTACAAAGTGCGATCATTACGAAATGTCAGTCGTCGCTGAAAACGACACTCCGGACAAAACGTCGGCGCGGGCACTCCCCCAACCATTTCATAGAAATTCACGTCCTCAACTTCGACGACAAAATCTTTTTTGCATTTCTGACAATTTTTTTGTTCCATATATTTGATTTAGTAATTATACTGTTATTTTTTTAATGAAAATCATTTGGATTACGATTCCCTTCACCTGAGCAAAGTGCGAACACAACAAGCGAACCAAAAAGTAATGTAAGTATCATATAAGTTTTATGAGTAGTCTGTTTCGTCCTTTAGGACTCATCAGGCAAAGCATTCACTTTGCGACAGTGCGGAAGAAAATGAATTCAACCGCAGATACGATTTGTGGAACATTTTACGATTAGGCTGTCCCGTTCTCCCTAAAAATTGATGGTAAACATACCCTCTGAATTGTGAACGAATCTATTGTTTTCACTCACAATATTCAGTTTAGAGTCAAAAATTTCACGGTCGTTTATGTAGTACGTAACCGAGTATGTAGTGCGACTACCTCCGTGAAAAGACTCAAACAAACACTTGTTGGCACCCTTCCTTTTCCCAAACTCTGCTAGTGACTTTTTCAAATCACACCCGTGAATCTCACCAAGTTCGATTCTTTCAGTCCTTGTACTCGTAAAGCTACGATATCCCGCATCTACAAGATTAAAAAAATACAACGTAAAATCAGCCATAAAATATATTTGAATGAACAATTTGTTTCGGATAAATTATCCAACGAATTCCCATTTCTGTCATATATGTCGTCAGATATATGAAAATATTGCAAATAGTTATATAAAATAATATACTTATGTTGTCGAAATATTCGACATATTATGCAAAACGACAAGCTTTTAAGCATTTTGAAGGAAATCGGGCTCTCAGAGGATGAGGCGAATGTGTACCTCTCTACCCTCTCACTCGGGATCACGAGCGTGCTCAAAATCGCCCGAGCAACAAATATCAAGCGAACGACTATCTATGGCATCATTGATTCACTCAAAGAAAAAGGCCTCATGCGTGTGGAGCTCAAAGGCCTCAAGCAATTCTATGTAGCCGAAAATCCAGAGCGCCTCGAAATCATGCTCGAGCGTCGCAAAAATGCATTTTCAAAAATCCTGCCCGAATTCCAAGCACTCTACAATCTCAAAGGTGGCGAAAGTGTCATCAAGTATTACACGGGACTGTCAGTAATGCAGGACATCTACCGAGATACACTCAAGGAAATCCGCCCGCACGAAGACTATCTCGTCATCACCAATCAAGAAAAGTGGTACAACCTCGATCCCAATTTCGCCCTCTCATATATCGAAGAACGTGCAAAGCTTCCAATCAAGACGCGTATGCTGTTTCAAGACTCTCCGCTCGCGCGCGAACACAAAAAACTCGAGCGCAATTTCAATGAAGAGATCAAAATTCTGCCAACGACGAACGCTCTCAACGTCGATACAGTCCTGCTTCCTGAAAAATTAATCACACTCGAACTCACTCCGCCGTACATGACAGTCGTCATTGAGAACAAAAGTATCGTCTCGCTCCACAAAGAAATGTTTGAAATCATTTGGAAATCAATCCAAAATTGAAGAAACCCGCCATTTGTATAGCGGGTTTCGACGACATTCATCTTCATTTTTCACAAGTCACCACTGATTCCGGTGACGAGTGACGCAATATTCTTTTGCTCTATACTGAACACGTATGGAGCGATGAATATCGCGAATTTTTTCCTCTTAAATTGAACCGAGGGGCCGGTCAATGGTCCGTACAGGACCCACCCTGCCATCAGCTTATTCTTCGCCTCAATTTTGTTGAGGACGGAATAAGCCTGTACACGATACCCGGGGCCAGAGGCTCCGGTCTCGTATACAGCAAGCATTGAAATTCGATCTTTGAACGCTGAAACCAGCGTCCAAGGGCTAACGCGCCACATTTCTTTGCCGGATTCAATCCCGGCAAGGAAACCAAGTTCCCAGTGGAGATTTTTCTTCTCCACGAATACATAGGTTGGTCCTACCATAGATTGATAGAACGGTACGTCATCTATGGCACGCTCGCCATAGACATAAATACCCACAGAGAAACGCGATGGTTTCTCTCTTACGGGAACGTACAGAAAGACGTCAGAAACCAAAGTTCCTCCGCCTCCCTTGTTAAAAAAATTGTAAACCTCCGGCAAAGCGCGGAGTTGCGCAAAAATTTGCGAGCTATACATAAGCACGCAGCAAAAACAAAGAATCTTTTTCATCATCATGAAATTTTGGTTAAACTCAAACTAACACAAATTCATATTTTTGTAAAATCCATTGCAAAATAAGGCTAATTCACGCAAAATGCCGTATGACCCTTGTAAACTATGGTCAAAATCGTTATAGAGGCTATAATACCCATAGTTTTAAGCACTTTGCTTAAAGCTCAGAGAGTATTACTAGCAAAGTCGACTTAGCTTTGTGCCCGTGTGGGCTCGCCCATGCGTGTACAAGTCAATCATATGAATAAAGCAGCACTTGTTGACTGGGTTCATGGAAAGATTGGCGGTACAAAGGTACAGGCTGAGGAAGTCGTAGACGGAATGATCGAAGCGATCACCGGCACCCTCAAAAAGGGCGGTGAAGTTTCAATCGCAGGTCTCGGAATCTTCTCAGTCAAACAGCGCGCAGCTCGAATGGCTCGCAATCCAAAAACTGGAGAGCAGGTCAAGGTAGCAGCGATGAAAGTACCAAAGTTCCGCGCAGCCAAGGCGCTCAAGGACGCAGTTAAGTAAATTAACTCGGAGCGACTCCAAAAATCAAAAAAGTCCGGTTGCCTATCAGCCGGGCTTTTTTGTTGCCAATTTTGTGATATACATGCCTGTGACTACCTGATGAAGATTGAGGTCTTGAAGGTGTTTCCCTTCTCGCCATTCCACGAACGACTCGCAGATATAGTAAGATCTGTCGAACCCTTAGCGAGTGAAGTAAATTCCCAGATATCAGTGCCAAAATTACCAAGTGGGGCGTTCGCCTGAGGAGCAAGATGCGTGTGATTGTCGAGGTGGACGAGAGAAGTATCATACTCCGGGTTATCAAACTGATACCCGCCGTCCCCTGGATTCGGTAGTGTCAAAGTAAATTTTTGACCAACTGCGAGTGCTTCAACTTTACCATTTCCTGATTCTAAAATTGAAACAACGGGCGCATTTTTTACAATAATTTCACGATTTCTATAGGTAAGTACTCCCGCTACAACCAAGAGCGAAACAAGTATCCCTAGGCTTAATTTCGTATTCATATACACAATAGTAGCATAGGGGCTCGACTATTTGTCTATATTTTGCTAATCTCTTACAGGTATGAACAAAAAGAAAAAGCAGGCACACAAGAAGCACGCAAAGAAGGTAGCTGGAAAGAAGATTTCTCTCCGCAACCGCTAAGCGGAAGCGCGGGATTAGTTTATCGGTAAAACAACAGTTTTCCAAACTGTGGTGAGGAGTTCGACTCTCCTATCCCGCACAGCGAAATACAAAAATACCAAGCAATTGCTTGGTATTTTTGTATTTACTCAGAATTGAGCAAAAGAGTGTCGGGGCGCCGAGAATCGAACTCGGCCCTCGTGTTCCCAAAACACGCATACTACCGATATACTACGCCCCGTAGCACCGAGACACTATAGCAGTACTTTGAAAGAAATACAATTTTTTTGCTTATAAAATAATGTTATCGAGGTGTTTCACTTGCGCTTGCCGAGTGGTTGGATTCAGCCAAATAGTAACGAGATCAAACTGCCATTCCCCCTTCCAGTGTCCTTCAGAGAGGTAAGATGCTACTGTCCGACGCAATCTTCGGACCTTCTCAAAATGCATGCCGTCTTCAGGACGGTAAATACCTTCGCGTGACTGTACGCTTGAGAGAGCTCCCGTCATTGCTTTGACCTCGACAAAGTGACGGATACCCCCAAATTGGGCAATAATATCGATTTCACCACACGGTCGCGTGTAATTGCGTTCAATAACGACAAAACCCTTACGTTGCAAGTATCGGACAGCAATTTGCTCTCCAAACTCCCCCGTCCTTTGTGACTTTGATGTAAAGACCTTCGGCATATATGTGTGACTTATTCACATTGGTGTTTATAAAGTCTGTACTTTATAAAATCCTTATTTATCAACGTATTTTTTATACTGACACTTTGCAAAAGTGTCCTTTATGCACACAGTCCCCACCTTTATCCACAGTTTTGCACAATTGTTCCGATAGAATGAAACTGTGTCTTTTTCAAACCAAAATAGTTCCAATACAAATTCTTTGTGCGGCCAGGGAGAATCGGACTCCCGTCTCATCCTTGGCAAGGACGTGTTCTACCACTAAACCATGGCCGCAAAAATCTACCGAGCAATTCTACCCTTTTTGTCTAAATTTTGCAATTATATATCTACCCTTATTTCTCAAAGAATATTTGGCACATTGACGAAAATAGCGTATAATCGCAAAGAATTATTAATTAATTTCTGCACCCGTAGTGAAATGGATATCACAACGGTCTTCGAAACCGTTATTCCAGGTTCGAATCCTGGCAGGTGCACAAAACGTTTCAAATGAAACACACAACTGAATTAATCCAAAGGAGCCTAATCCCCTCCTATGTTACACATGTAACAGAGACTCTCGAAAAGGCAGGTTACGAAGCATATATTGTCGGAGGTTGCGTACGCGACCTTCTAATTTCGCGTGAACCAAAGGACTGGGATGTAACTACAAATGCAACGCCCGAGGAAATCATGCCTCTGTTTGAAAAGACTGTATACGAGAACAAATTCGGGACAGTTGCAGTAATTGTTTCACGTGAAACAATTACTGAGGTTACACATGTAACTTCAGAAGAAACACACACCGTTGAAGTGACCCCGTACCGCACTGAGTCAACATATAGTGACTCCCGCCATCCAGATGAGGTAAAATTCAGTAGACGTATCGAGGACGACCTTATGCGCCGTGATTTCACAATAAACGCTATGGCATATAGCATTTCACGTGAAAACCTGATCGATTTGTATAAAGGACAGTCTGATTTAAAGGACAAAGTCATCCGAACGGTAGGAGATCCTGTTGAACGCCTGACTGAAGATGCTCTCCGTATGTTACGAGCGGTGCGATTCTCCGTGCAACTCGGCTTTTCCATTTCACATGAAACACTTTTGGCCATAGCAGGCAACGCAGAAAAGCTCAAAATGGTCTCGTCGGAGCGCATCCGAGATGAATTCGAGAAGATTATCCTTTCACCTGAGCCGGCTGTCGGAGTTGGAATGCTTCAAAAGCTCGGTCTTTTAAAGCTTTTTGTCCCTGAGCTTGAGGAGGGAATTAAGTGCGAGCAGAAGGGGGAGCATATATACGATGTGTACGAGCACCTTTTGCATGCTTTGCAGCACGCAGCCGAGAAGGGTTGGACTCTGGAAGTACGCCTTGCGGCCTTGTTTCATGACATTGGCAAACCTCGAACCCGTCGATGGGACGGGACGAAGGCAGGAGGGAAGGGGAAGTACACCTTTTACGGACACGAGGTTGTCGGGGCCAGAATGACTCAAAAGATCTTTGAGCGCATGAAATTCCCAAAGAAAACAACGGATTTGGTGGTAAAGCTTGTCCGCCAGCATATGTTCTTCTCAGACACCGAGACCATTTCACTCAGTGCCGTGCGCCGAGTCGTCGCCAAGGTAGGGAAGGAGAACATCTGGACCCTTATGGAAATCCGCGAATGTGACCGTGTGGGCATGAAAAAAAAGGAGGCTCCATATAGACTCCGTAAGTATCACGCTATGATCGAAGAGGTCCTCCGTGACCCAATCTCTGTTGGACAGCTGGCTATAGACGGAAATACGCTCATGAGTGAGTTACACATGAAACCGGGACCTCGCATGGGCTGGATGCTTCACGCCCTCCTTGAGGAGGTTTTGGATGAACCCAAGAAGAACAATCGCGAATATCTTGATAAAAGAGTAGGGGAATTGGACCTTTTGTCCGATAGCGACCTCCGATCGCTCGGCGAAAAAGCCAAAGAGGCCAAGGAAGAGCTCGAGGAAGAGGAAGTCGCCAAGTTACACGCGAAACATGGCGTAACGAAGTAATCTAGGCAGATTCCTGTTGGTAACACGACTCACAATAGACAATATCTCCTAATTCCGGTTCATACCCTGTCTCAAACTGGTTTTCACATGAAACACCTCCGTGGCTATGCGCTATGGAGTTTTCATAGATGCCGTTGTCTGAATGAGTGCCGGCGCAGGAACACTTTCGCTTATAGAGACTCATTGGTAGACGCATTTTGAGACGCTCCATCGTTCGACATGCAGGGCAGAGAGTTGGAACAGGTACTCCTATCTTGCGATAGAAGGCCAGCTCGTCGGGAATAACGCGGAATGCTTTCGTGCAGTTTTGATTGCAAGTACCTTTGTGTGCACATTCGATGATTTCCTTTGTAACTGTATCAGGGGTCTCTGTAATATCGTTCGGAATATTTAAAATGGTGAGTGTTGGAACATACCCGCGATCTTCTGCCTCGCGCCATCGATATCCCTCGGCAAGTGCTTGCTCTTTGGTAAGTGGAAAATATTCTTGAGCAACTGTTTCATTGTACGCCCATGGACTGAATTCATTTGGAAAGAATTCTCCATACTTATAAATACGTCCCTTTGCATCGAGATACGGCATCGTCATCATGTGTTCACGAATTCTGGGCACGAGTGCTTCATATTCTTCTTTGGTATATTGTTTGTTCAAAATACAATATTGCTTTTTGCGTAAACCAACACAACCAAACAAATCTGCACATCCTTGTGTGCAGGCCAAACAATATTCTGTGTCATGAGTATTTTCCATGTTTTGCCACACAAATTTACAATTTTGTACTCCTGACCCGCAGCTTGCCGCTTCGTATAATAATTCAGCACTGTCACCCCAGTTGCTATAATCATAACAATCTTTTGTCCCTGGAGTTTCTTGTTGGTACTGACAGTAGCGGAGGTTTTCTCCTTCGCGAACAAGGAAACAATCGCGACAATTTTTTGAATTCGTCACGTATGATCCAGAGCAGTCAGTATTCTTGAGTCCCTGATGTTCCTTGAGAGGGAATTTGCTCCAAAATTCTGTCGCATCGCTCTTTGCGCGAAGTAGTCCATCACGAGTATGCAATTGGTATTCTCTGACTTTTTGCTCGTATTCTTCTTTTGAGAGTTGTTCGTTGAAGAAACAATAATTCTGCTTACGAAGATTCACGCATCCAAAACAATTCATACACCCTTGGCAGTCACGGCTAAACCAAAGGTCAGACGAATCGGCACACTGCGACGAATAGTGCGTGCGGTAACACGACTGTAACCAAAAACTTTCATAGCATGTTTCTGAACGAGAAATGTGCGAGACGTCGACACAATCGCGAATATAGTTCACACCATTTGCGTACATTGAATCTTCTGGACTCGTCGTATTAAATACGAGGTAGCAATTTTTCGGATCAGTCGCATTGTTCGAATAATCACTCTTTGATCCACGAATGACATTGTTCGATTTAAACGGAACTTCTAGCATAAGCTCGCGGATCTGAGCAAGAAAAGGACGAGACCAATCGATATCACGGCCATAATCAAGTGCGTCCCATTGGTCCGAAAGCCAAACATCACGTTCATACACTTTGACAGGGGAGTCCGATGCGTACATTGAAAATATATCTTTGCCAGAAAAGTCACACTTACGTTTATACAATCCTCGTTCATTGCGGAATGCGAGACGACGCTGCGCGCGACACAAAGCGCAAAACGTGGGCGAGGGAACCTTCATTTTTTCATAAAAAGAGTGGTCGGCTGAATCAACAATAAACTGCTTCGAACAATTCTGGCACGTCTTTGTTTCATCCATAGTGATACCATTATACTGAATTTATACTCAATACGTCAAACTATTCGCAACAAATTCCATACGGAGTAATATATATGCTTACAAAATAAATATATAATGTGTTGACAAATTTTCGACAAAAGCTACACTTTGAGTATGTTTGATGAACTTCTCAAGAAACTCGAGCTCAATGACAAGGAAAGCAAAATATACCGAGTGATCGTTGAAGCGGGCAAAATTTCTACTGCCCGCGCGAGCCGACTCACGCATATCAACCGCACAACGGTATATAGTGTTTGTAGTGAATTGAAGAAAATGGGGCTCATCCACGAAAGTACAGGAGAAAAAATTACGTATTGGATACCACGGGAGGGAAGTGAGCTTGATCGACTGATTGCACGAGAACGCGAGACATTTGTAAAAAAAGAGGAAACAATTCTCTCATTGAAGGAGGCACTCAAGAATATTCCAGGTTCGAAAACATTTTCAATTCCCAAAATCCGATACATTGACGAGGAAGAACTTGAATCATATCTCAAGGAAGCAGTGCCGAGATGGAACGAGAGTCTCACGGCAACGAATGAAACAACATGGTGGGGATTTCAAGACCACACGTTTGTTGAACACTACAAAAAATGGATTGTCTGGTATTGGAAACACGCACCCAAAGAAATCGACTTAAAACTTTTTTCAAACGATTCAACGATTGAAAAACATATGATCGCGCAAAATATAGACCGAAGACAAATTCGATTTTGGAACGGTGACAATGAGTTCACCGGCACACTCTGGATAACGGGGGATTATATTACGATGATTCAAACATCGGAGCGACCATTTTATCTCGTTGAAATCAGAGATGCAGTACTTGCACATAATATGCGCGAAGTATTTCGTACACTCTGGAAAACACAAAAAGAATAATCTTATTTTAAGACGATTGCTATCGGACAGTGGTCGGAGCCGTACCAATCGGACAGAATGCTGGTTGATTGCACGCGGGGCATAAGTTTTTGAGAGGCGAGAAAGTAGTCGATACGCCAACCGACGTTGCGTTCGCGCGCATGGGTGAATTGATCCCAATATGTATACGCATCCGTTTTGGTCGGGTAGAAGTGACGAAAGACATCCGTGAATCCTTGAGCAAGGAATTCGTCGAGCCATGCGCGCTCGACCGGCAAGAAGCCGACGTGCGTGCTATTTTCTTTTGGTCGAGCGAGATCAATCTCTTCATGTGCAACATTCACATCACCCGTCACAAGCACGGGCATTTTCTTTGCGAGCTCCTGCGTAAAACTCAAAAATGCATCATAAAAATCGAGTTTATACTGTAATTTTTCTGGAGCCCCTCCGCCGTTCGGAAAATAACAATTGATAAAAACGAAATCTTTAAAATGAAGTACGAGCGTGCGACCTTGTTCGTCGAAGCGAGGGATACCGAGACCGTACTCTACTTTGAGTGGCTCTTCTTTTGTATATACAGCGACACCACTATAACCCTTTTTGTATGTTGAAACTGCAAAATATGAATGATACCCGCTCACATTCACGGCCTCGATTGGTAGTTGCGATGGGTCACACTTCGTCTCTTGAAGGGCAAGAATATCTGGTTGTTCTTTTTCAAACAGAGGAAAAAAGAGATTGTCCCGCAATGTAGCGCGAAGTCCGTTTGTATTCCAAGAAAGTATTTTCATCGTTTTTTGAGAAGCAATACACTATATATTGCATCTTTTGGTCCGTACGGCAAATCGTGCGCGAAATCGACAATTTCAAAATTCTTTTCAAAAAGACCTTTCAATTCCTCATCGGAAAAGAAATGATATTTTACTCCTTCAAATTCATAATCACTTTTTGTGTCCGCGACAGGGCGCCATGAGTAAAACGCAGGGGTATTTTTTGATAGCACTGCAAGGAAAAAATATCCGCCTGTTTTTAAAACGCGCGTTGTTTCATCCACATACTTCATATAATCTTCAGGAGAAATGTGATGCAGAAGTCCCATGTCGATGAGCCCGTCGAAACTATCATTCGCAAGGGGAATATCGAGTGCGTCACCTTCGAAGAAACGAAGCTCTTTTTCTTGCCCTCGAAGCAAGATTGCGTTATTGCCCCGAGCAACGAGTTCTGGATTATTTTCCAAACCAATCACACGATAACCGAGACTCGCGAGGTCAAACATAATCTTGCCTCGTCCTGTACCCAAATCAAGAATCAATGAGCCCTTTGGAATATGTTCTGTTATTTCGTGTGCACGACGCGTAAATGGGATATGCGTCCAGTGATCGGTACCGGTGCGGTATGCGCGTGCGAAGTACGTATTCTGATCCTGATAATCCATGCTTCTAGTTTACTACACCTCGCTACTTATTGCTGTGGAATTTCTTGTGAATCTCCTTGAGTTGTTTGTCGGTCACGTGCGTATATATTTGTGTCGTCTGAATGTTCGCATGACCAAGCATCACTTGGACACTGCGAATGTCTGCACCATTTTCGAGAAGATCGGTCGCAAAACTGTGACGCAAGATGTGCGGAGTGACTTTGCGTGAGATACCAGCGATGATGGAATATTTTTTGACGAGGCGCTCGATGGAGCGCGGCGTTAGCCGCGCGGATTCATTGCGATTTCCTTCAGACGCACTCTTGTTTCGAGAAAACTGTACGAACATTGGTTCATCCATATCTTTGCGCAAGGCGAGATATGCCTTGATCGCACTCTTTGCGCTCTCAGACAAAAAAACGACACGTACCTTTTCTCCCTTTCCACGAATTGAGAATTCGTCTTTTGACAAATCAAGATCGCGATTGAGTGAGCACAATTCCGCAAGACGAAGTCCCGTCGAAAAAAATAGTTCTAGTATCGCCTTGTCACGAAGCGCAGAAACATTCTTTTGGGAATCCGTTTCTTGGAGCGGGGCATCGAGCAAACGTTTCAACTCTGTACTCGACATGAGGTCGAGCTGTCTCCCTCCAACTTTTGCGAGCTCGATGCGGTCAGGGGAGAGCGCAGTAATTCCGCGCTTCATGAGATATTTCAAAAATCTGCGTGTGGCGATGAGATGATAGTTTTGGCTATTTTTTTTCATCGTGCTACGCGACTGTCCTTTGACTGCAACACCAGGGGAGCGATTGAGGTGGAGACGAAATTCACGGAGAGCGTCATCGGTAATATCTTTTGGAGAAGTAAGTTTCGAAAAAGTAATCAGACGAGTAAGATATCGGTCGTAATTACCAACAGTCTTGAGGCTTGAACCTCGTTCGATCTCCATGTATTCGAGAAATTCTCGTTTCAGTCGTTCAATCTCGTTACTCATGTATATATAGTATACCAAACATATGTCGCAAAATAATAAGTCTCACTCGTGTGGGGTGTGCAAGCAGGTATTTCCCTGCCGCAGTCGAGGACTGACCGAGCGAGCGGTTCGGAAGCGTAGCGTGTATACCACAAAAATCAATTACGCGAGCAAGATTTCGCAGACAAGGCAGGGAACATGCCTGCTTGCGCGCCCCACACGAGGGGTACTTGCATCATTTTAGAATCTATGCTACTATTGCCCTAGCTATGTTAAAGACAAAAAAGAAGCAGGCGGTCGTCAAAAAGCACCAAATTCACGATAAGGACACTGGTTCACCAGAGGTTCAGGTCGCGATTTTGTCCACACGCATTGACGAACTTGCAAAACACCTCAAGGAACACAAAAAGGATAATCATTCCCGCCGTGGCCTCCTCAAGATGGTTGCAGATCGCCGAACACACCTTAAATACCTCGAACGAAAGAACAAGTCTCGTTACGAAACTGTCGTAAAGAAACTCGAACTTAAGTAACAAAAATCCGGCTCGCGCCGGATTTTTGTTTGGGTGCTCATTTTTTGTGTTACACTAAGCACGTTCACCTTTTTAAAAGTCGTTTGTATTTTTTAATAATAAGCAGGAAGTATTTTGTATGAGTATCGTAAAACACCCAGACCAGCGCGTCGCCATTTTTATCGACACGCAGAATTTGTATCATAGTGCCCGCAATCTGTATAAATCATATGTTAATTTCGCCGGAGTTTTGAAAGACGCACTTGCCGGTCGCAAACTCATCCGCGCAATCGCGTACGTCATCACAAGTGAGGCAGGGGATGAAAAAGCATTCTTTGATGCACTCACCAAAATCGGTATCGAAACCAAGACTAAAGATCTTCAGGTGTTTTCAAGTGGAGCGAAAAAAGCTGACTGGGACGTCGGTCTGGCCGTTGATGCAATCAAGATGGCACACAAAGTCGATACTGTTATCATTGCCTCAGGGGATGGAGACTTCATTCCACTCGTCGAATATCTTCAGATGAATGGTGGAACGCAAGTCGAAGTCGTCGCATTCGGAAAATCCTCCTCAATGAAACTCAAAGAGGTCTGTGACGATTTCCTCGATCTCTCCGAAAATCCAAACAAATACCTCATGCGCAGTGGTGGACGAAGATAAGTAACCCTGTGTACGGAAGTAACGCCTCCTTTTCTTGTCTGCGAAATCTTGCTCGCGTAATTGATTTTTGTGGTGTATGCACTACGCTCCCGAACCGCTCGCTCGGTCAGTCCTCGACTGCAAAAAGGAGGGTTCCTTCCGCACACAAACGGACTTTTCTTTTTGCCACAAAAGAGTAGAATCGCATTTGGAGTATTAATCATTAATTGCGAGCCCCGAGACGTATAGAATTGCATGCATAATTGGCAATTTTACGGTCTCGGTACTGGCACCTATATATAGTATGCATTCGAAAGAATATTCAGTCGTCGTCGGTGGTAAAACTATTACCGCTGTTTTTTCAGACCTCGTCGATCAGGCCAATGGATCCGTCATTTTGAAATGTGATGGAACAATCGTTCTTGCCACTGCGTGTATTTCAAAAGACGGGAAAGACAATCGTGGGTTCTTCAATCTCACTGTCGAGTACATGGAGAAGTTTTATGCCTCAGGTCTCATTCTTGGAGGTCAGTACAACAAACGCGAAGGTCGCCCAAGTGATGAGGCTATCCTCTCCGCGCGTATTATCGACCGCACGATTCGTCCACTCTTCGCACATCACATCAAAAATGCTGTGCAAGTCATCGTGACCGTACTCGCCGTCGGACAAGCTGACCCAGGGGTACTTGGAGTCAACGCTGCCTCGCTCGCACTCGCCACATCTGATATTCCATGGGGTGGCCCCGTTGGTGCAGTGCACGTTGGTCGCAACAAAACTGGTGGATCGATTGGTCTTGATCAATACATTCCAAACACGGGTGAGTCGAATTACGAACTTGATCTCACTGTGTGTGGCAAAGATGGCAACGTCGTGATGATCGAAGCAATGTCGTATGAATACGACGAAGCCAAAATGGGCGGAGCACTCGATATGGCAATGCCTGCAATCGCGACGCTCGAAGCATGGCAGAAAAGTATCGTTTCAGAGATTGGCAAACAAAAAATGAATATGCCTGCGCCCGCAATGCCAGCTGAAGTCATCGCGCTTTTCAACGAGACTGTTGGCAAAAAAACAGATGCCATTTTTTTGAATGCAGGAGACAAGCCTGAAATGGGGAAGGCGCGATTTCACGAACTTGAAGACGAGTGGAACGCACTCATTGCAGAAAAATTTGCTGAAAACGAAGAGACGATTTCAATGGCGAAGGATTATCTCGAATCAGCACTCGACGATCTCGTACATGAGAAGGCGCTCAAAGAAAACCGTCGCGCTGATGGACGTGCCTTCGACCAAGTCCGTCCACTCTTTGCACAAGCAGGTAATTTCTCAACCGTTCTTCACGGCACGGGAATTTTCTACCGCGGAGAAACACACGTGCTCTCTGTACTCACACTTGGTGGACCAGAAGACGCAACGGTCATCGAAGGCATGGAGATTCGCGGAACGAAGCGCTTCACGCATCACTACAATTTTCCACCATATTCTGCAGGAGAGACTGGCCGTGTCGGCGGAATCAATCGTCGTGAAATGGGGCACGGATTTCTTGCTGAGAAAGCGCTCGTACCAATCATTCCCGACAAGATGACATTCCCGTACACGATTCGCATCGTGTCTGAATCAATGGCTTCAAATGGATCAACATCACAAGCATCTATCTGTGCATCATCACTTGCACTTATGGATGGTGGAGTACCGATTCTTCGACCGGTTGCCGGAATCGCGATGGGTCTCATTTTAAATGTAGGAAATCAGAGTGAGTACAAAATCTTGACTGACATTCAAGGACCAGAAGATCACTACGGTGATATGGATTTCAAAGTTGCGGGAACTCGCGAAGGCATCACTGCGATTCAACTCGATATCAAAGTTGGTGGAGTACCAGTACAAGCTTTGAAAGAAGCGATGACCCAAGCTCGCAAAGCACGACTCGAAATTCTTGATGTTATTGAAAAAGAAATTAGTGCTCCAAGAAGTGACATCTCCCCAAGTGCTCCAAAAATTTTGGTTACAAAAATTCGTCCCGACCAAATTGGTGGAGTGATTGGAAGTGGCGGAAAAACAATCAACGCTATTCGCGAAAAAACGGGCGCAGAAATTACAATCGAAGATGACGGAACTGTGTATGTCACCGGAAAAAATGGAGCAGCCGACAAAGCCCTCGTCATCGTTCAGGAAATGACCCACGAATATAAAGTTGGAGAAACGATGGAAGGTGAAGTTGTAAAAATAATTGAAGTTGGTGCGATTGTGAAAATAAGTTCAACGACTGACGGACTCGTTCATATTTCAGAACTTGCTCCGTGGCGCGTAAACAAAGTTACTGATCTTGTAAAAGAGGGAATGAAAGTTCCAGTCAAAGTTGTCGCCGTCGATGCTGAGCGTGGACGTATCTCACTTTCGATCAAGGCAATCAAACCTGATTTCTTTCCGAAGCCTGTTGAGGTTCCAAAAGTGTAAACGCTAAAAAGCCCGCGCCAACGGCGCGGGCTTTTTTCGTCTCAGTGCTCGCCGTGCTATTATTGTCACATATGGAACCGACCGAAAAAAAACCAATCATGGATGAAAATTACACGTCCTCTCACAATGGCCATATAGCACCAATCCGAACATTCAGTTCAGACCTCGCAGAAGCCGTACGTGAACACGGAGGATCAGTTGTTCGAGTTGCGATCGAAGAAGAAGAAAAACACAAACAAGAAGTCGAAGACATGTCGATACGTTCACGCTCAAATATGCTATTTGTAGTCGGGGGATTCATAGTTGTAATTAGCGCGATAATTCTTTTTTCCCTCATTTACTCAAACAAGAAAGCTGCCATCGTCGCTCCAACGGTAACACAACCAACAATACCCTCGTCACTCATCACAAGCGAGAATGCTGATATCATTTCAGTTTCAGGGATTCAAACTCAGGATGTCGTTGCGAAAATACAGCACATCGCAGTTAACCCCAAAATTCAATCGGGGCAAGTAGACAATATTATTCTCTCAAACGACGGGACAGCAAACCCAAATACTCGAGTACCGGCAAGTGCTTTTCTCTCTCTGATTGGAACTCATGCCCCAACAAGCTTTCTCCAATCACTCCTTCCTGACTACATGGTGGGAAGTGTTTTTTCAGACCACGGAAGTCTGTTTCTCGTCATCCATGGAACAGCTCATGATTACCTTCTTTCGGGTATGCTGTCATGGGAACCATACTTGTTTAATGACATGAAAGCACTGTTCGCCCTCGACCAAAGTACGTTTACCACAGCTCAACTCGAAAGTCTCCCGTTCCAAGATACATTAATCGAAAACAGGGAAGCGCGAGCTGTCCTTGATGTAAACCAAAAGCCCCTCTTTTACTACACATTCCTTGATACCAATACTGTCCTTTTCGCAAAAGACACAACAATCATGACTGAAGTAGTCAGCCGTTTCCACTAAACGAAATCATCATGAAACAGAAAAACCCCCGATTTCTCGGGGGTTTTTCTGTTTCATGGAACTTAATTCTCGATATGAGTCATACAAGTCTCAGCCGCAGGGTTCACAGCAAGACGCTCTTCTTCGATCGGATTGTTACACACACGACATTTGCCATATTTTCCAGTCTCAACTTTTGAAAGCGCAGCAACGACCTGCTTCAAACGTTCTTCAAGGGGGACAATGACTGCACTGTTTTCTTCGAACTCCTCAAACCGACTCGCCGATGTATTTGGATCGGCTTCAATCTCACTTCCACCTTGTGCCGTCGCTTCCCACATCGCTCCGTCCTTCTTTCCAAGGCGAGACAATTCTGCGACCAGTGTCTTCTGTTCTTCAAGTAATTTTGCTTTGTAGTCTGTATTCATGACAATACTATAGCATGCCACCGAGTGGGGACAACCACTGAATCAGAGTTTAGAAAAGTTTCATAACTAGTTTAGATTTCGTTTAACTTTTCTTTACTTTTTCTTGACTTGCGTTGTGTGAAACTATTCTGGTATGGCTTTTGCACGAGTATATTCAGCACAAACGGAGCTTCTTCAAGGACAGATTGTAACGGTCGAAGTCGACACATCTAAAGGTCTCAACAACTTTGCCATCGTTGGGCTTGGCGACCGATCAGTCGAAGAGGCACGTGACCGCGTGAGCTCAGCACTCAAAAACGCATGTTTCGAATCTCCCAAAACAAAGAATCAAAAAACGGTCGTGTCGCTTTCACCCGCCGACCACAAAAAAGAAGGCGCTCATTTCGACCTGTCGATTGCCATTGGTTTTCTTGTCACTGAAGGCATCATAACGACAGATCTCAGCACCTCACTTTTTCTTGGTGAACTTGGATTAGATGGATCAGTCCGACCAGTCCGAGGAGCACTTCCGATCGCGATACATGCTGCTCAATTAGAATTTCAATCATTGTTTGTGCCGACTGAAAACGCAGAGGAGGTAAGTATGGTTGCATCAATTTCAATCTATCCGGTCGCGACACTACGACAGCTTGTTAGCCACTTTAGGAATGATATCGACTTCGAACATTGTGAAGATACAAAAATTAAAAGAATCCATGCACGCCAATTGAGTCCCGACAGAGAAAATAGTCAACTGAGTTTCGACGAAATCGTTGGACAAGAAAGTGCCAAGCGAGGACTTCACATTGCAGCGGTCGGCAAACACGCCGTCATACTTCACGGACCACCCGGAACAGGAAAGACGATGCTCGCGCGAGCACTCGCAGGAATTCTCCCGCCGCTTTCACACGACGAAGCACTCACCGTTACTCAGATACAATCAATTGCAAGCACTTCAATGAAAACAAAATTCATAACGCACCCGCCATTTCGTGCGCCACATCACACATCGTCATACGTATCAATTATTGGTGGAGGACCACATTTGAAGCCCGGAGAAATAACGCTCGCACACAAAGGCGTTTTATTTTTGGACGAATTTCCTGAAATCGATCGACGTGTGATTGAAGGTTTGCGCCAACCACTCGAAGAACATTCGGTGACTATTTCACGACAAAAAGGAACTGCTGTATTCCCCGCAGAATTTATTTTTGTTGGCGCGATGAATCCATGTCCGTGCGGATGGAAAGGTTCAAAAATAAAAACATGCACATGCACGGCAAATGATTTGCAAAAATATAAACGAAAATTATCAGGTCCGATTTTGGATCGAATCGATATCGCGCTTTTTGTTGGACACATTGAATACGATCAGTTGCACAATACTCCCGTACGTGGTGAATCAAAACTACTTTGTGAACAAATAAAAAAGGCCCGGGCGCGGGCGTACGCCCGCGCCCGGGCACACAACATGATTGAAAAAGAAAACGGGATTCTTTCCGGAAAAGAAATCATGAACATCGCAAATCTTTCCGATGATTCAAAACAACTCCTCAAAGAAAGTGCCGACCGTCTTCAGCTATCAATACGCGCATACCATCGTGTCATGCGCGTCGCGAGAACAATTGCAGATATTGATGAATCTGAATTGATTTTGCCAAAACATATTCTTGAAGCGATCAGCTATCGTCCACACTTCGACTAACAAATACTTATTGTGGAATATCTGAGTAACGATTCTTTTCAAGCGTCCATGGATTTAATCCGCCACGTACTTCAAAGTGAAGGTGTGGTCCTGTCGCGTGACCACTGTGTCCAACTCGTCCGATCATTTGACCTTGCGAAACCTGCATACCAGCATGGACATACAATTGTTGCTGGTGCGCGTAAATTGTTTCAACCGGAAAACCGCCGACATTCGACATGATGATTACATATTCGCCGTACCCGTCGTTGTACCCAACATCACGAGCAAGAAGCACTGTTCCGTCGAGTGCGGCCATGACTGGTGTTCCATCGTGCGCCGCGATGTCCACTGCGTCACCATTAAATCCGTGTGCCATTTGAGAAATCGTACTCAAAGCAGCAGCAACTGGTCGATGAATTGCGTTCCCAAGATCAGGTTTTGAATAAAGATGAATTGGGTGAACATTGATCGGAGCAGCGTTTGGATCGTTTCGAAGGTCAACCGTTCCAGCTTTTGTCTTGGTCGATACCTTGGTTGTTTTTTTGACCGCGACAGTATCAGCCGTACCGTCAAAATTTGAATCGGGGATAATCAGCGTATCGCCCGCAATAAGGTCGGCATCTGTCGTAAGGTTGTTATAAAAGAGAAAATCACCCTGCTGTTCGATTTTATTTTTTTTCACGATTCCGGCAATCGTATCTCCCGCCTTCACGAGATACTGGGTCCCTGATACCGGCAAAATGACCAGAACCTGTCCTGGCTTCAATGCTTGACCTGATTGCAGACCATTGGCTGAGAGCAACGTACCCTTTGTAATATTAAAAAGTGTTGCAACAGAGCTAGCCGTGTCGCCCGCTCGGACGGTATAAAAACTAATTGAACCCACAGCATCCTGCAGATCGGCAACGTCACTCGGGTTACCAACAGGACCCATATCAGGCGTCAGAGCGTTGTCATTCACCAAAGTGCTCGTATCAACCGCCTTTGAACTACCCATCGAAAGAGTATTCGGACCGATATTCGAAGCGCTAACGACAGACATAGATTGAGGGCTCAACGGCACATTCGAATCTATACCCTCCGTATCAGCTTGAACCGATCGCGCCCCAAGCACTGAAAAGACACTCGCAGAGGCCGTGAGGGGGAGTACTAGCGTTGTTGCAACGAAGCTTGCAACGACGAGCGGAATACTCATCCGCGTGAACAAACTATGTCCTTCTACCTCTAAAACCTTTATTTTAGAAGGTAGAAATCCTTTTTGGTTGTGTGTAATAGCTTTTACGAGTGGGCCTCTAATCTTGAGCTAGCCGAGTTGGTTAACCACAAGACTGAGAACGCCGTTACAATCATTCGGGAGGTTCATATTTCCTTATGAAATAAGGGTTTATGAACAATAGCCTTTCGGAAGCGAGCGTACTATACTATATATAGTACGTTGCTCTAAAATGCTAACATAGGGGGAAGAGGAGTCAACACGCTTTTTATAAAAGAGCATACTATTGACACTTTGTATATCTTTGTGTTCAAATAAATACTATACCCATGGATTCACTTAATCGAGATAGCGGTCCTCGTTCAAACGAGCAAAAGCGACCAAACAAAGAAGAGAAAGCGCTACAGCAAGCGCAGACAGAAATGTCATACCTCGAAAACCAGTACAAGAACACGCGACTGGCCATACTTCGCAATCCCGACCCATACGGCCGAGAGCACCTAAAATCGAATCTTGCCCATATTGAAAATCAAATAATAGAAATTGCTGAGAAAAACAACCTCGAGAAACCTGCCGAGGTCTTTGCTCGATTGCAGGAAAAAACACCCGAGGACCTCAAAAAGGAGGGGATGATCGAGCTCGATAAACTCCGAGAACTCAAATCAATCCATGAACTTGATGCCCTGTACGGAGAACCCGCGAGCCGAAATAAATTTTACGAGTTTGAACATCGGGCACGCGGTATCGCAAAAAAATACGGCCTCGAGGAAAACCATATCCGAGACCTTATCGTACCTGCTGAATTTGACGCTATTCAAACCGAAGAACCAAAAGAAGGAGAGATAATACCGCAGACAAGCGAGCAAAAAAATGACACCGAGTACAAACAGTCAAAGGACCAGCGTGGTTTTTTTAAAAAGCTTTTTGGTATAAAAAGTAAAAAGGAGAAAGAACAAGAACAGTACGAAAAAGAAAAAACCCAAATCGCGGTAGCACTTGGAAGAGCAGTCGAGCACTATTTTGAAGTTGAGCATTTTATTAAAAATTCTGGCGGAACAGAAATCGCGCGAGAACTTCTTCCCTCCCTTCAAAAAATAAAAGCTGAAGCCCTGAGTAGTTTCGCTCGACTAAAACCAGAAGACCGCGACCCTCAACTCCTTGGTAAACTCGCACAATTTCTCGAAGACAAAGGTGAAAAACCTGAAACCGTGCCACTCCCAATCGAAGCAACGCAAGGAAAAGACGAGAAAGATTTTTCAGTAGCAAAACAATCTTTCTTTGACCGCATCAAAGGAAAGCTCCGTAAGTATGTCACGACGGGACTATTTACACTTGCAGCAACAAGCACTCCGATAAAAACAGCTGACCAGAGCCAACCAAGAGAAACTACTTTGGCAAAAACAGAAGCTGCCGCGCCGTCATCGAATGCGGTGATCGCAGAAAATGTGACCCCAAAAAATACTGAGCACAAAAATCACCATGTTTACAAACAAAAACATTCGATTGAAACGACCCACACTACTCCAGCAGAAGCGACACAAGCAACCATCTCGCCATCGAATCGAGCACAATCCCCGATGAAAAAAATTGACTTCGCGCCACTTCGCGAAGTCAGAGATTCTGCACGACAAGAAATGCTTGGCGAACGAAAAATTGATACCGAGTCAATCTTCACAACACCAATCACTCAAACCGAAACAGTGCGCACTACTCCTGAGTATGCGCCACTTCCGACAGCACCAGTGTCGCCAGATCAATCACCGAATAGACCGGAATCATCAGCAATCGCTCCAATGCCAATGGGTGTATATAGTGCACCTGCATATACAAAAGCGTCTGAATCATCTACCAAACAAAAGCAAGAAAGTGCTGGGAAAATAAAGGTTGCCTACATGGATGAAAACGGGGAGTCGCTTGATACGGCAGCTATCCGCAATGAACAAAAGATTGTGTATACCCCAATGCCCAAAAAGCAAACCGTTGATCCAGAGGTAAAAAAGAATACACGAATAGAAGCGACACCTGACACGACTTTTTCAACAAACGTGGTGCCTGCTATGGACACAATCATTGAGACGAGTGGTATCACCAGCTATCCACAACAATCAATCTCAGCATTCCGTCAACCAGAAATTTCGATTGATACGGTGACAACAACAGCAGCAATTGAAGACACTTCATACGGCTGGAACTGGAATAGAATGCACGCTACGCCAGGATACAACCTCACTCCAATTGAAACTCCTACAGAAGCACAGTGGGGAAACGGTAGTCGAGAATTTAAAATGAAGGATCCTGAAACAATCACTACACGCACGGGTCTCGTATTTCATCACATGCTTTGGGAACGTATGGACCTGTCTATCGTTGAGGCACTCGAATCTTGTCCTGCAGCACTCGAGATATATGTAGAGCATAGTCGATTCGGAAACAATCACGACCCATACACCATCACGTTGTGGAATGACACCACTGGAACAGAATACCTTGTAGCGGGAAACAACATGCTCGCAGCTGCTCCGCAAAAACGCTCTCGAGCAAACGAGGCGCTGTTTGGACGTTTCCAAGTTTCGATCGAAGATACGCGTAACGGAAAAAATCTTCGTATCAATGGAGCTGACATTAGCCAATACGAAGCACTCAGCAATAAGGACAAAGATATGCTTGCTCTGGTTTGTGGATCAAATGGTAGCAGAGAATACACAAACTATTCAATTAATACCACAATCAACCCCGACGGAACCGTTCAGAAGTTTGACCTGAACCGTGGCCAAAACTATGCGTTGATAAATGCTCAACCTGAAACAATCAAGAAGGAAATCCAATCAATGATCGACTTCGTTCGAAACACAGAACTCGTAACAGAAAAACTCCGCTATGTTGAAGACCACACAACAGGTGTAGCTCGTCAACAAAACGTTTGGACTCGTGATTATCCAACTCGCCCAACCCGCGAGATAGCGACACTGAGTAAAAAAACAGAGATTCGTGAATTCAAAAAGAATACTCCAAAAGCAAAAAATCGAACCGTGAAGCGCGGCCAGTCTTCAAACCAAACTACTGCAAAGGGAGTGCAGACGCCTAAAAAGCGGACATTTCTTCGCAAAACCAAAAAAGAGAAGGAAAAGTTTGAAGTATACCTCTATCACTAAGGAGACAAAGTGGTGAGAAAAAAGGTATAGTGTGTCCACTCATGGATACGAAAAAAAACGACTCAAACGATCTTTCCCACTTGAACCCTGCCCAACGGGAAGCCGTTCTTCATACAGAAGGACCTCTCTTGATTGTTGCGGGGGCGGGAGCAGGCAAGACCAAAACCCTCACTGAACGCATCGTGCACATTATTCTCGGAGGAATCGCCCCTGAGCGTATTCTTGCGGTGACGTTCACAAACAAGGCTTCGGGTGAAATGCGCGAGCGTGTTGAAAAGGCGATACTAAAGCATCGTATCGACGGAGCACCGACAGTCACGACTTTTCACCGTCTCGGAGGTTCCATCATTCGTGACCACGCGGGCTATTTTGGCCTAACAAAGTATTTCAGTATTTTTGACGAAGATGACGCCAAGGGTTTGATCAAAGAAAGCATGCGTGAATTTGGTATTGATCCAAAACTCCTCGACCCAAAGCGAGTGAAGCACATCATCTCGACATCGAAAATGGCCGGAGATACCCCGGAATCCATGGCGGACAAAATCGCAAGCCAAGCGGAGAGTGATGCGGTGCGTATCTGGCGAAGCTACGAAGAGAAACTTAAGAAATCAAAAGCCGTCGACTTCGATGATCTCATTGTGAAGGCTGTTCGTCTACTCGAAAAAGAACCGACTATCCGTGCGGAGTATCAACACAAATGGCAGTACATACATGTGGATGAATACCAAGATACAAACGAAATGGAATATCGTATGGTGAAACTGCTCGCCGGTGAAAAGAAAAATATTTGTGTGGTCGGAGATACTGACCAAAATATTTATTCGTGGCGTGGAGCAAAAATTAAAAACATGCTTCACTTCGAAAAAGATTTTCCTGGTGCACATACGGTATTCCTTGAACAAAATTATCGATCTACTTCCCGTATTCTCGAGGCCGCGAATGCTGTCATAATCAAAAATACGGTACGTCTCCCAAAAAATTTGTTTACCGAACTCGGCACGGGGGAGAAGCTCGTACGCTACGAGGGATTTAGTGAAACAGATGAAGCTGCATTTATTGCACGCGAATGTCAGCAACTTATAGCAGAGGGGATTCCACCAGAGGAAATCGCCGTACTCTTTCGTGCAAACTTCCAATCACGCGTGCTTGAAGAGGCGTTTCTTTTTTCAGATGTTCCATACCGCGTCATCGGTACACAATTCTTTGAACGTGCTGAAGTGAAAGATATCATTTCTTACATCCGCGCAGCTATGAATCGCGACAGCCTTGCCGACATGAAGCGCACAATCAATAAGCCGACTCGTGGCATTGGCGATAGTTCCGTTGCAAAATTATTTGCTGGAATGCGTGACTCGCTTTCGCCACGAGCAAAAGCATCGCTCGCAAATTACGAGCATATTTTGGACCTCATCAAAGTGGCGAGTGACACAGAATATCCATCTGCTCTCGTGCGCAAAGTACTCGATCTCTCGGGCCTCCGCGAAGAATATGAAAGTGAAGGAGAGCAGGGGATCGAACGAATTGAAAACGTTGGTGAACTTGCAACGCTTGCCTCGATATACGACACACTTCCACTTGGTGACGGTGTGATGAAGTTCCTCGAAGACGCCGCGCTCCGTAGTGATTCAGATGCGCTTCGTGACTCACCAGAAGGAGTGCGTTTGCTGACGGTGCATGCTTCCAAAGGTCTTGAATTTCGTGTTGTTTTTATCGTTGGTCTTGAGGAAGGACTCTTCCCTCATGAACGCGCTTCGCGCTCAGCAAAAATCGAAGATGCCGAAGAAGAGCGCCGACTCTTTTATGTCGCGCTCACTCGAGCAAAAGAGCGCGTCTATCTCACACACGCGCAAAGTCGCATGATTTTTGGGTCACGCAACATCTCGACGCCGTCGCAATTCTTGTTTGATATTCCACACGAGCTCGTTCAACTCCATTCTGATATTCCGCAGTCGTTGCCTTCCATATTCTTTGAGTAGAGAAGGGGCGCGCAGTATGCTAGAGTAGCCGTATGGTACATCGCGCAAAAAAATCTCTTGGACAACATTTTCTCCGAAGCAAGTCGGCGATTTATGCGATTGTGAGTGCAGGGAATGTCGTCGCGGGTGATACCGTGCTTGAGATTGGCCCAGGGGAGGGCGTCCTCACGGACGCCCTCCTCGCCACAAACGCACACGTCGTCGCCGTCGAGAAAGACCGCGATCTCATCCCAATTCTCGAAGAGCGATTTGCGGAGCAAATCAAATCCAAACAACTCACACTCATCGAAGCAGATATTCTGGATTTCGACCCAGAGAAACACGGACTCAAAAAAGGGGAGTACAAACTCGTCGCCAATATCCCATACTATATTACTGGTGCAATCTTTGAAAAATTCCTGTCAGAGAAGTGCTCACCCTCATGCATGGTGGTGCTCATCCAAAAAGAAGTCGCGACGCGCATCGTCGCTCGTGACAACAAAGAAAGTATTCTTTCAATTTCGGTAAAAGCATTCGGTACACCAAAACTCACCGCAAAAGTTCCCGCAAGCGCATTTCGTCCTGCCCCAAAAGTAGATTCTGCAGTGCTCGCAGTGTACGACATATCCCAACATGCATTTACACATTGGGACGTACCTGAAACGGAAGCCATTCATCTTTTTTTCAAAGTTGTTCGCGCAGGCTTTGCTCACAAACGAAAACTCCTCGCTCGTAACCTCGAAGCAGTTGCCGAAAAAGCTCAGATTCAAAAATCGTTCCTTGCACTCGACCTTTCACCAAACACGCGCGCAGAGGACCTCCAGCTCTCAACGTGGGTTGTGCTCGCCAAAACTTTCCTGACTGAAAGATGAAGTGCTATACTCTTTAATATGCAACTCGAAAAGGTTCTCGAATGGGGCAAATATCTTCCCAGCAAAAAATTTTCAATCATCATTGGGACTTGTATCGTTGTTATTCTGGCAATTTTTATAGCAACAAGTTATTTTGGTTCAAAATCATCTTTTAACAAAAATCCGGGTGAATTCAATCTTGTGAGTTATTCAGGAACACTCAATCAAGCGATTTCGCAAGATTCAAACAATAACGGGATCCCCGACTGGGAGGAATCTCTCTGGGGACTTGACCCAAAAGGAGACGGAGCGGCCAATAAGAAAATTATTGAATCAAAAAAGGCCCAAAATGCTATAAAGACAGACGACAGCAATTTGCCAACTCCGACAGATATATTTACTCGTGAATTTATGTCCACAGTGCTCGCGCTTCGCCAATCAGGAAACCTAACTCCGGACGCGCTCACGAAAGTCGCCCAGACAATCGGAAACGATGTCGACAATAAGCATGCAAATCCGGTCACGTATTCGATGAGCGATCTTACGGTTGTAAGCACGGGTACCCAGAAAGAAAAAACCGCATATCAAAACGCCCTAAAAAATCTAATCTCGGAATACAACAACGTTGATTTAGGCTCAGAACTCAATATCATTTCAGACTCGCTCAACCAAAACAATTCAGGCTCACTCAAATTGCTTCAGCCGATTGCTGAAGCATATATTAGCCTTGCTAAAAAAATGGTTGCCCTCAAAACACCAATTGAGATTTCTCAAAGTGCTCTCGCCCTTGCAAACTCAACCGCTGAAATGGGACAAACGCTTATCCACATTGAAAACCTCTACACTGACACGATCCACGGAATGGTCTCGCTCGACGATTACGTAAAAGCAAGCGACGAAGCTGACAGAGCAACGGCAACAATTTCGAGTTATTTCGCAAACTAAGCAAAAAACATCGCCACGTTTCCACAGAAAGCTTTTATAAACAAGGGCTCCGGAGTATACTAGTCTTTGATGACATCTACGGCGCTCGACGTTCGAAAGTTTGTAACTATTTTACTCATATTCGCAATAACATGCGCGGCAATCCCTGCGAGTGTTTTTGCAGCTCCGACGGTCACGGCAGGTGGAAATGTTTCGACCTCGAGTAGCACATTAACGACAGGCCAAGCGGGAATATCGCTCGGAAGTATCGTTCAAGACTCAGTCGGGGCAGTTGCAGCCGCAGCCATTGCCTGTAACAAAACAAAAATTCAAAACGGAATCCGAAATTTGCTTGTACCAGCAGCAGAAGATACAGCAAAACAAGCAGCCGCTACTGCGGCAGCGGCTGCAGCGAAAGAAGCAGGTGGTAGTGGAGCACCGGCTGACCAACTCGTTCATCTTAGTTCTACAGATAAAACAAACCAGGCGCTTCAAAATATTGCCACAAACACTGAGGCGCAGGTAACGAAAACAACCTGTACAAACGCAATGGAAAAGGCTGCGGCAGGGGTTATTCTTCGTCAACTGACACTCGCAACAGTAAACTGGATTAACCATGGATTCAATGGAAGTCCTCTCTATAGTACAAACACTGGGGCAATTCTTAAAAATCTTGGCGACAAAGCTTTGAGAGACTTCAATGCAACATTTGCCTTTGATAACAAAAATTACCCGTTTGGACGAGATTTCGTATTACACCTCGCAAAAGAACTTCAAACTGGGTTTGAAAAAAGCTCAAAGTACAGCTTAAACGCCGTTATTGCTCAAAGATACCCAGGTCTAACAGACAAAGATTTTGCAGTAAATTTCACGAATGGGGGATGGTCTGCATTCAACTCTCAGTTTGATATCGGAAACGACCCGCTCGGATTCCGTATGAGTGCAACTCAAGAGATAACCAAGCGTCTAGCTCAAACAGCCTACTCACCAATGCAAGATATCAAAGATACCTTGCAACGCTCAGGGGGCTTTCTTGATATAAAAACATGTGTCGATCCAAAATATAACCCAGACGCTGACACAGATAGTAGCAAAGCGGCAGATGCAGCGGCAGCAGATGCAGCAGATGCAGCAAACAAAGCAGACGCACTCGCAGCAGACGCACTCGCAGCCGCACAAAAGTCGGGAGATGCTGCGGCAATCAAAAGCGCTCAGGCAGCACTTGATATTGCTGACAACCAGAGTGCTGCTGCAAGCGCAGCCCTGCTCGCAGCCGATAACGCTTACGCAGCGGTAAATGCTAGCAAGGTTTGTAATCAGTGGAAAGTTCAGACACCAGGTAGTGTTGTAGCAAATGCTCTAACTCAAACCATCAACATCCCTTCAAACCAGCTTATCAATGGCCAAGATTTGAGCACTGATATAACGGCGATTTTTAACGCACTCGCCAATCAACTTATCAACAAAGGACTTTCATCACTTTCAAACTCAACAAACGCGCAATCAAATAGTAATTTCACAAAGAATAATCCTGGTGTCCCGATCACAACATCAGTCACCGTAAACAATGGCGTAACAGCGAATGGAACATGGGCGAATGCAGGCACGAACTTCAATGTATTTACAGATATCCCCTCAGTTATTCGCTACGAATACAATCAAACCGACACTTCATCTTCAGTGCCTGGATGTACGACACCAGACCAAGAATACAACAACGCGGGAGACCCTTGCGTTGGCGACCTCTCATTGCCAGAGGGATACCAGCAAATTCTTGCAAAAGAAATCGCTGCTCAACACAGCCTTATTACCAATATATACAGTCTTGATTACTGTATTCCAGGACCACACCCAGGCTGGCAAAATGAAATTGAAACAAATGCTCAAAATTTCGTAGCAAACCCCGCACTCTTCCTTGCAAGCGCAAGCCAAAGCGACCTCAAAAAGGTCCTCACAACGTACGGGCAAAGTGCTGGTTCTGTGATTGGGCTAACTGTGGGAGTAGTCGCTACGTCAGTGGCACTCGGAGCTGGAGTGGGGACCGCTACAGCTCCAGTGATTGGAACAGCAATCGGAGCAGTAGTTGGCCTTGTCGTAGGAGCAATCCTCCATGCAATTGGAACAGATACAAACCGCGAAGCGGAAAGTATCTATGGCCCATTCATGAATGCAATCATGGGTGTTGAATTTGAACAAAACGGTGATGGCCGTGCCGACCTAAATGGTCACGACCATTCATCGCGCATCGTTACAACCCTTGCTTCGCGCTACAAAAAAGCCATGTTGATGACTTACGCTCCGACATACCGCGACACAGTAATTTCGCAAGACATTTCTGATCACGAATTTCCAAAAGATGGTAGCAAGCCAACGGTTCCTTATACCCCAACAACCTACGACGTTGGAGCGACGCCAAAAACAATTTCCGACATTCCTGACCTATCAACATCAAGTTATACTCGTGCAAAAATCGAGAATGGTGGTTATCAAGGTTTTAACAATGATATCCCAGACCTAGTAGCCGCCGACACTGCTGAGTTCGCAAATATTCAAAGTGACAGAGACTCAATGTCTCAAAACCAAGTCCTCAAAGATACGAGCGCTACAACAGTCGCCCAACTCTACCACCTCCTTCTCCGAGTTCGAGACCTTCCAAACGAAAAAGGTTTCCCTGGTGTCAACGGTAAACTTGATCTCATACCAACCATCAATCTCCTCGGTAATCAAACGATGTCTATCGCTGTGGGGACGAAGTTTGTAGATCCTGGCGCAACAGCAAACGACCCATACAAAGATGGCAATATTACAAATAGTATCGTCACAATTCAAAACGTCGACACAACGACACCGGGTATATACACGGTTACTTATGACGTAAAAAACAGTGCCGGAATTTCAGCCAGCCAAGTGACTCGTACTGTTCAGGTTCTTGACCCAGCAGGGAACACTCTTCCAACTATTCCAAACTATGCAGTGAGTGAAAAAATAAATACGTCGCTCAATAACGCGATTCTTTCGGTGAATGGAGTCGCCACCCAAAGCAATTCAACTACAACTCAAACGAACGGAGTTCGAGATTACAATGCTGACCTTCAAGTCCTTAAAGGCCTATCTAGCCAATCAGGTCTCAGTGACTACGAAGCGGAAATCCTTAGAATTAGCAATTCGTTCCAACAAATCGCACCATATATTCATGGACCGGATGATCTTAAACAAGAAGAGGCCGTCTTTGACCAAATAAGCAACAAGAATTTTGCAATCGGTTCGATAAAGGACCCTGATGGAACGATTGACGGAATGAGGAAGTCAGCAACTGGAATGCTCGCAGACTGCATCAAGCGAACAGCCGTCGCTCCGGATGGAACTGTTCCTCGCTTCATCACTGACGGAGGACCAACAAATCGTGTCGCGTTCTCTTTCTACACATCGAATGATGGGACAATAGAAAATCTGCCTCAAGCATTACTAAAAGTACTCCCACCACAACAGTCGTTTTTGCCTGATTGGCACTATGCACAAGGCAATGGAATCAAACTCTTTGGAAAGAATCCGTTTCCGAACGATGGTGAACAAGATTACCCAGCTGACCAGAAAAACCAAGCCTTCTTCTTCGCAAATTTCTGGGGAGGCCCGATGGTTGATGCCCCAGGATTCAGTGGACCAAGCGAATCGGTCGGCTCTGTAAAATTGGATTACAACAAATTGATCCGTAATCACGACGTCTCAACTATCAATATCCAGCCAATCAACAACGCATTAGTAGGTCTTGAGCACATAATTGGGATATACTAGTAGGTATGAAGCGTATCGTACTCGCCATACTTACTGTTGCCGTCTGTGCAGGTATTTTTCTGCCGGTAACACTTTCACTTTCTGCAGATAGAACAGTCGCTGTTAGCACCCAAACGGCGTTCGCTCAAAACACGCCGGCAGGCGCAGCGCCTTCAGTCAAAAACGAATATGATATCACCTCAAACTTCAAGTGTGGGGTGGGCGCCTCCGGCGACAATAGTTCTCTTGCTGGGTGTCTCGAGTGGGTACTCTATTTCATTCCATTCAAAGTTGGTGGATGGCTGATGATGTTTTCGGCGATGGCGTTCGACTCACTTGCCTCACTGACGCTTTCGAGTTCGCTCTACAGTTCATCTTCATTCATTGCCGACGGCTGGAGAGTTACTCGAGACTTCGGAAATATTTTCTTTATTCTTGTGTTGCTCTTGGCAGCGCTCTCTCTCGTGCTCGACATAGAAATCGGACATGCAAACCCAAAAAAGATGATCGCCTCTGTCATCTTCATCGCGCTCATTGTCAACTTCAGTTTCTTCATTACGGAAGCGGTGATCGACACGTCGAATGCGCTCGCGCTTGTTTTCTATAACCAAATCACCATCACGAACAAGAATGGCCCGATAACACCAAATGCCGCCAACATTCCAACAGGCGTAGTCCCACCAAAAGATATTAGTGCCGCACTTGTAACCGCATTCCAGCCACAACAGCTCAACGACGAGGATTTCTGGAAGAACCTCGAAAAACCCACAAGGAGTAACAACACTCACGTGATGGCAGGTTGTATAACGGGAGCCATCGCTGGAACAGTGGTCCCTGTCATCGGGAACGCAATCGGCTGTACGGTTGGTGGAATACTTGGATATTTCATCACGACGACCGGTTCAGAAAACCAAGTTCCTGATTCTGTACTCATCAGTATTCTCATACTCGCAGGAGCGATGTTTTGCGTTGTAGCATATTCGTTCTTTATTGCGGCAATCTCCTTCCTTGGAAGACTCATCGGGCTCTGGATTGCGATTATTTTTGCGCCGTTCGCATTCGTATCATATATCATGCCGTCAGCTCAGCACATTGAAGGGTTTGGCTGGAGTGATTGGTGGAAATCACTCTTTACACTCGCGTTCTCTGGACCAATCTATTTCTTTTTCCTGTATCTCATCGCCTTGATGACCCGAAGTTCCTTCGCAGCCTCAACGCTCATGGCAACAGCCTCCGATCGCGCGACGTTTGCAACACTTGCGATCATGTTCCTCTCATTCATGTTCTTCATCGTGATGCTTTTGAAAGCAACGACCTATGTGAAGAAAGCTTCCGGAGAAATAGGCTCAATGGTATTCAAAGGTGCAGCAATGCTCGGAGGAACAGCACTCGGAGCTATCTCAGGAATGGGTGCGGGCTTGCTCAGTCGCACGCTCGGCGCATACGCCAAAAGCCGAGATACGGAAGAAGCTCGCGACCTCGCAGCTGGACGCGTCAATTCAAAAACTCGAGAGGTGCTTTTGAGCAAGTACAAGCCCGGTTCTGCGGAATATAAGAATCTCGAAAAATTAGATTACGCCGAGCTGGCAGAAAGCGCGGAATTTCAGTCTCTCCAACGTGAGTCGGCTCGCAAACTCGCTCGCTGGCAGAAAAGCGCATCGAGTTCGTACGACTTCCGTCAATCTGGCATTGGGAATGCGTTTTCGAGTGCAACTGGCATGAACATGGAGAGTTTTGGTAGTCTCTCGACGGCAAATACCGCTGGGGGATACAACGGTGCCGTCGCCCGCAAAGCAGCGAAACTCCGCGCGTTTACCGACAGTCTTGAAGCTGACCATGGACAGATAACTGAACTTGAAAATACCATCGCCGCTCGAGACAAAAATGCTGAAGCAATCAATGCCGAGTTACGAGTGGCAAACAGTATCGCGAATGGAATAGCGGACAAAAAATCGGCAGCTTGGAAAAAAGCGAGAGCTGATGTTTTAAGGCTCGAAAAGAAATTAAAAGACAACAACATGGGGGATGATTCCGAAGGCACTTGGCAACCAGGAGATGAAGGTGATCCAAGCACAGGCAAACCTCCTAAACTAAAGAGCAATGGTAAGCCTGTTACAAAGAACGATATTGGAACAAGTAAAAATACTTGGACGAGTAACGATGTCGGAAAGAGGAAAAAAGCAAACGGAGACCCTGTCTCTGAGATGGACGTGCGAAGTGCTGCAATTAGAACAGAAAGTCAGAGTCTTACCGATCTCAAAAAGGCTCTCGAGCGCGCAAAGACAGACCGCGCGAAGTCATTCATGCACCAACAAATGGTCCAATCTCCATACATGGTACATGGCCAAACATACGACAATTATGGTCAGCTCTCGCAAATGGGGCACCTTGATTTCAACAATGTTCAAGGCAAGCAAAACGCTGACGCACTTCGTTCATGGCGCAACGATGTAAAAGGCGCTTTCGGTGGTAACTTCGTCAGGAATATCAAAAACAACGTCGTGAAAGGTATCGGAGAGGGAATCGCTGACGCCATTAGCGGCGGAATGACCGAACGACTCCGTGATGTTTTCATCAACGCCACAAAGATCTTGCCTGTAACCCAAAAACAAGAGCCTATGTTTTCAGCACGATTTACTGAGGCACGCATGGAAGGCCGAGCCATCAATGTGGCTGCAGACCTCAGCCATCAAATACATACATTTCATACGAAGTACAAATCACCAGGCAAAGGAATCCTTGATTTCCTCAAGAGTCTCAGTGGTGGCGATGGTGGAGGACATGGAGGTGGACACGATGCTCACGGTGGAGGACATGGAGGTGGACACGCAGGTGATCACCACTAAAAAAGTAGCGTTCTTGTTCGTGCCGTACTATACTATATCTATATGGCAGACGATTTGATGAAAAAAATTCCCGTTGTTTCCTCGAGTACTTCAGGGGCTATGACGGACGCAAAAACAGCTCCAAGCGACGGAGAAACTGACCCGTTCGACGATGTAAAAAAAGAAATTGCATCTCGATATGAACTTCTTCCCGAAGAAATAAAAAAAGTGATCATGGATGATGCGTATCCAATGAAACTTTTTACAATTGCCAAAGATCTCAAATTGACCTACGACGAACTTGGAATCATTGAACTTGAAACAATGATGGTGCTTCTTGGGATGACAAAGCCTGCAGACTTTCGTGATGAAGTTCAAATCCAGCTCAAAAAAAATGACGGGGAGATTGATGTAATTGTCCGAGAAATCAACACTCAGATTTTTAATCCAATCAGATCGTCAATCGAATCACTCTATACCAACAAAAAAGAGGCGCTTGATTACATCAAGGATAGCGTGTCCGTACCCGAACAAACGCCAGTTACTCCTTCTCAGGCAGTACCACCTCAACCAGCACCAACGCCAGTGGTAGTGTCTGCTCCTATTCGAGTTACCCCTCCGAGTGCTGCCCCAATACAACAAGGACTCACCGCAACTGAAAAGACTGTTCTCGAGAGCACAGGGGTGGTTATTCACGACACACCAACAGTAGTAAAACAAACCCCTCCTGCTCCGATAGCACAGACTCCGTACATTCCACCTGCAAAAGCCCCCGAAGCTGCTGTCCCAAAAATCGTTTCAGCTGTGGCTCCTACAATGAGCGCCTCAAAAGTAACAGACTATTCAATCATTAAACCAATCGCCCCAAACAGTTCAGCGACCATGCCCGTCACAAAGCCAAGCGCCGATCCGTATCGAGAACCTCTCAATTAATCACTGCGGTATACTATACCCATGAAATATAACGTTCCCCAATTCATCGACGTTGAAGACAAAATATTTGGACCACTGACATTTCGTCAGTTTATTTATCTTGTTGGGGGCGGAGGGCTCGCTTTCCTTGCATACAAACTCGTTCCGGGTTTTTTTGGTATTTTGGCAGCGCTTCCGTTTGTTGCGATTGCCATTGCTTTGGCTTTTGTAAAAATAAACGAAAAACCATTTATCAATATTGTTGAATCAGCGTTTACGTACGCGCTCAATGACAAACTGTATGTTTGGAAGCATGAAAACACCCAGAAAAAAAACGAACCTCTCAAGCAAGACGAGGTGCACGCCGCCCGTGAGCAATACCTCCCAAAAATCTCAGAATCAAAAATTCATGATATTGCGTGGGGCCTCGATGTTCTTGATTCAAAATAAAAAGCGTTCTTTGTTTTCTAGTAGTGGTGATATAATGATTTCGTGGCAATCTCTGCAAAAGCAACGCAAGAATTCGTACCGATTAAACAGGTGCGAGAAGGGGTCATCGTTTTAAAAGACGGTGGCTTACGAGCGATTGTTGCAGTCTCGTCAGTCAACCTTTCCCTGAAATCAGCTCAGGAACAAATCGCAACAATCAATCAATTTCAATCATTTTTGAACTCACTTGATTTTCCAATCCAAATTGTCGTGCAGTCACGCAGGCTCGACATTCGTCCTTACCTCCTCACCCTCGATTCAAAAATGAAAGATCAACGTGAGCCACTACTGAAGCTACAAACTGCAGGGTATATTAGTTTCATTCGCGAATTTACCGAGCAGGTTGCAATCATGCGAAAATATTTCTATGTTATCGTCCCGTACGACGAAGCAACACTTTCCACAAGTAGCGGTTTTCTTGGAGGCCTCCTTGGAAACAAGAAATCAGAGGGTTCGTCGAAGCAAAAAACAGAAGACATCAACTTCGAGGAGAAGCGATCTCAGCTCGACGAACGTGTAAATGTTATTTCTGGTGGTCTTGAATCGTGTGGTGCAAGAACAGAGAGACTTGAGACAGAAGCGGTAATTGAACTTTTTTATAAGACATTTAATCCAGGAGATATACAACCGGCTATCAAACTTGGAATGGGGGACACAGTACAACAATAATCATATGGATTTCTTTGGCCTTTTCAAAAAAAAGAATACTACTGACACAGCTCGTGATGGAAAAATCCAAGCGAATGCTATGCCGGTACTTCCTGAAGAAATCTACGAAGCGGCGTCTCTTGAACTCAAAGATATCATTGCTCCCTCGGCGCTTAAGATTGAACCGAAAGCAATCAATCTTGGAGACAAGACAGCTCGAACCTATTTCGTCATTTCATATCCTTCCACGCTTACAGACAATTGGCTCTCTCCAGTCATCAACCTCGACAAAGTTTTTGATATTTCGATTACGATTCACCCAGCAGACACCGCGCAGATTCTTCGAGACTTCCAAAAGAAAGTTGCTGAAGTACAAAGTCAGATCATGACTCGAGAGGCGAGAGGTCTTGTCCGTGACCCACAGCTCGATATGGCCAACCGCAACCTTGAGGACTTGCGTGACCGCCTTACTCAAGCACAGGAAAAAATGTTTGATGTTGGTCTCTATCTAACAATATACGCAGACAACGACACTGAACTCTACAAGGTAGAGAACGAAATCAAGTCGATGCTCGAATCAAAGCTGATTTATTTTAAGCCCGCACTTTTCCAGCAAGACGACGGCTTTAAGAGTGTCCTTCCGCTCGAGGACGACCACCTTCAGATATACCAAAAGCTCAACTCGGAACCTCTTTCGAGCTTTTTTCCATTCGTCTCATTTGACCTGACAGCAGACAAAGGAATCCTCTATGGAGTGAACCGCCACAATTCTTCACTCATTATTTTCGACCGCTTCAGTCTCGACAACTACAACTCAATCATTTTCGCGACATCTGGAGCCGGAAAATCATACGCGACAAAACTCGAGATCATCCGAACACTCATGTTTGATACCGAAGTCATCGTTATCGATCCAGAACGTGAATATGAACGCCTCGCTGAAGCACTCGGTGGACGCTATTTCAATATCTCCCTCAACTCTGGCTCACACATCAACCCGTTTGATCTTCCACTCCCAGGCGAAGGGGAGACTGCAAACGATATTCTCCGCGGAAACGTCATCAATCTCGTTGGACTCTTCCGTATCATGCTTGGAGGACTCACCCCAGAAGAAGATTCTGTTATCGACCGTGCAATCATGGAAACGTACGCTATCAAAGACATCACACCTGAATCTGATTTTTCACAAGTCGAGCCACCACTCCTCTCTGACTTTGAAATGGTGCTCACCGGAATGGAAGGAACAGAGTCACTTGTCTCACGCCTTTCAAAATATACGCACGGTTCATGGGCAGGATTCATCAACCAGCCATCAAACGTCGACATCAACAAGAAATTCGTTGTCTTTTCAGTGCGAGACATGGAAGACGATCTCAAGCCAGCAGCAATGTACATCGTGACGCACTTCATCTGGAACGAGGTTCGCAAAAACATCAAGAAACGCCTGCTTGTCGTGGATGAGGCGTGGTGGATGATGAAGTCCGAAGATACTGCTTCGTTCCTTTTCTCGATTGCAAAACGTGGACGTAAATACTTCCTTGGTCTTGCAACAATCACTCAAGACGTGGGCGACTTTATGAAGAGCCCCTACGGAGTGCCGATTGTTACAAACTCCTCACTGCAACTCCTCCTCAAGCAGTCACCGTCAACTGTTGATACACTCCAAAAAACATTCAACCTCACCGATGAAGAAAAATATCTTTTGCTTGAATGTAACAAAGGAGAGGGCATATTCTTCGCAGGCCTTAAGCACGTTGCCATCAAAATTATTGCCTCGTACACAGAAGACCAGCTCATTACGAGTGACCCTTCACAAATTCTCGCACTTCAAAAATCACGTTCAGACCTAGCCCAAGCAGTAAAAGGGTAGTACTATTTAGTACATGCGATTCACGAAAAAAGTTTTCTCCCAACTAGCACTTTTAGCGATTGCCTTTCTTATTGCTTTCCTCGCACCAACGAAGCCAGCGTATGCGGACTTCGCAACGGGGAAAGAAGCTGCTTCGATCGAAGGCACCGATTTTTCTCGCACAAACGGAGAACTCGTTCGAACAATTCACGTTAAATTAAACCCTGAAGCACTTACCCTGTACCATTCAGTAGGGGTGCAAGTTGAACTTGCATACACGCAAGTTACTGATCCGTCAATCAATCAAGATTACTTGACAACACATGCTCTTGGAATCATCAACGGGGTTTTCGTATATCGAAAAGAGTGCACGCATGACACCTCCGCTAAAGACGACCCGAACTTCACATGCACTACACTCAAAATTGGTAATTATGGAACATTCGCTGATGAGATATTCATTCAACAACCTCTTACAAGGGACAGCTGGCCACTCACAAACATTGAGTACTTTAACGTTATGGATGTTCCCTATGGAAAATCTGGTCCAGATATTACAAACCTCGTAGTTACACCAACAACAGAAGGAGCGACCATTTCAGGAGATTTTAACCAGGCGGCTCTCGACGAATTAAAAAAAGAGGGTCAGTGGAATGATCTTAAGTTTTTTTATTCGGAAGTAGAAAAAACAACATCACAAGCAGGAACATACGCAAAAATTGTCAATTGGCAAAGCAAGATACCTGACCAGGCCGGCCTTGATTCAACCAACAACCCTCAGTCTTTCAAAGTGTCACTCACGGGCCTGAAACCAAATGGATCATATATTTTTGCTCTTGAATACGGACCAGGAAACACAAACGATTATATTTTTTTTACTTCCTATAAAGACCTCCTCATCCCAAGTGATGTGGCTGCCAGCACAACCCCCGCCGGCTTCGGCCCAAACGCCTACGGTTGTTCCACAGACGGACAGAACAACACCTACTGTATGCTTGCACCACTTCCCATTGTGGATGCTCAGGGTAAGATTGATCCAACAGGGAAGCTAAATGTCTCTACTGGTGTTGGTGATTACCTCAAAGGAATGATTAAGCTCATCATGGGTCTCATCATGGTATTTGCTGTCTTCATGGTTGTCGTTGGTGGTATTGAATATATGTCGAGTGTACAAGTTGGAGAGAAGGAGGGGGCAAAGACTCGTATCATTGGTGCTCTTGGGGGAGTAGTGCTTGCACTCTCTTCATATCTCATACTCAATACCATTAACCCTAACTTGGTGAATATTACTGTTTCGGCTCCGCAGGCGGTGATAAAAATGGATGATGACTACACTCCGACAGCAGATATTGGACAGCCGCTGCCACCAGAAACGGCAGGAAGCGGATCCGCTCCAACCGGAACGACGGACGTGAAGTCAAACAATACTGATTACAATAGTGTGCTCGCGGCAGCAGCAACGAAACACAATGTTTCGTGCACATTCCTCAAAGCAATCATGTATCGAGAATCGAATGGAAATCCTACCGCAACAAGCTCGGTAGGGGCATACGGATTAATGCAAATGATGCCAGCAACATGGAGAGGACTCGGATATACTGATCAATCACAATGGTCAAACCCGTCCGTGGCAGCAGACGCAGCAGCAAAATATGTTGAAACTCTCAAAACAACGGCCTGCAATAACGCACCGGCAAGCAATATTTGTGATGCTTCTTCTCTCAAAAACCTCGCCGCGGCATACAACGGTGGCCCAAAAGCAAACAAAGCGAGCGCAAGTTGCCCCGGAACGACGCTGTGGGAGTGTTATGTAAACTGGACACCGCGCCCAGGGAGCTACCGTCAAACAAAGCGATACGTAGACACCGTCCTCAACAACTACAACAAACTCACATCGGAAGGGTGGGGTTGTTAAATCGTACATAATTCCTTTTGTTCTCGGCGCTCCTGTCGTATAATTGAAAGATGATTCGTCGAGCATGCACCATCTTTGTTCTCATCGTTCTATGTGTCGTTTCTTTTGCAAACATCACGAACGCTCAGGCACTTGGGGGCGCGAGTGTCTCGGTCAGCCTTTTCCCAACAAGCCCTGGGCCAAATCAACAAGTAACACTGACAGTAAACACGTATTCATTCTCACTTCAAACAGCCGAGATTGATTGGACTGTCGATGGAGGCAAAACTGTTGGCGGGATTGGATACAACAAATACACAATCACAACAAAAAAACTTGGGAGCCCAACAGTTGTAACCGTAACAATCACGCCCGTTGGCAGTCTTCCTATCGTTCAAACAATTACCGTCGTTCCTTCCTCTGTAGACATCCTTTGGCAAGCAACTGATTCAGTCGTGCCCCCATTTTATCGAGGTAAAGCACTGGTCACCTCTGAATCAAAAGTGAAGTTCGTTGCAATTCCACAAGTGCTTGATGGTGCAGGATCGCTCATTCCGACGAGCGGTTTCTTGTATGAATGGCGCGACGAATACAATCCGGACGATGCACACTCTGGTTTTGGTAAAAATGTATTTTCTACTGCGATGGACTATGTAAATCCAACCAGACATATCGGATTAGATATCTCAGGACGAGACGGGACAGTCGCTGCTTCAAATGATATTGCGCTTGATCCGTCTGACCCAAAACTTGTGTGGTACGCAGGGAGCCCTCTCTACGGAACGCTTTACAATCATGCTCTTACCGATGATTACACCGTAAAGGATAGTGATGTCTCGCTCGTCGTGTTTCCATACTTTTTTTCCCCAGGCAACCCAACCTCAAGCCAGATTTCATACACGTGGTCGCTGAATGGGAACACACTCAACTCACCAGCGAACCCAAACACTCTCTTTCTCCACAGAAGTAACTCCGACAAAGGAGACGCCCTCGTGAATGTTTCAATGTTGAACACGACAAAACTTTTTCAAGAACTCCAGTCGAGTCTAACGCTTCACTTGCAGTAATATGTACAAAAAAATTCTCATTGTTAGTGCACTTTTCTTGTCTGCCTTTTTATTTAACACACCAACGACTAGAGCAGACACCGTCGGGGGAGGAAGAGCTTTCATTGGACAGACTGAAACCGCGCGCACAGACGGAGTGCTTTCAAGAACAATGCACGTCAAGCTGGATGGTCCGGCACTCATTGACTATTATTCCCTTGCTCCTCTTTCACGCCAAGTCGAACTTGCCTATGTTCTCATAACAGACCCAAGTATCAACCAAGCATATCTTGAAACCCATGCAACAGGCGTCATCAACGGAGTTTTCTTGTATCGAAAAAAGTGTGTCAAAGATAGTTCCTCTGACACAGACCCAAACTTTACGTGTACGATTCCCCAATTCACCGATTACGGCACTTTTGGAGATGAGATTTTCTTGCAGAGCGCGCTTACACGTGACAGCTGGCCCCTCACGAACATTGAGTATTTTAACATCATGGATGTTCCGCTCGGAAAATCTGGCCCCGATGTCACAAATCTTGTAACAACACCGACAGCTGACGGAGTAACAATCACGGGGGACCTCAACCAAGAAGCGCTTGATCAAATAAAAAACAACGGTCAGTGGAACGATGTGAAAGTTTGGTACAGTGGCGTAAAGTCACAGACTTCATCGGCTGGCACGTATGCTCAAGCGATTTCATGGCAGACAAAGATTCCTGACCAAGCAGCACTCGACGCGTCAAACAATCCCCACTCGTTTAAAATAACACTTACAGGACTCCTCCCTGGAGGACAGTATGTTTTTGCTCTCAAATTTAATGATTTGTTTTTTACCTCCTTCAAAGACTTCACCGTCCCAAGCGTCTCAACAAGTGGAACAAGTACGACCGCCGGCTTCGGCCCAAACGCCTACGGTTGTTCCACAGACGGACAGAACAACACCTACTGTATGCTTGCACCACTTCCCATTGTGGATGCTCAGGGTAAGATTGATCCAACAGGGAAGCTAAATGTCTCTACTGGTGTTGGTGATTACCTCAAAGGAATGATTAAGCTCATCATGGGTCTCATCATGGTATTTGCTGTCTTCATGGTTGTCGTTGGTGGTATTGAATATATGTCGAGTGTACAAGTTGGAGAGAAGGAGGGGGCAAAGACTCGTATCATTGGTGCTCTTGGGGGAGTAGTGCTTGCACTCTCTTCATATCTCATACTCAATACCATTAACCCTAACTTGGTGAATATTACTGTTTCGGCTCCGCAGGCAGAAATAGATTTAGGAGAAGAAGGACTCGAGAGCGACGACTCAGGCCTTAGTGTCCCCGGTGATAGCCCATCTAACATGACAGTAACCTTGCCTACGGGGTCAGCCCAAGATCTTGCAAAACAAATTCTTCAAAATCGAAATATCACCTTGAGTCCCGCATGGGGATCACAAGACGCGAAATCGAGTGTTATCCAAAACATAACCGACACAGCGAATGGAGTCGCCGCGTGGACAAGCCCCTCCAGACAAGGCGGGCAAATACAGGCGAGTCTTGATTCAAGAATGCTCGCAGGACTCCTTGTTGTTGCAAATAATGTTGGCTCAGTTAATGTCACAGAACTGTTAGGCGGACAACACACAAAGGGATCAGCTCACTACCGAGGTCTCGCGTTTGATATCGGAGGAGCTTCGTTTTCATATAGCACAACAACAGCCAAAAAAATTATGGACATCTGCAGAGCGGCCGGAGCAAATCCTCGACAAATATTTGGTCCCTGCAATGGGCTTGGAAAAGGACAAAATAGTTTTATCGCTTGTCCAGTAACGGGGTACCGAACAAACAGCCAACACGAAAACCACGTACACTGCGGGTGGTAGGGCTCATTCCTCCGTGGTACAATAAAGATACGAATGTCTCGACGAACACTTCTTGTTATCATCGCATTACTCTTACTCCTTCTCGGAGTTTGGTTCTATTTTTCGCTTCAAAGTAAATCGTCTACTCCTGGGTCACCGACAACATCCATCGGATCGTTGTTTCCGTTTGGACCAAGCAAAACGACAACGCCAGCCTCTACAGGAAGCACAAATGTAGGAACAGGAAACACAAATACTGAACCCTCAAACACAGACCAAGCAAAACCGGCCCCTCGTCTTATTCAACTTTCAACAAAGCTCACTGCGGGACTCATCGTTCTTCCGCCCGTAGTAACAAAACCTGTTGCTACTGTTGACATCAACGACCCCACAGGAGCTCAAAAATTTGCGCCAGCGCCTCTCCCTGTCATTCGGTTCGCAGAAAAGGGAACAGGATATATTTATGATATCAATGCAAACAAAGAAGGGCTCATCAAGCAGTCGGGGACAATCATTGCCCATACTGTCGAGGCGGTATTTGGGAACAATGGCGCAGCGGTCGTTCTTCGATATGCTGGAAGCGACAATCAAACAATCTCTTCGTTCCTTGGCCAAATAACCCCAGCAATTGATGCAACGACGAGCGGTACGACCCGAGGAGATTTTCTTCCCGACAATATTTCTGAAATCGTACCCTCGTTTGATTCAAAAAACTTCTTCTTCCTCCTTCCGACAACCTCCGGCGTGGCAGGAATGACAATGAAAGCCGACGGATCATCCAAGGCGCAACTATTCTCAAGCCCGTTCTCAGAATGGCTTCTTGATTGGTCATCAACAAATCCGATTGTAACAACAAAGGCATCTGCAAACGTCGCGGGAAATGCTTACTTTGTCTTAAAAAACGGAGTATTTAGCAAAATTGTTGGCGACGTTAATGGGCTCACCACAAAGATTAGTCCCGACGGAAAGAATGTCCTTTACAGTGTTTCAAAAAACAATTCGCTTGTCCTTTACGTAAAACATCTATCGGACGGACTCGAATTTAATACCGGGCTTTCTACTCTTCCTGAAAAATGCGTTTGGAATAGCACAAGCACTGCCATCTACTGCGGCTCAAGCACCGACGTACCGTCGGGTACATATCCGGATGATTGGTATCAGGGTCTTGCGCACTTCAATGATTCTCTTTGGAAAATAAATCCGCAAAGTGGCCGAACGACTCTTCTCGACGACGGGGAAGGAAACAATCTCGATGTTACAAACCTCGCAATTGACCAGAAAGAGGGGTATCTTTTCTTCACAAACAAGAACGACGACTCACTCTGGTCGTTCAACCTCACACCACCGAACGACACTTCGAGGCAAGCGTCACCTTCTCCTACAATAAATTAGCAAACAAAAAACCTCTTGGAATTCCAAGAGGTTTTTTGTTTACATTCCACCTGTATATTTGATGACCACGTGACGATTCTTGCCTTCTCCTTTCGATTCCGTCGTAATATCGGACATCTCAGACAAGAACTCGTGCACAATGCGACGTTCGTGGGGAGCCATCGGCTCGACCTCAATGCTCGATTTAAAATATCGCGCACGCTCAGCCATCATGTGCGCGACAGCTCGGAGATTGTCGATCTTTTTCTTCTCATGGCCGTTTGCGTCGACAACGACTCGGGGGCGAGTTTGCTCTTCACGGAACAGTTGCTCCACAAGCTTCGTCGCAACGTGATTGAGGGCTTGCAGCGCCTCTCCATCGCGGTTGAAAAGGAGACGTGTGTGCGGGGAGGTGATTGCAAACCAATAGGTATTCGTCTTCTCATCATACGAAACCTCAACATCCTTCTCGACATAGCCGATTTTCTCGAGCAGTCCTTTAATGTGTGTATGTATCTTTTCGTTGTTCATATGATTTTTGAGAAAAGAAAAGCCCGCGATAGCGGGCTTTTCCGAGAAGATTAGGCAATTAATCCTGCCTTTTTCATCTTGTTTCTCGTATAAAGCTCCTGACCTATAGTAAAGATATTACTCGTAATCCAATAAAGCGCAACAGCAGCAGATACGCGATATGCGATGATTACAATCATCACGGGAAGGACATACAACATTTGGGTCTGCATTGTCTCGGCAAACTGATTGCTCATACCACTTCCTGAGGGCTTACCCTGTCGGCCTTTGGCCAAATATCCTTGAATATACTGAGTAATACCAGCAACAACGGCGAGCACGATACTACTCTTTGCGATATCAAAGAATCCAAGGAACTTCATATTAAACACGTCCGGAGCATGGAGGAATGAGTAGGCAGGAACTGTTCCCGTACCAAGCCCCTTCAAAAACACCCAGTAGAGCGCGATGATAACAGGGAGCTGAATAAGCACAAGAAGGCAACTCGAGAATGGGTTTACCTTCTTTTCCTTGTAGAGCGCATAGGTTCGCTTACTTTGTTCTGCTTTGTCGGTAACAGTCTCCTTGATCTTCGCAATCTCAGGCTCAAGCGCCTTCATTTCAAGCTGTGAGTAGATTGATTTCTGTGTCAGCGGGAAGAGAATAAACTTTACGAGCAATGTCAGCACAATAACAGCGACACCAACATCGCCATGGGGGATAACCGAAATAAAGAACAAGAGAACGTTATAGAGAGGGCGATAGAAGATCGCAGTCCAAAGTGTATGCATGGTGCTATTCTATCCTAGCCACACCTGAAATGAAAGCGTTACGACTTTTTGGGTACAGGATCAACCCCTGGGGAATGAAATGGGGTACATCTTCCGATACGAGCGAGCGCCATCCGGCCGCCTTTGAAGGCCCCATACTCCATAATTGCCTCCTTGGCATACTCGGAACAGGTCGGATAGTAAATACAGGTTGGTTTATTGCGTCCAAACAGGGTAGGGATGAAGCCAGTATCAGGTGAAAGTACCTTTTGATACCCCAATATAAGAAAAATAAGGATTTTTTTCATTGCTTACCGTAAAAGACCGGCTTTTTCAAAAATACCCTTAATTTCCAAAGTTAAATCCTTGATTGGCGTCTGTGTATCGGGGGTGAGATATGACACCAAAATAAGGGAACTTGGGGATAAGTCGGGGATAAGTGCCTCTACGGCCGAATATCCTCGTCGACGTAGGCGGTTCCGTAAAACCGCAGTGTTTGCAACCTTTTTTGAGACCGAAAATGATACCTGTGGGGCGTTTACTCCAACCTTTTTGTCATACATAACAAGAAACCGCGAAGTTTTTATCCTTCGGGCTCTTATCAACTGCTTTTCTATAGTTTGCTTCGATAGGCGAGAACGCTTCGGAAGCATAGGTTTAATTTAGACAGCGAGCTTAGCGCGACCTTTTTGACGTCTCTTGGCGAGAATCTTACGTCCAGATGTGCTCTTTGAGCGGACGAGGAAACCGTGGGTCTTTGCGCGCTTGCGCTTCTTTGGCTGGTAGGTGAATGACATACTGAGCCAATATAACATAAAAGATTGATTTTGCAACAACAATTTCGAAATCTGTGCGCGGGGCGGGGTTGATTCATGGTATGATGGTTCTCCACAGGTTTTCAACAGAGATATGCAGTTTTATTTATTATCCACACACGCGAGTACATATATAATCTGAATTATGGATACAAAAGAGTTATGGAATCACTGCCTCGTCGAGATCGAAGTAGAAGTATCGAAGGCAAACTTTAGTACTTGGTTTAAAAACACCTCAATCGTTAAAGAGGATTCAGGTACTGTATTCGTTGGAGTCCCAAATGAATTCGTAAAGGATTGGCTTTCGAACAAATTCCATAAACTCATTATGCGTGTACTTCGAAACGCATGGGAACATACTCGCAGTGTGGAATACATGGTGATAAAGACTGATGCGAAGAACCAAAAGGTAGAAGTGATGACCCACCTAAAGCCTGATTTCGCAATGAATCCAGAGCTTCCACTCAAAGATCTCTACATAAATAAAGACGACAACCTAAATCCTCGCTATACATTCGATTCATTTATTGTTGGACCATTCAATGAACTCGCATATGCAGCTACTCAAGCAGCTGTAGCTCGCCCTGGAAAACAATACAACCCTTTGTTTATCTATGGTTCATCGGGTCTTGGAAAAACCCACCTGATTCAATCTGTTGGAAACGCAATCAAAGAAAAACACCCTGACAAAAAGGTTTATTACATCACGCAAGAGAAATTTACGATTGATTACATCAATTCTGTCTCCGCAAATAGGGGAGCGGGTAACCTTTTTAAGGAAAAATATCGCAAATACGATGCGATTATCATCGACGACGTGCAATTAGTTGGAAAAGCAGAGAAAACCCAAGAGGAACTCTTCCATTTGTTTAATAGTTTTTATGAAAACGGGAAACAAATCGTCTTTTCGTCCGATAAACACCCTAATTTCATCCCTGGACTTGAAGATCGTATGCGATCTCGCTTCGCACAGGGAATGATTGTGGATATCACTGAGCCTGAATATGAGTCGCGTTTAGCTATTCTTAAGGCAAAGATGCATGATTCAGGAATAAACCTCCCTGACGAGCTTGTAGAGTATATAGCGAGCGTTATAGTTGGTAATGTCCGAGAGCTTGAGGGTAGTTTGAATGCTATCGTGCTCCAAACCCAACTCAAAGGACGCTTCCCAACACTCCTTGAAACCAAAAATCTTCTTAAAAATAGTATAAAACAAAAGAAAACTGCTTCAGTAAAAGAGGTTGTCAAAACAATCGCTGATTTCTATAGTATTGAAGAGGGTTCAATCTATGAAAAGACCCGCCGAAAAGAGATTGTGAAGGTTCGTCAGATTGTTATGTATATTCTTCGAGAGGATTTCAATGTGTCGTACCCATTGATTGGTCAAAAGCTTGGGGGAAAAGACCACACAACAGTAATCCACTCGTGTTTAAAGATTAAAAACGATATGAAGAATGATATGTTGGTAGCTCAAGAAGTGGAGCAGATACGAGCATTGTTTAAATAGGTGTGGAAAACGACTGGGATTGTGTGGAAAGAAACTGAATAACTGGTAATAAAAAGAGGGGGAAAAAGAAGGGATGTTGGTAAGTGGATTTATTCACAGAAGAAATTCACAGTCGGGAAGGGGATTATGGATTGATGAATAAGGTTTTAAATACTTTATACACATATCCACACTGTTAGTAGTAATAGTATTTATTATATATATGATATTCGAAACCACTGTTGAGAAACTAGTAAACGCGATTGAGAACGCGGATCGTGTGACAGCACGAAATGCATCACTCCCAATACTAAGTACAGTCTTGATTCTTGTTTCAAACAAAACAGTAAAGATTCGAGCAACCAACTTAAGTCTTGGTGTTGAATTTGAACTCTCTGTAAAAGCAGAGGCTGATGGAGTCGTAGCACTCGATGGTAAAACGCTTTCAAGTTTCTTAAATACACTTCCCAAAAATGAAAAAGTTCGCCTTTCACAAAACGACACAACACTCCACGTTGTTGCGGGGAACAATAAAACAACAATCAAAACACACTCATACGAAGATTTTCCAACTCTCCCTACTATTTCTGGTGTTGAAGTTGTGATTCCTAAAAATGAATTCATTCGAGGTATCAAGAGTACATATTTTGCAGCAGCAAGTTCTGATATTAAACCCGAAATCGCGAGTGTGTACTTAACTGTTGATAAGAATACTCTTTACTTTGTCGCGACCGATTCATTTCGACTTGCGGAGAAAAAAGAAATAATCAAAAAACAAGTTGAATTTCCTGCAATCATAATCCCCTACAAGAATATTATTGAGATGGCGCGTATCCTTGAACCACTTGATAGCGAAATAACACTTACTATTAACGAGAATCAGGTTGCGATAACAACCGCCGGTGTATATATAACATCACGTATTGTTTCAGGGAGTTTTCCTGACTACAAACAGATTATCCCTAAAGATTTTTTAACTGAAGTTGTTGTGTTAAAACAAGATCTTCTTAATACATTAAAAGCTGCGAATATTTTTTCCGATAAATTTAATCAAATTATTTTTTCGATTTCTCCTTCAAAAAAGAGGTTTGAATGTGTTGCAAAAAATAGCGATGTTGGTGAGTATTCAGGACTGATTAATGCAGCACTTTCTGGTGATGATGTGTCTATTTCAATCAACCAACGATATTTGATTGAGTGTTTATCTATGATCCCTCAAGATAGTATTACTATTGGGTTAAACGGAGGGAATAAGGCGTTGGTGATTCGGGGTGTATCTGATTCTTCGTTTACCTACCTCCTTATGCCGATGAATCGATAATATTTCATGAAGAGAATTGGTGATTTTCTTGAGAGGTTTGCGAAGCTTGCCCAATCAAGTGATGATGCAAAGAATACTGTTCTTTTAGTGCTTAAAAAGAATTCAATCACTATTTCTGATCTCTCAAAGATATCTATAAAAGGAACAAGTGTTCAAATTAAAATGAGTGCACTCCAAAAGAATGAAGTTTTTTTAAAACAACAAAAAATACTCCTCGCACTCAAAGAGAGTCCTCTCACAAAACACATCACCCGAGTTGGTTAGTCAGTGATCTGAATTGGTTCGCTCACGGTTACTGTATTACCAGCGGTATCAGTACCTGTGACGGTAAGTTTGTTTTCTCCAACAAGTACTCCGGTGACTTGGCTTGGGGTGAAAGTGAAAAGCGGATTACCATTTTTTGTTGAACCAACAAAAGAGTTGTTTAAAAAGACATCAATTTTTTGGAGTTGGTACTGACCTGTCTCACTAACAATAACAGGGACTACATCATCTTGTTTAAACTGCTGTGACATTTTTGGACTACCAATAATAATACTCGGTGTATTTTTAGTTGTGTGAACATCATCATACCCTGTTGGTTTTTGAGTGTCTGAAACGATTGGGTATTTTGTATAATTTTGAGCCCACCAATTTTGAACAGCTGTTTCAAAATTATTATAAAGAGGATCGTTTTCTGGGTTTGTTGGAGCACCACTTGCTGGATTTGTTTTATTTACCCAATGTAAAATGTCATGGACGTCAGTGATTACGTATTCTTTTTGAGTTGAGAGCGGTGTTTTATCTGTTGCGAGTTTTCCTGACACAGAGTCAACAACAAAACTTTTTCCTCCCTGCCAATAACCACGAAGTACTGGCGGAAGGGAATTATAGTTTGGATTTATAGCGGGTTTATCAAACGTTTCGTTTGGGTATTTTTTGAGTGCTTCTTGCATGAATGCGTGCCAGACAGGGGACGCGGTCACAACAACTGGCATCGACGTATTATCGTTTTTACCAACCCACACACCAGCGGTGAGTGATGGAGTATATCCAATTGCCCATGAATCTTTGTAATCATTTGTTGTTCCAGTCTTTACTGCGACTTGTCTGTCTGGGAAATAGAGTGAGGAGTTTGGCCCGAATGTAGGTGTGCGAGCAGTGTTGTCAGAAAGAATATCACTCATGGTGAGGGTGACATCTTTTGGAAGGACGGTGACTGGATTATCCTGCCATGATTCTAGTGTGTTTCCGTTTTTGTCTTGGACCGATAATACACTCGCATATGGATGACGCACACCTTCGGCTGCAAAATCACTATACGCACTCACCATCTCAAGAAGTTTTACTTCACCTCCTCCAAGCACAAGCGCGAGACCATATCGAGACGAATCAGCGAGTGTTGTGATTCCCATATCTTGGGCAGTTTTGATTGCATTTTGAACTCCCACAATATAGAGCATTTTGACTGCAGGCACGTTCATGGATCGAGCGAGTGCCTCACGAATAGTCATTGGGCCATGGTATTTCTGGTCGTAGTTTTGTGGCATGTAACATTGGTCTTGAGTTACACCTGGGTATGGTTTCCCGTAAGGATCACATTTTGCGTTAAATTCAGTTGGAACATCAAAGAGTGATGTTTCAGCGGTGTATCCACCTTCGAATGCTGTTGCATACATAAATGGTTTAAACGAAGATCCTGGTTGGCGTTGCGCTGTGGTGACATTAAAATTACCATCGATTTCTGTATCAAAATAATTTCGTGAGCCAACCATTGCGAGCACTTGTCCTGTCTTTGGGTCTATTGCAACAAGTCCAGCATTTTCTTTGTCGATTTGTTTCTTGTCACCAAGTGTATATTCAGTGACTGCCTTCTCAGCAGATTGTTGTAGATCGTAATCAAGCGTGCTGATGACTTTCAGTCCTCCGGATTCAACCATGTCTGCTCCGTATTTCTGTTCAAGATAATCCTTGATGAAAAACACAAAATGAGGAGCTTTAATTCCATTCGATTGTTGTGGTTTAAATACTACTTGTTCGTTTTTTGCTTGAGTGAATTGTGTGTCAGTAATAAACCCAAGGTCACGTTCTCGAGTAAGCACGAAATTTTTTCGTGTATCAAGATCGTTTTTGTGTGAACCGTACGGAGAATAGTGTGTTGGTGCGTTTGGAATTGCGGCGAGGTAGGCAGACTCTGCGAGTGTAAGATCACTTGGGTTCTTACCGAAGAATGATTGAGACGCTTCTTGGATACCGTAGACATTTCCGCCATATGGAATTTCGTTAAGATACGCACCAAGGATTTGGTCTTTGGTGTATTCATGCTCAAGCTTGAGCGCAAGAACGACTTCTTTTAATTTTCGGACAATCGTTTTGTCGTCAGAGAGGAGACTCTTTTTGATGACTTGTTGGGTGATTGTTGATCCACCTTGCACCGCACCCGCGTGGGTGATGTCAGCAATGAGCGCGCGGATCATCGCCTTTGGTTCGATTCCAAAATTTTGATAGAAGTTCGAGTCTTCGATTGCGACTGTCGCATTTTTTATACTTGTCCCCATCTCAGTGTAGGGGATTGATGTTCGGTGAGCGTTTTGGCCAAGGTCATATAAGACAATTGTGCCAGTACGATCGTAAATTTTGGTTGAGTTGGTTACTTTTCGGCTATCAAACGAACTGAAATCAGGGAGCTTGATAAGACTAATCCAAACAAGCAGAATTCCACTGAGCAGTGCGCAAGTTCCGAGAAACGCGAATCCGATATTACGGAGAATATGGTGAGTTTTTGTTTGGTTATTCATGGAAACAATCATATCACGCGCCCGAGGACAAAAAAAACCTTTTGTGGTAAAGTGCATCGTATGAATACAGTGAATCTTGATGAACTTTTTTCTCGCGGGATTGCGACGCTTATCGACCCAGAAAATACGTTTCGTGAGAAAGTCGCACAAAAAGCTCGCGGTGAACATGCGGGTGATATTGTGATAAAGCTTGGTATTGACCCTACGCGACCAGATATCCACCTTGGCCACGCTGTTATTTTGCGCAAACTCCGCGCGTTTCAAGATATTGGCTGTAAGGTGATCTTTTTGATTGGAGACTACACCTCACTCATCGGTGACCCGACAGGAAAATCGAAAACTCGTCCGGAAATAAGCCAAGCCGAGATTCGAGCGAATATGCAGACGTACCTTGATCAAGTAGGAAAGATTCTTTCGACCGACCCAAAAGTGTTTTCTTGGATTTGTAATTCAGATTGGTTTTTGGATGTGACTGATATCGAGCCAAGTCCTGATACGAAGGTCTCAATGAATGTTGAGGTTGAAGGCAAGAAGATGGAGTACACGCTCGACCCACGATCGTTTGTGGGCAAGGCGGTATTGTTTGACAGTACTCGCATGCAAAAGACGATGCTCCATACAAAAGAGATCCACTCTGTGTCATTCATGCGAATCTTGGGAACACTGCGTCATATTACCCATGCGCGACTCATTGAGCGTGATATGTTTCAGGATCGTATCCAAAGTGGCGCGGAACTTCACATGCACGAAATGTTGTATCCAGTTCTTCAGGGGATCGATTCATCGCTACTCGCAAATATCTACGGGTCGTGTGATCTTGAGATTGGGGGAACAGATCAGACATTCAACATGCTCATGGGCCGCGATGTCATGAAGATGAACAAGCAGAAAGAACAAGCGGTGATGAGTATGGATATCCTCGAGGGGCTCGATGGGAAAGAGAAGATGAGCAAGTCGCTCGACAACTATGTCAGTATCGCAGATGAGCCAAACGATATGTACGGCAAAATCATGTCGCTCCCTGACACGCTCATTCCTCGATACTTCGAACTCACAACATACACTCCGCTTGATGAGGTCAAGGAGATTGCTCAAGTGCTTACCGATGGCAAGACGAATCCACGTGATATCAAAATGCGACTTGCCCGTGAGATTGTCGCAATATACCACGGAGAGGCGATCGTAAAGACTGCGGAGAATTCTTGGGTAGAAACATTTTCGGAAAAGAAAATCCCTGAAGATGTTTCCGTTGTCACAGGGGAGTATGCGACTATCATTGATTTGATGATGCGTGCCGAGGTGGCAAGTTCAAAGACGGAGGCACGTCGACTTGTCGAAGCAGGAGCGGTCACACATCTTGAGAATGACCAAAAAGTGACTGATGTGGGAGCATCTCCAGAAAAAGGAACATACCGTGTTGGTAAAATGAGATTCTTCCGTTACGAGTAATAAGAACGAATACAGAAAATGCCCAAGCGTACGCTTGGGCATTTTCTTTTTGCGAAGGAAACTAGAGGTCTGCTGCGACTTCGTCGTCTTCCTCGTCCTCATCTTCGTCGAGGAGTTCTCCTTCCTCGTCGACTGGAATGTCATCGTCGTCAATGAATTCATCGTCTACACTGTCGTCTGTCGCGGTGCCCGTGAATTCTGGATCTTCATCTGACTGGCGAACTTCATCTTCTTCAAATTGCATATACTATATGAATACTATTATTACGAACGACCTTGTACGCATCCATTTGTATCAAAAGCAGTTTTTCTTCGCAACCTTTTTGCGAGGAGAGTTGGGGAAAACTATATTTTTTCGTACGCGAAACAGGTGAGTGCGATCGCAATCGCGTCTACTTCGTCGTCAATCATAGGTCGGTTGGGGAGTTTTATGAGTCGAGGGACCATGTCCATGATGGCGTGTTTGTCGCTTTTGCCGTAGCCGGTGACTGCGACTTTGATTTGGAGCGGAGTGTACTCATAGAGCGCGAGCTTCGCTCGCGCTCCCGAATACAACATCACCCCACGAGCCTCCGCCACACTCATAGCCGTTTTTGTATTTGTCTCAAAATACAATTTTTCAATCGCGACTCCATTCGGAGACCATTCGGCGATCACCCGTTCAAGCTCTTCACCAATGAGTGCAAGACGTTCCGCGTGCGCGAGTTTTGATGACGTCTTGAAACACGCCGAGTAAAGATGCGTCTCTTTACCATTCACGCGCTCGACAATGGCGATGCCGACGCGTTCAATTCCAGGGTCTATACCAAGAATGCGCATATAGTTATTCTGCGTTGGTGATTACTTCTTGGACTTCTTCGTTCGCCTCGAGTTCCTCGACGAGTTTCATCAAGAGACTTGTGTCTGCTTCAGAGAGGGGAACGGTCATGGTCGGAGTAAGTTCACCCTCGATTTTTTGGAACGCCCACATGACACTGCCGATGCCCGCAAGAGCAAAACCGTTTTTCGAAAGGATGTGGCGAATCTCCTGAGCCGCCTTGTTGCGGTTTTCGGTGAGTGCTTCGATGATGAGACCCGCTCCACCGGGGCCATACGCCTCGTAGACGATGGTTTCGAGGTCTTTCTGCTCCGTAGCCTTGGAGATAGCTCTCTCGATGGTGTCTAGTGGCATATCAGCCGAACGCGCCTTTTCGATTGCTTGGCGTACAAGCACTGCGCTGCGGTCGCCTTTTGCAACCTTCACTTGAGCCGAAATCATACGCGAAAGTTTGCCGAATTGTTGAGCTCGCTTGGAGTCGCTCGCGCCCTTTTGGCGCATAATTTGTGACCATTTATTGTGTCCTGACATACAAAATCAGCATACAGCTTTTTGATTCTGAAGGGAAGATGCGCTATCATTGGCCCCAAAACCAAAATAAATTGATAACTTTGATTTGTTATTTGATGATGGAAAATATCCATCATCTTCCACCCAGAACCGCGAGGTTCATACTTTTTAGCTTTCAATTTTTGGAAGCACTCAGTCGGCGGGCCACTATGTAATGTAACCGGACCCTGTAAGGTCCGGTTTTTGATATCTACTGCTCCGGATATTCAAACCCAAGATGTTCGTACGCTTTCTTTGTGGCAATACGTCCGCGTGTTGTGCGATCGAGCAGTCCTCGTTGAATGAGGTATGGCTCGATGACTTCTTCGATCGTCGCTTCCTCTTCGCTTGTTGCGGCGGCGATGGTGTTCAAGCCAACTGGTCCACCATTAAATTTCTCGATGATGACAGTGAGGACTTGGCGATCACTTTCTGAAAGTCCTTGCTCGTCGATGCCGAGGAGTGAAAGTGCAAGAAAAACAGTTTTCTTGTCGAGATCTTTTTTGTGCACCTGCGCATAGTCACGACAGCGCTTGAGGAAATAGTTTGCAGTGCGAGGAGTGAAGCGTGCACGTTTTGCAATTTCAATCACCGCTTCATCGTCGATTGTTACACCGAGTACGTTTGCACTGCGACGAATGATTTTGGCGATTTCTTCTTCAGTATAGAATTCAAGACGAAATGTTCCGCCTGAGAAACGTGAGCGCAGTGGAGCAGAGAGGAGCGCGATGCGCGTTGTCGCTGCGATGAGAGTGAATGCAGGAAGATCGAGTTGGATCGTACGAGCACTTGGACCCTTGCCGATGATGATATCGAGCACACCACTCTCCATTGCAGGGTAGAGGACTTCCTCAATCGTTTTGTTGAGGCGGTGAATTTCGTCCACGAACAAAATATCTCCTGGTTGCAGGTTGGTGAGGATTGATGCAAGGTCTCCAACTTTTTCAATCGCCGGACCAGATGTTGATTTGAGTGAACGACCAGTTTCTTTTGCGATCAAATGCGCGAGTGTTGTTTTGCCGAGTCCTGGTGGTCCATAAAAAAGAATATGTTCTGCTGGATGGTTGCGCTCACTTGCTGCTTGCAAAAGTATTTTGAGATTTTCTTTGATCGATTCTTGGCCGATGTAATCACTAAAAGTGCTCGGTCGGAGTGTGTGATCGAGATATGAGTCGTATTCCTTTTTTTGTTCTGGGTCATTCATGGGGTGTGGATAGGGGGTTGACATTTAAAACATCGTATGCTAGACTACATGTAATTGAATCAATACCCACCTTTTGCACAGGGTATACACACAGTATACCATTTGTTCCCTTTGCGCGATGCGCGATAGGGAGTACGATAGATGGGTTGTCGTTTTAAAGAAGGCATAAATCTCTAAGTGATCAGGCTCTTGGGCCGTATAGGATCTCGTAAAGGACGTTTTGGCTCCCGGGCTCGTTTCCGGAAGTGCTGCAGCCATCCTCCGCGGTCTCCTTACTTTTAACACCTAGCTGTTTGAAGGATTATTTAGAGATTTATGCTTTTTTTGTTGCCTCGTGGGCAAAACCGAAAGACGCTTCTTTGAAAAGGCAACCCGTCTCGCGTGCTCGCTCGCGGGCTTCTCGGCGCCAAGCGCCTGCGAAAGGCCTTCTTCAAAGAAGTGTCTTTCGGTTTTGTTCGCGACTGAACAAAAAATTATTCTTCCGTTAAGTCCACGACGCTTTGCACTTCTTCGATAGAGGTGATGCCGGAGAGGATTTTGACCATGCCGTCTTCTTGCATGTTGAAGATCCCTTGGGTGGCGGCGACACGTTTGATTTCGCGCTCACTTGGATTGGTTGGGATTATTTTTTCAATTGCTTCGTCTGTTTTGATTGCTTCAAAAATACCCATACGTCCTTTGTATCCGGTGTTGTGACATGCTTCGCATCCGGGAGCGGTAAAGAGTTTGATTGGCATGTCGGCCGTGAGATTATACGCGCCGATATTTTTGTTTTGGTCTGCTGCTTGTTTTAAAAGTTTGCGGAGGAGTGCTTCTTCTTCCGGTTTTACGGGGCGCTCGACTTTACATACGGTGCAGAGTTTACGCACGAGACGCTGAGCGATAGAGAGCGAAAGTGCGGAGACCAAAATTTTTGGATTTACATCAAGATCAATCAAGCGGGGGATGACTCCGGCCGCATTGTTGGTGTGCAGTGTTGAGAACACGATGTGTCCAGTCAGTGCAGATTCAACTGCGATTTTTGCTGTTTCTCCGTCACGAATTTCTCCCACCATTATCACGTCTGGGTCTTGGCGAAGTGCTGCGCGCAATCCATCGAGGAATGTATATCCAGGTTCAACTTGTGTTTGCGTGATGCCGTCGAGGTGATATTCCACTGGATCTTCAATGGTGATCATTTTGATTTCTGGACTATAGATTTTGCGCAAAAACGCATACAGCGTCGTGGTTTTTCCACTTCCTGTCGGACCGGTAATGAGAATGAGGCCGTTTGGTTTTTTGATTTCAGCATCGATGATGGTGAAGAGTTTTGGCTCAATACCCATGTTCGCAAGATCAACTTGAATCGATTTTGGGTCGAGAATACGCATCACGATTGATTCGCCGTAGGAGCCAGGAATCGTCGAAGTACGCATCGAAATTTCGACGCCGTTTTCAAAGATACTAAAACGTCCGTCCTGCGCTTTGGTGACGATGGTCAGCTTTAATCCGGCAATGAGTTTGATGCGTGAGTTGAGGAGGTGATACAGTTTTGGGTCAAGAAAAAGAATATCTTGCAGAACTCCGTCGAGACGAAAACGCACGCGAGCTTGCTTTTCTTCTGGCTCGATATGCACGTCGGAACATTGGAGCGAAATAGCTCCAGCGAGGATAACCTCCAGCAGTCGAGACGTCGCGTGAGTCTCGTGGCCGGTCGTGATTTCGTCGACGATACGCTTCACATCGCCGAGATTTTTGATTTCTTTTGCGAGATCCTCAAGCGTCGCGCTTGAGACATCAAGACCACCACGGCGAGATTCTTGGGCGAAAGAGATTTCTTTGTAACGAGCCCACGCATGTTCAAGACTTGCATGACTTGCCATAAACGGGCGGGGAGTCCAGCCTTTGTGTTCGAGTTCTTCGAAGCAGGTCACCACATCGTCACTCGATGGGTCGAGAATCGCGACGGAAACTTCTTTGCCAGAGAGTTTGAATGGAGCGACTTTGATTCGACGAGCATCTTCTTCGGCAACCAGGCGGAGTGCCTCATTTTGGACGGCCGTCGTTGAGAGATTGACGTAAGGAATGTCGTATTTTGAGGTCGCAAGGACGCTCGCGAGCGCCTCTTCTTCCTGTGCGCGAAATTCCGCTATATTACGGTCGATTTTGTCATCAAAGTCTTGGGGCATAGGTCTAGAAATAGTATACCGCACAAAGGAACTTCAGGCGATACAGGCCCTTGACTTTTATAGACAAATGATATATAATATATTCAAATGTAAAAAAACTAAATGTTCATTTATGAAAAGAATACTAGTAGTTCTCCTGCTCGTAATTGCAGGAATGTGGGCAAACAAGACGTTTGCTCAGGATACATGCAAACACTGCACGATCCATTGCCCGCCTAAGGCGTGCGCGTGTGGGTGCCACAAAAAAAGTGGCGGCCTATCGAAGACCACCAAGATTATATTGGCACGGCTCGACAAGCTGGAAGCCCAGCAGAAAGACGACAAAGAGCACTTCGCTGACCTTGACAAAAGGGTGGGCGACCTTGAGTTGGAATTCGCCAAGATGAAAATAGAGGTGAAATCACAGAAAGTTCAGATCGATGCTCTTGTAGGTGCTCGTAACTGGGCAGACACGGTTGCTATCGTAACGAACTTCCTGGAGCTCCATCCGGAGCTTGTCCCCAGAAATACTCGGTCGATATCCGAGGATAAGTACATTCAATGGTTGGAGTCCGGCATTCAGTCGGATAAACATACCAGACACATGCAGAATTACAATGCAGTCCTCAATACTGTGGGGACAATCGGATCTCTTGTGATTGAATTTCTGAGTTGTGGGGCAGTGAAAGTGCACAACATGGGCTCGCTTGCGAGGAATCATAATTCTCGTTTCAATGGGAACTATTATTCTTTCCGTGGGCACAGTATGGCCGCACCGCACAACGTGCGATACCCGATTACGAATGGTGGGGGTGTCGGAAACGGGTACCATAATTTTGGTACCTACAACAATGGAGCCGGTGGCTCCGGAATCACCAATGGCGGTGGTTATTAAAAAGTGGTAATTAAAAAATGTTTATGTGACAAAGAGGATCCAATTCTCTTTGTCGCACAATCTCAGTTTTGAACGGATACGTTAAAGATTGAGATGGTGCCGTCGGTCAGATGACACACCGAGAAGATTATTAGTTTTGATTTTAGAAGCATGAATTCAATTAGTATGAAAAAAATATATTCGTATACGCTCGCTACACTCGCTGTGGTTGGTTTTATGATGATCGTGCCAAATGCGCGCGCTGCATCATTTAACGACAACTCGATTGGGGGAGCTGGTTCCGACTGTCCTGTCGTCATGGTGGCAACACCGTCGACCTCACACAGTGGACACACCTGTTATCCAACTTCTGTCTCAAGTGCAGGAGATACTAGTGTCAATGTAATCATTGACTATCACAATACGGGCACAGACACGGCAAACAATGTCGTTATTCGTCTTTCGCCACAGACAGCGACGCACACTTCGAATCAGACATTCTCTGGTTCTATCTCAGCATCAAATGCTGCGACTGCCTCATCGACTGGCAACGTAAGCTTTTCTGTTCCATCGAATCTTACCTTTCAATCAGTTGTTTGGTACAAAGATCAGGGTGGCTCAACAGGAATGATGACAACACCACTTCCAAATGGTCAGACCGGTGCAGAACTTTTTGGAAATGGTTTGAACCTCGGGTCTGTTTCGGGGTATATGGATTGTCCTGTAACCGGAACAGTTCGAAACGCATGGTGTCACGAGGGACGACTTTTTGTGAACTTCACCGTGAGTCAGACAACAAATCCTTCATGTTCTTTGAGTCTTACTGCAAGTCCAACAAATGTTCAGAGTGGAAATGCAACTCAGCTTAATTGGACTTCCGGCGTTGGGTGTACCTACGTCACTGTTACAGGAACAAACGGCTTCAGTTCAACTGCTTTGAACGGGAATCAGTCGAGTGGACCGCTTACACAAAACACGACATTTACTATAAACGGAGGGAACGGAGACACTTCTGCTGTTCCGCAAACACAGTTTGTGACGGTGACAAATAATGCTACCTGTACCGTAAACATGACGGCTGATCAGTACACTGTCACAAGTGGCGGTTCAACAATGTTGCGCTGGACGAGTTCTGGCTGTAACGGAGTTACGGTCGCTGGTCCACAGGGTACTATCGGATGGGGTCAATCTGGCTCTATCAGTACTGGCGCTTTGACGAATACTTCGAACAATTTCGTTGTACAGGGATACCGCGCTGATGGAACACCAGTACAAATGACTGTTTCAATCACGATCCCAACAGTTGCTTCATGTCAGATTACAAACTTTTCTGGACCGGGAACTGTTTCTTCTGGAGCAACAGCAACACTCTATTGGACAACACAAGGTTGTACTTCAGTCTCGATTTCTGGACCGAACGTTTACTACACAACGTCAATCCCTTCACAAGTCTCGTCATATTCAACTGTTACTGGCGCAATCTATGGATTGAACCAGTACACAATGACTGCTTCAAATGGTTCGATGACTGCTCCAACACAGCAAATCACTGTCACAACAGCAAGCAACAATTACTGTACAGGGACAATTACACCAACACAGCCGCAAGTCTCAAATGGTGCAACGACAACGATCACATGGTGGACCTCAGGATGTAGTTCAGTTTCGGTCTCGGGACCAAACGGATTTATTTCCTCACAGCTCTCAGGAACGATCACAACCGCTCCACTCTGGGGTAGTAATAGTTCTGCGACATATACCCTCACCGGATATGGTTCCTATGGCTCAAACAATTTGAACCAAACAACGACAATCTACTCGTACAACAATCTGACCAACACTTCTCCAAGTGTTACAACAAACAGCGCAACGTCAACAACGAATACAAGCGCTACGTTGAACGGCTACATCTCAAACAACAGTTCAAATTGTTACTACTCGACGTACTCATGTACGAACGGAACATATTACTTCCTCTACGGAACGAACCAGTACAATCTCTACAGTCAGACTCCGACACAGTCAATGATGACAACATCAGGAGCTGTCTCGGCATATCTCACAAATCTTCTTCCAAACACGACGTACTACTTCCAGCTCGTTGGAACAAATTCGTACGGAACAAACTACGGTTCAACACTTTCGTTTGTAACAAATGGTGGTGGCTCAACATCGTTCGCTGCGATCACATCGCTTGCAACAAACGTTGCTTCATACTCAGTCCGCTTGAACGGTCTCGTGATTGCAGGACAGCAATATGCAACGGGAACGGTGCACTTCGAATACGGAACATCACAGGCTTTGGGAAGTCAGACTTCAGGTCAGACACTCTCAAGTGTGACTGCGACAAACTACTTTGACACAATCACAACGAGTCCAAACACGACGTACTACTACCGCATCGTCGCTCTCTCGGGAGGCATGCAGTACTCAGGTTCAATCATCTCGTTTACAACACCAGATTTGAACGATACGACCCCTGTCGTTGTCACGAAATATGTTTCAGGAACTGGTGGTGGTTCATCATATGTGTCCCTTTCGATCACTGATCAATTCCAGACAGTTGCTCCTGGCGACGCGATTACCTACACTGTCATGTACCAGAACATTTCGAAATCAACACTTTCGAACGCAGTGCTCAACGTGATCCTTCCAACTGGCGTAACATTTAAGCAAGCTTCACAGGGAATGCTCACAACCAATAATACGGTTGCAGCTGCTCTTGGAACACTTGCTCCAAACGCACAAGGAACAATCACTATCATGGCAGTCGCTGATGCAAACGTAACAAATGGCAATAATCTTGTTACGACAGCAACGCTCGCATTTACTGCTCCTTCGAAGGCGCAGGATAGTGCGATCGCGTATGTCTTGAACAATGTTGGAACTCCGGTTATGAATGGCGTCGGTCTTGCCGGCCTTGCATTCTTCGGTGCAGGATTCTTCCCAACAACATTCCTCGGATGGGTCTTGCTCCTCGGTTTGATCCTTCTCTTGATCCTCATTGCTCGCTACTACTACCACCGTGCAAATGCACAGCGTATGGCTACTCAGCCAGTCGTGCATCAGTACTACGGTGCACCGCAGGCTCCAAGCCAGCAACAGGCTCCGCAGAATGGTGGTTACCAAGGCGATCATTTGCCTCACTAAGCTTTAGGATTGTTTTCACTCGGGTCCAAAATCCGATAATGCCAAACTATACACGGCGCGCTTCCGACAGGAAGCGCGCCGTGTTAGTATTTCGGGAGCAAATGAATACAACGTTTTCAAAAGATGAAATTACGACTGTGGCACGTGAATTACTCGGTGCTCTTTCGCGTGGTCGTGAGGAGAGCGCGACTATCGTCGCGCTCTCCGGCGACCTCGGCGCAGGCAAAACCACGCTCACTCAAACACTCGCTCGCGAACTCGGCATCAAAGATCAACTCATCTCGCCGACATTCGTCATCATGAAAAAATATGAAATACCAAAATTGAAAAGTGGGGGAGTATTTTCCGCGCTCATCCACATCGATGCATATCGTCTCGAATCATCGCGCGAGCTCGAACGACTCGGTTGGGCTGAACTAACAGCGAATCCAAACAATCTCATCATTATCGAATGGCCCGAAAAAGTTCCTGAACTCATGCATCAAAAAGTACACCACGTGGCATTGTCACATGTCGACGAGAATGAACGTCACATTGTTTTTTGATTAGTGATTCGTTTTGTGCTTGAATTACAACAAATGGGATTCTCTTTAGATCCAGAAGCACCGCTCGAATGGGCGGTTCTCTTGGGGCTTTTGATTTTTTGCATCATTGGGCGCTACGGGAAAGACATCCGTAGCGGCAAGGTTAAGGCGAGCATCCTCCTGTGGATATATCTCGCAAAAAAGATTTATCTCGATGATGAGGGGTCAAAGTATAAAAGTGGATACAACCACTAAAAAAAATACTAAGGCTAATTCTCTCTACTAGAATTAGCCTTTTCTCTTTTTGGGCGACTCCGAGTATACTTCAGGCATGTCCGCAAAAACCGCATCCAAAAACACTAAAAAGCGCCTTGTGCTCCTTGACGCTCACGCCATCATCCACCGCGCATATCACGCGATGCCTGACTTCTCGAACTCAAAAGGTGAGCCCACCGGCGCTCTCTATGGCATTAGTGCCATGCTCATGAAGATTGCCACTGATCTCAAACCTGACTATATCGTTGCCTGTTACGACCTCCCACAGAAAACATTTCGTCATGAGGCGTATGAAGCGTACAAAGGCACTCGCCAGAAAGCTGATGAAGGACTTGTGGCTCAGATTATTAGCTCCCGCCGAATTTTTGAAGCGTTTAATATTCCGATGTACGATGCTCCGGGCTTTGAGGCTGACGACATTCTCGGGACGATTGTTGAGAAAATGCAGGCCGACAAAAATATCGAAATCGTGATTGCGTCTGGCGATATGGATACGCTTCAGCTTGTCGACAGCACAAAGGTTCAAGTTTTTACACTCAAGAAAGGGCTCAACGATACTGTCATGTATGACGAAGATGCCGTGAAGGCGCGGTTTGGGTTTGGTCCTAAATTGTTGCCTGACTATAAGGGACTTCGTGGTGATCCATCCGACAATATTATTGGTATCGCTGGCATTGGAGAAAAAACCGCAACAGATTTGATTACGCAGTTTGGCTCGATTGAATCAATCTACAAAAAATTACAGAAAGATGAAGCCGAAGTCGCGAAGGTCGTGAAGCCACGCATCGTCGAACTTTTGAAAAACGGGGAAGAGGAGGCGCTCTTTTCAAAAACGCTCGCGACGATTCGTCGAGATGCTCCGATTGATTTCGTTGTCCCAGAAAAAACATTTCAAGAATCTGCCGATCTCGCAAAAGTCGAGACGCTGTTTCGTGAACTCGAATTCCGCGCGCTTACACCTCGCGTGCACACATTGTTTGGGGTGAGTCCGAAGAGTGATGCTGGCGCCGACGGTGCTACTGGCGTCAATGAACAAAAGGAATCAATTGACCCGATACAGTTCAAAAAACTCAGTCTTGCATTGTGGCTCCTGAATTCGGATCTCAACAATCCGACGCCAGAAGATATTTTGTATTACGGAGGAGCCAAAAAACTCGCCGAAGCGGAAACAAAAATCCTCGCAGATATCCGAGACAAAGGGCTGACATATGTGTACGAAAATATTGAACTTCCAATCATGTCAGTCATCGAGAATATGGAGAAGTATGGAGTGAAGCTCGATGTTAAAAAAATGGCAAAACTCGCCGAGATTGGCCATACCGAACTCGATGGTATCGAGAAACGTATCAAAGCATTCGCTGGACGTGATTTTAATATCAATTCACCCAAACAGCTCGGTGAAATCCTCTTTGATGAATTGAAAGTTGGCGAAGGCACAGGAACCAAACTCAAAAAGACTGAAGGTGGTGCGCGCTCCACACGCGAAAGTGAACTTCAGAAATTGAAAGGTATGCACCCAATCATTGATGAGATTTTGCGCTATCGTGAACTCTCAAAATTGCTCTCCACATATATTGATGTGCTTCCGGCTCAGGTAGATGAGGGTGGACGAATTCATGCCACATTCAATCAAGCTGGTACGACGACCGGACGATTCAATTCTCAAAATCCCAATCTGCAAAATATTCCAGGGAGCGACGGTCTCGCCAAGCAAATCCGCGAGGCGTTTGTCGCAGCGGACGGCTATAAACTTGTCGCATTTGATTACTCACAAATCGAACTTCGTGTTGCCGCACTCATGTCGGGTGACGACTATTTGATCGACACATTTGAAGCAGGCAAAGACGTGCATTCGGCTGTGGCGAGTCGGGTCTTTCATGTACCAGAAAATGAAGTCACACACGACATGCGCCGCACTGCCAAAGTCATCAACTTCGGCATTCTGTACGGTATGGGTGTGACTGCCCTCCAACAAAATCTCGGCACGTCGCGCAAAGAAGCGCAGGAATTTCACGATGCGTATTTCGCAAGTTTTCCAAAGATTCGTGAGTATTCTGACAGCGTCGTCGAGTTTGCCAAGAAACACAATTATACGGAAACGCTTTTTGGACGCAGACGCAATTTCAAAGATCTCCGTTCGCCGCTCCCATATCTTCGCGCGAGTGCTGAGCGTCAGGCAGGGAACGCTCCGCTCCAAGGCACGGCTGCCGACTGTATCAAGATTGCGATCCGCGCAGCAGATGAAGCGCTCCGCACAGAGCATCTGATTGATTCCGCACATCTCGTCCTCCAAGTCCACGACGAGCTCGTGTACGAAGTCAAAGAAAGCGATGTCGCAAAAGTTTCCGTCCTCGTCGAGAATGCTATGAAAAATGTAATCCCAAAGGAGTTTCTCAAAGGCCGACGCTCAGTGCCACTCGAAGTGCATGTCTCGGCAGGCGACAATTGGGGTGAGTTGAAATAAGGTGTATACTCGAAAAGTATGACAAAAACCTGCGCTACGTGCTCGAAAGAATTCGTAATCCGTCCTGAGGATCAGGTGTTTTACGAGCAGGTGAATGCTCCGCTTCCAAAACTGTGTCCGGACTGTCGCATGGCGCGACGTCTCGCATATCGCAATGAACGCACGCTCTACAAACGTGTATGTGATTTGTGTCAAAAGGACAGTATTTCGCTCTATCCGAGCGGAACTGCTTTTCCTGTGTACTGTCACACGTGTTGGTGGAGTGACAAATGGGACCCACGCGAGTATGCGATGGACCTCGATGAGACTCGACCATTTCTCGAGCAATTCCGCGAACTGCAATCTAGAGTTCCACGCATTGCGCTGCTCGTGATTGATTCGGTGCGCAGTGATTACACAAACAACGCTGCCGACAACAAAGATTGCTACCTCATTTTTGCAGCTGAGCAGAACGAGGACTCGATGTATTCGCGTCTCATCATGCGGAGCAAGCAGGTGTGTGATTGTGCATTCGTGTATGATTCAGAACTTTGTTATGAATGTATTGATTGCAGGCAATGTTTCAAGTGTCTGTATTCTGAACAGTGTCAGAGCTCGACCGATTTGCTCTTTTGTTTTGATTTGCGTGATTCACAAAATTGTATTTTCTGTACGAACGGTCGTCACATGAACTATTCGATCTTCAACCAGAAATGTACCAAGGAAGAATATGAACAGAAAAAAGCTGAAATTTTGAGTAGTTATGAATCAATCGAAGAAGCCAAACGAGAGTATGCAAAATTGAAGGCACAATCAATCGTAAAATATGCGACTTCGACCAAGTGTCACAATGCGACAGGGGACTATATGTTCAATTGTCACGAAGGCGTGCGTCTCTTTGATGCCTCCGACACAAAGAATTCTTCCTACATGGCAGACAGCGAACAGCCGATTGATTGTCAGGACTGCAACAATGTCTACTACAAACCAGAATTGTGTTATGACATGATGGGGATTCTTCAGACGAGCAAATCAAAACATTCTATCTACGTTATGTATTCAAACGAATGTGAATATTCTGACAGTTGTTACAATTCGACTGCGTGTTTTGGGTGCATTCGTTTGAATCAAGCAAAGTATTCTATTTTAAACAAAGCATATACAAAAGAAGAGTACGACGTACTCAAACAAAAAATTGTTGCGTCAATGATTGCTGACGGAACGTATGGAACATTTTTCCCGGGGGATATGTCTCCGCATGGATACAACGAGACCCTCGCAATGGAATATTTCCCGCTCACAAAAGATGAGGCGCTTGCGCGAGGATTCCGCTGGCAAGATCTCTCGACTGGCACCTTTGGCAAAGAGACTATTTCACTCGATGTGATGCCTCGCACTATCGCCGAAGTGAGTGATGAAATATTGAAAGGTATTTTTGTGTGTGAAGACTGTGGCAAGAATTTTCGCATTACGTCGAGCGAGTTACAATTTTACCGACGTCTTGGCTTGCCGATTCCGCACAAGGATTTTGAGTGTCGCCACCAAACTCGTATGGGAAAACGAAATCCGCGCACCCTTTGGTCTCGCACCTGTATGTGTGACAAGGCGACACATACCCATGAAGGTGCTTGCTCAAATTCATTTGAAACAGCGTATGCTCCAGAGCGAGTAGAGCAGGTATATTGTGAAGCCTGCTATCAAGCAGAAATAGCATAGGGAGAATGTAGGTTGTCGGGACAAGCGCTCTGGTGTACACTTCGCATATGGATGAACAACTCAAAAAGATAGAAGCAGCTTCAGGGAGGCTCGTTCACGAATTTCTCGCCCACTCATACTTTGTATACCTCGCCGCCGTCGTCATCGGATTCGGTCTCGACATGATGTGGCCAGTCAATTTTGCCTATCCATGGACGCAGCCTGTCGGTTTCTTTTTGATCATACTCGGCACGCTTCTTTCCGTCTGGGCACAAGCCGCTTCTGAAAAGGGTGGCCATGCGCGTAACAACGGAGAGGTCGCGCATCACCATTTTAAGTACGGACCATATTCATATACACGCACTCCAACACAGTACGGACTCTTTCTCATGACACTCGGTCTCGCACTTCTCTTTGGATCTGTCTTTATGGTTGTCACAACAATCATTGCGTTTTTGTTTGGTAAATTGTTCTTCATCAAGAAACAAGAAGCACATCTCGAAAAAAAGTACGGTGCACCATATCGTGAATACAAAAAGCAGGTACGTTTTTAATCATATTTTTGTTCCATGCTTACTGTCCTTGTTGGTTTAGATACGAGTGCTCGAGCAAAACGTCTCGAGACATTGCTCGCGCCGATGCGACGTCACGGCGCAGATATCCGCACGTACACTGACGTGAATTTTTCTGTTGACGCGGTGCGTGATACGGCACAAGGTCAGTCGCTCTTTGGTGATACCATCGTGTCGGTGCTTTCTGGCGTGGCTGATACCGCAGAACTTCGCGATGCTGTTGAAGCACTCATACCTGTCCTTGCCGAGAGTCCGCACCAATTTATTATTGTTGAAAACGCACTGCTTGTTGGATTTTTGAGAAAGGTTGAAAGCAAAAAGGGGGTTGTTGAAAAATTTGATTTGAAAGACAAGCCGAAGAAGGAGGAAGCCTTCAACTCATTCCTACTGACGGATGCTTTTTCGGATCGCAAACGATCGCTCGCGTGGCCATTGTACCGCAAGGCAATATCGCTCGGTGTTGAAGCACGTGAGCTCCACGGCAAAATATATTGGGTGGTGAAATCAATGCTTATTGCCGGCAACGCAAAGACGGCGGGTGAGTCGGGATTGAATCCTTTTGTGTACCAGAAGGCTCGACGTGGAGCAGAAAAATTTGCACGGGAAGAATTGATGGCAATGCTCGAGATTCTGACGACGATGTATCACGAGACGCTTGTTTCGGGAGTTGATATGGAAACGGCTCTGGAATCTTTTCTTTTACGAGTGCTGGCGAAGTAGGTTGTGGGCGGGGCGCGCGGTAGCGCGCCCCGCCCTTTGTACTCCCCACACAAAAAAACAGCCTGGCATCAAATTCCGAATGTCTTCAGAATCTTATGCCAGGCTGTTTAGCCTTTATTGGGGAATATCCCCCTACCGACAATGAACCGTAAAGATTATTCACTAAATAATAGTGTGTGAACATCTTCGAGATGCGGGTCAATCATTCTTGTAAAAACCCAAAGTGGGTAACTTCAATGGTTGAAGATTCCGCAATCCCTCCTTGCTTACTATTGTACTCGGAATGTGTGGATACGGAAGATGTAGTTGGGGATAACCGAAACGAGCCTTACTTTGCTTGGCGTTTTGAGAGATACAAACAGAGGAACAAAACCAAGAATCCAATGAATCCCATAAATGGAATCGTAATGAATCCGTAGGTGAAGACTTGGCGTGTGACGCAGGAGATACCGTCAGCACTGCACGGGATAGGGGACTCACCAACCCACTGAATCATCGAGTGAAATCCTGTAATCAGAAGACCGAAGGCGGTGAGGCCAAGTGCGTAATCTATAATCTTGCGGTCACTCTTAAATATAGCGATGGCAAAGAGAATGACTTGAGGATAGAAAGCAACACGAGCGTACCAGCAGAGGAGGCATGGGGGATAGCCAATGACGTTTGAGTACACGAGGCTTCCGACAAGCGCTGCGAAGTTTATAAAAAACGCAACACCGAGAATATTTTTGTGCACGAAGTCGATAACGGATTTTCCGTACGAGGTGTGGGGCATGAGCAGTGCAATGATGAGCCCGAAACTCGCAAAAATCCCCGCGAATACGGACACTGACATGACCTGATCCCAGACGAGAGCAAAAGGTGTCATACGATTACTTCGTTACAGCACTTGAAGACGTTGTTCCTCCAAGACTTGCACCACTTGTATCAGACGCATTTGCGGCCGCTGCTCCAGGGAGCGCACAACCAGTCTTTTGGGAGAGCTTGGCGAGACTTTGTTCGCCGACATCACGAGTTCCGTCCTTGTAAATCCATGTTGGGTAGCTCTGAATGCCTTTGTCGATACAGACTTGAGTTTGTCCGCGAGTATCTGCTGTCGAACATTCAGTATAAAGTCCTTCGTTTGCAAGCTTTTGGCGTGATGCATCAAGCCACTGTTCTTGTTGCTGGCAGTGGGGGCACCAGAAGGCTCCGTAGAATTTTGTACCATTTGTGACGAGACATTGAGCGAAATTGTCGTATGTTCCAGCGGTTTTTGTCGCTCGAACGACGACACGCATGAGGACGACGATGGCGATGATAATGAGAGCAAAAATGATAATGCGAGCGGTGAGAGTCTTTTTGTTGGCTGTATCCATAGAAGCTAAGTATATACCGCGCGCGCCTGCTTCGCCAGAAAGTTGATTAAAAGCTTAATTTATGGTACTTTCGAGGTACTTGTGCATGTATGAGCACAACTTCCGCCCATAGCTCAGCTGGTAGAGCAGCTCCCTTTTAAGGAGAGGGTCGCAGGTTCGATTCCTGC